>JBAUJO010000023.1:0-24828 GCA_049683875.1 Ornithinimicrobium sp.
GGAGTCGAACTCGTCCCCGGGGCGGTGGCACCCCAGACCCACCGCCGCGACTTGGTGGTCGTGACCGGCGACGGTCAGGGCGGCGCCGTCGATCGCGGACAGCTCGCCTGAGGTGGTGGCGGTGCCCATCGGCGCTCCAGCCGTCGTGAGCTCGGCGAAGACGGAGGGTCTGGCGCCGGCCCAGTCCAGCGTGGCCGCCCACGGTCGCAGGGTATGCAGGTCCAGCCACCCGGTACGGGCCGCCAGCGAGAGCTCGGTCACGCGATCCCCGCCCAGGCCTCTGACGATCCATTCCGCGATGTTGTACCGCCTGGTGGCACGGGCCGTCGGCTCGTGATGTGCTCGCAGCCAACGGTGCTTGGTCAGCGACCACTGCGTCCACAGTGGGAGCCCGGTCCGAGCCGAGAACTCCGCGCCGAAATCCGCGGTCAGCACCTCGAGCTCGGCCTCGTCTCGACGGTCGTGCCAGGCGATCACGGGGGCGACGGGCTCGTCACGGTCGTCGGTCAACACTCCGGACTCGGCCATGCTGGCGACCCCGATCGCGAGCACGCGGTCGTCGGGGCACTGGGCCAGAGCGTCTGCGAGGGCAGCGCGCGTGGCCGACGTCAGTGACTCGGCCGTGGTAGCAGCCCGGTCGTCTCGCTGCTGCCAGGGAGTCGGCGCGCGACCGAGGGCGAGCTCGGTGCCGTCGTGGGTCATCAGGAGAACCTTGACCGACGTGGTGCCGACATCGACACCGGCGAGCAGTGCACGCGACATCGGACCCCTCCGTTTTGCACTTGATGGCATTCGGTTGGACTTAGTTGTACTTGATGCCGACACCGGCGTCAACCGGTGCAGCAGCAGTTCGGCCGGGGTGGTCAGTCTGCTCGGCGGTGAAGGCTCAGTAGTGGGTGGGGCCTCCGGCCATCGCCTCCAGACGGGCGATGCGCTCCTGCATCGGCGGGTGGGTAGCGAAGAGGCTCTTGGCGTCGGCGGCCCGGAAGGGGTTCGCGATCATCATGTGCGCCGCGTTCTGAACCCTCGGCTCCGGCGCCAGCGGGGCTGCGGCCGTGCCCCTCTCGAGCTTGGCCAACGCCGAGGCCAACGCCAAGGGGTCACCCGTCAGCGACGCACCGTCCTCATCCGCGTCGTACTCTCGCGTGCGACTGATCGCGAGCTGGATCACCGTCGCCGCAAAGGGTGCCAGCAGCGCGGTCGCCAGCAGCGCGATCGGGTTGCCGCCGCCCTCCCTGTTGCCGCCGAAGACCGACATGAACATGGTCATCTGCGCGACCGACGTGATCACACCCGCGATGGCCGCTGCCACCGAGGAGGTGAGGATGTCCCGGTTGTAGACGTGCATCAGCTCGTGTCCCAGGACCCCTCGCAGCTCCCGCTCGTTCAGCAGGCTCAGGATGCCGTCGGTGCAGCAGACGGCGGAGTTCTGCGGGTTGCGTCCCGTCGCGAACGCGTTGGGGGCGGCGGTCGGGCTGACGTACAACCGCGGCATCGGCTTAGCCGCGCGGGCCGACAGCTCACGCACGATGCGGTACATCTCAGGCTGTTGCTGCTCGGTGACCGGGTAGGCGCGCATGGCCTTGATGGCCAGCTTGTCGGAGTTCCAGTAGCCGTAGGCGGTCATCGCTACACCCATGAGGGCGAAGAGCCAGATGAACCGTCCGTTGCCGATCACGGCGCCCAGGCCCAGCAGCACCGCGAAGATGCCACCGAAGAGGAACGCGGTCTTCAGACCGTTGAAGTGCCGATGCATACTCGGGAAACGCTCTACCGCAGCGGCGTGTTCCGCCTCCACACCCGTACCACTCGCCCTGTTCTCACGTCGTCGGCTAGAAGAGCCCGACCGGCGAGATGCTCGTCCACAGCAGTGCGGCCGTCAGTAGCGCCACCAGGGCGGCGGACACCGGAGGCACCCCGCCGATCTGGACCGGAGCGGTCTGCGCCTCGGTCAGCGCGTCGGCACGAGGTCGGCGCCGAGCCAACACGCTGATCCACCGCAGGTAGACCGCGATGCCCAGCGCCACGTTCAGGGCCGCAACCACGCTCAGCCACCACAGCCCGTCGCCGGCCACCGGCCGGATCACCACGATCTTGGCGATGAGACCCACCACCGCAGGCGGCAGACCCGCCAGGGTGAGCAACCCGAACCCCAGGGGCAGGGCCAGCAGGGGATGCTCGTGCAGCAGGCCCTCGTGATCCGAGAGCAGCAGCCCTCGCTGGCGGGCCACGACGCTGACCACCACGAAGGCCAACAGCGTGGCGACCGCGTACACGGCCAGGTACCCACCCGCTGCGCGAGTGGCCCTGGAGGAGAGGGTGGCCAAGGGCAGCAGGACCCAGCCGGCCTGCGCGACAGTCGACCAGGCGAGCAGCGCCACCAGGTTCTCCTGCCGCAACGCCACCGCGTTGCCCACCGTCATGCTCGCCGCCGCGAGGACAGCCACCGCCAGCAGGCTGGCCTGACTGGCCCCGGAGAGGGCGCTCACCACCACGAGGATGCCGCCAAGGGCGGCCACTTTCGAGGTCGTCGCCAGATACACCGTCACCGGAAGAGCCGCGCCCCGGTAGGCCAGCGGTGTCCAGGAGTGGAACGGCACCGCGCTGAGCTTGAAGGCGAGCCCGCACAGGGCGAAGACTCCCGCCAGGGCCAGCACGACCGCGCTCGAGGCCTCGTCCGCAGCGTTTCGCGTCGCCTGCTCCGACAGCACCGCCGTCCCCGTGGCCAGGGTCCACAGTGCGGCCCCCAGGACCAGCAACGCGAACGAGACTAGCGAGGTGCTCAGCAGCGCCACCGCACCGTCCACGGCACGGGCAACGCGCTCGGCCCGGTGTTCCAGGGCCACCAGCGCCACCGACGGTAGGGTCGCCAGCTCCATCGCCACGATCAGCGAGCCCCAGTCACCGGCAGCGGGGACGGCCACTACCCCCGCGGTGGCCCCCAGCACCAGGGCCGACAACACCGCGGTCCGCCCGCCGGAGCCGACCACCCAGTCAGACCAGGCGAGCAGCACGACGACGGCACTGGTCACCAGGGCCAACAGCTGCAGCCCCGAGGTCAGCGAGCCGGCCTCGTACAGACATCTCGCGTCGGGCAGACACAGGCCTTGTCGGGTGGGCCCGGGGCCGGCCACCAAGCCTGGCACCGTGGTCGCGGCTCCGACCGCGAGCCCGGCCGACACGACCCATAGATGCGCCGACCTCGCGCGAGGAGTCACCACGTCGAGCACCAGCACCGCGACCGCGGCCAGGGCCGGCGCCAGGACCGGCCACATCACCATTAGGTTCAGATCGATGCTCATCGCCCCGCTCCCCCCCACGCGATCAGGCCTTCCACCGCGGGTGCGGTGACATCGAGCACCACCACCGGATACACGCCCAGCGCGACGACCGCGACCACGAAGACGGAGATGACGATCTGCTCTGTCGCCGTGGCGTCAGCCAGACGGGGGCGAGTGCGCTCCCCCGCCCAGACCTCCCGCACGACCCGCACGGAGTACGCGGCGGCCAGCGCCGCCCCGATCGCCGCCAGCACAGCGAAGAGGGTGAACCATCCGTCGTGGCGGCTGGGCGCCGGGGCCCAGGCCGCATACACCGCTCCGAACTCACCCCAGAAGCCCGCCAGACCGGGCAGGCCCATCGACGCGGCCATCCCGACCACCAGCCCGAGGCCCAGCCTCGGCATGGTCTCGCGCACCGCCGCCCGGGCGGTGCGCAGGTCGGTGGAGCCCCACCGGTGTTTCAGCGCACCGACCACGACGAACAACAGGGCCGAGATCACCCCGTGCGCCACGTTGCCGAACAGCGCCGCCTGCATCCCCGTCTCCGTGCCCGCGGCCAGACCCAGCACCACGAAGCCCAGGTGCGCGATGGAGGACCAGGCGATCAGCCGCTTCAGGTCGGTCTCGACCAGCGCTGCCAGTCCGGCCCAGATGATGCCGACAACCGCACAGCCGGCCATGGTCGGGGCGACCGCGTCGAAACCCTCGGGAACCCCTGGGATCACCAGCCGCACGATTCCGTAGGTGCCCATCTTCAGCAGCACCGCAGCCAGCAGGACCGAGCCGGCGGTGGGCGCGGTGGTGTGCACCCACGGCAGCCACGTGTGCAGCGGCCAGATCGGGACCTTCATGCCCAGCCCGATGACCAGCGCCAGGGCAGCGGCCAGCGACTGGCCACGGCTCAGGGCGGCGCCACCCTGGGCCGCCCAGAGGTCCAGGTCCGTCGTCCCGGTCGCGGTCGCGACGACCAGGATGCCGATGAGCATCAACGTCGACCCGACCGCGGTGACCAGGATGAACCGCATGGCCGCCCCGTCCCGTTGCGCAGCCACGGACGCATCGCCGTGCCGTGAGATCAGAACCCACATCGGCAACAGGACGAGCTCGAAGCCCACGAAGAAGACAACGGCGTCGCGCGCCAGGAAGGTCAGCAGGGCACCGAACCCCACCAGCAGCAGGCATCCGTAGTAGGTCGCCAGTCCCGGCTCAGCGCTCTCGGGCGTCAGGGGTTTGGTCGGGACGGGTGCATCAGGGTCGACGTCGGTCGGGGGTGGGAGGGCCAGGACGACCAGCAGCACCCCTGCGGTGAGCAGCACCAGGGGCGCACTGATGCCGTCCACGGCCAGGTCGAGCCGGACTCCCAGTGACTGCACCCAGGGTAGGTCGAGCGTCGGGCGCTCGCGCACCACGAACACGGCACCCGCCGCGCTGAGCAGACCGGACATCAGGGCCAGTGCTCTGATCGTGACCTCACCGAGGCCCTCACCGACTCGGTCGACCACCCACAGGGCGGCCGCGAGGGTGACCAGCGGAACGAGGGTGGTCGCGAACAGCCACGGGCCCCAGTCGCTCATCGCAGCACCACCGCGATCACCGCGAGCACGAGCAGCCCTACCAGCACCGACACCAGCCCGGGCCCGGCCTTGACCGGGCTGAGCCGCTGACCCCCGGTCCCGATGAACCCGGGGGCCATGCCTACCGCACGGACGTAGGCATCGAGCACTGTCCGGTCCAGCCAGGTCACGGCCGTAGCCAGACGCATCACCGGGCGGACGACCACCACCTCGTACACGGTGTCGAACCCCGCTCCACGCTCCGCGAACAGCTGCAGGGCCCCTGGCAGGCGGGCCGCGGCATCACGCGAGCGCACACCCCGCGAGGCCGCCCACACCGCCACGGCGGCCGCCGCCATCAGCGCCAGCGAGGCGAGCATCAGCGGAAGGTTGAAGGTCAGCTCGACGTCGAGCAGGGCGGTGAACGGCAGCGCGGCCCCCAGCACGGTCAGCAGCGTCAGTGAGGTGATGCCACTTCGTGCGGTGGAGGAGATCGCGGACTCGGCCTCCTCCACCCCGATCGCCTCCGCCAGCACCTGGGGGTCGGCGAAGAAGTCGTCGATCTGCTCTGCCGAGCCACCCGGCGGCCCCCCGGCCACGAGCGAGGTCTTCCGGTCGAGGATGAGCCAGGCGCGCATACAGTACGCGGCGGTCAACGGCGCGCTCGCGCCGACGGCCGCGAGCACGACCAGCGCCGAGACCCCGACGCCGGACTGCACCCCCTCCTCCGCAGCGGTCAGGATCAGCTCCTTGGACACGAAGCCGACGAAGGGCGGCACCCCGGCCAGGGCGAGCAGTCCGAAGGCGAGAGGTCGGCGCACGGAGCGGTAGCGCCGGGCCCCCGAAGCCACGTAGGCCACCACCGTGCCCCCCGTGAGCACCGCCAGCCAACCGATGGTGAGGAACAGCAGTGCCTTGAAGAAGGCGTGCGAGATCAGATGCAGCAGCGCTGCGTCTGCTCCGTCCCCGGCCGGGATGGCCGTCAGCGCAGCCAGCATCAGCGCCACCTGGGACACGGTCGACCAGGCGAGCAGCCGCTTCAGGTCGGGCTGGGCGAAGGCCATCAGCGCCGCCGCGAGCGTACTCGCCGCGGCGAGGAGGGCCAGCATCACCCGAGCCGGGTCACTGGCGTGCAGCAACACGAAGAGCTGAGCCAGCACCACGGTCCCGGCGGCCACCATGGTGGCGGCGTGGATCAGGGCCGAGGCCGGGGTCGGGCCCTCCATCGCGTCGGGCAGCCAGTCCTGGAAGGGCACCAGCGCGGACTTCCCCGCGACGCCCACCACGAGCAGGCCCATGGCCACGGTCAGTGCGGGTCCGGGGCGGCTCTGCCAGTGCTCCACGATGGCTACCGTCGACGTGCTCCGCGCCCCGGCGGCGAGGGCGATGACGCCGAGCACGAAACCGATGTCGGCGAAGCGTGTCACCAGGAGCGCCTTGGACGCCGCCCGGCGGGCGGAGGCCCTGACGCTGTAGTGGCCGATGAGCAGGAAGGAGCACCAGCCCATCACCTCCCAGCCCACCAGAGTGAGCACGACGTCCCCGGAGTGCACGACGAGCATCATCGCCGCGGTGAACAGCGCGATGACGGCCGCGAACTGCCGATAGCGGGGGTCGTACCACAGGTACCACCGGGCGAAGGTCTGGACCACGAGGGCCACGAAGGCCACGACCAGGGCCGTCAACGCCAGCGGCTCGGTCACCGAGAGCTGCAGCGGGACGGCGAGGCCACCGAACGCCAGCGAGCCGATCGTGCCGGTGGTGCTCGCGCCGCTGTCACTGACGGTGACCAGCTGCCACAGGGCAGCAACGACGCCGACTGCGCCGGCTGCGATGACCATCCAGCCGACCAACCGAGGCCAGCGGGCCGGCAGCGCCATCGCGAGGGCCGCGGCCAGGAGCGGGACCAGCAACGCCCACTGGGCCGGAGATCCCGGCGGGACCGGGATGTCGGGCAAGGGCAGGCTGAACCCCGGCAGGTGGGGCAGGGTGACGTCGGGCCAGGGCAGCCAGTTCACTCGACAGCCCCGTCGGGCTGCAGGTCGACGTGGCCGCGCGCCCGGTACAGCGCGACGAAGACCGCCAGTGCGAGCACGACCTCAGCGGCGGCGATGGTGATGACGAACATCGTCAGCACAGCACCGGAGGCGTAACGGTCCGGGCTGAAGGTGCCCGCCGTGATCAGGATCATGCCGGCACCCGCCAGCATCAGCTCGACCCCGATCACCATGAGCACGGCGTGACGGCGGGCCAGTACCGCGTAGCAGCCGGTGCCCACGAGCACCGCCGCCACGAGGACCGGGATGGCCGGGGTCATCAGGCGTCCACCTCCTCGGGAGGCCGGTGGGCACCACCGGCGCGGGTCCGGGCGTCCTCGGTGACACCCGCTCCGCGCGACACCGCGATGGCGCCGACCAACGCCAGCAGCAGCAGCAGCGACAGCAGCTCGAAGGGCCAGACCCAGGTGTCGAAGATCTGCGCACCGATGACAGCGTTACCCGGCCCGTCGACCGGCCGACCCTGCCAGCCCACCAGAGCGACCATGGATCCCCCGAGCAACAGCGTGATCCCGGCGGCCACCGCTGCGCCCAGCAACCGGCGCGGCCTGGAGGCGTCGACGGGTGCGACGTTGCCTCCCGCCGAACGGGTGAGCATGAGCGCGAACAACAGCACGACCACGACCCCTCCGACGTAGACGAGCAGCTGCACCAGGGCGACCAGCTCGGCCCCGAGCACCAGATAGCACCCGGCGACCGCACCGAGGGTCACGACCAGCCACAACGCCGCGTGCAGCACCTGACGCGAGGTCACCGCGAGCACGGCACTCGCACAGGCGAGTAGCCCGATGGCCAGGAAGGCACCGTCGCGCAACGTCACGGGCCCTCCTGGGCGTCGCCCGCCTCGTGGCGCTGGGCGGCGACGGCCGGTGGGAGCTCGCCCGTCGGCACGGTGTCCATCCAGGTGCCCAGACGTTCCTTGTCGTGCAGCAGCGCGCGGATGTCACCCCCGGCGTAGGCGAAGTCGGGTGCCCAGAAGAGGGCGTCGAACGGGCACACCTCGATGCAGATACCGCAGTACATACACAGGGAGAAGTCGATGTCGAAGCGGTCGAGCACGTTGTGGGTCTTCGCCCGTCCCCCTTCCGGCCCCGGCTCGGTGGTCTCCTTATGGCTGTCGATGTAGATGCACCAGTCCGGGCACTCCCGGGCGCACAGCATGCACGAGGTGCAGTTGTCCGCCAGCAGCGCGATGACCCCCCGGGACCGGTCCGGTAGGTCCGGTTCGACGTGCGGGTACTGCCGAGTATGCGCCCGCGTCACCAACGTCCGGGCTGTGGTCCCCAACCCCTTCAGCATGCCCTTCATCCCCAGATCACGACTCCTCCTCCGGTGAGCGCCAGCTGGCCCAGCGCCAAGGGCAGCAACACCGTCCAGGCGAAACGTTGCAGCTGGTCCTCACGCACCCGCGGCCACGCCACGCGAAGCCACAGCACGACCACGGCCACGGCGAAGCCCTTGGCGAGGGTCCACACCGGGCCGAGCGTCTGCGACCAGGGACCCGCCGGACCCCCGAGGAAGAGCACGGCGAAGAGCAGCGCGAAGACGACGATGCCCGCGTACTCCGCGAGCAGGAACAGGGCGAAGCGCAGTCCGGAGTACTCGGTGAAGGGCCCGAAGACGATCTCGGCGTCGGCGATCGGCGCATCGAACGGCGTGCGCTGCAGCTCGGCCACCGCCGCGGCGAGGAACACGAAAGCACCTGGCAGCTGCCAGAGCAACCAGAGCGGGCTCCACTCCTGGGTGATCCCCACCAACGACAACGACCCGGCGGCCAGGGCCACCGACGCTGCGGCCAACACCATGGGCAGCTCGTAGCTCACCAGCTGCGCTCCGGCCCGCATCCCCCCGAGCTGGGCGTACTTGTTGCCGCTGCCGAGGCCCGCCATCAGCGTCCCGATGACCCCGACCGAAGTCACCGCGAGCACGACCAGCAACGAGGCGGGGACATCGGCGGCGACCCAGGTCGCGGACAACGGGATCAAGGCCATCGCCACCAGGTACGGGATCAGCGCGACGGCGGGCGCGAGCCGGAAGACATGCCGGTCGGCCGCCGCCGGGGTGACGTCCTCCTTCTGCGCGAACTTGATGCCGTCGGCGACCAGCTGGCCGATGCCGTGGAACCCGGCCTCCATCGGCCCGAGGCGACCCTGCATATGGGCCATCACCTTGTGCTCGGTCTGGCCGATCAGGAGCGGCAAGGTCAGGAACGCGCCCAGGACCACGACGGCCTTGAGCGCTGACTCAACGGCGAAGGGAAGGTCGGCGAGCATCGTCGGCCAGCCTATCGATCGCGCGTGCCGATGGGCAGATGCCGCGTCGTAGGGCGAGGCGCGCCGGGACCGCCGGATTGGGCTCCGTCCGAACGGAGACCGGCATCGCTCATGGTGTCGATGTGCCCTGCCCCGGACCCTCGGGTGAGCGGGGGCCCCACGAGGGGTCGGGGACCCCGGGGGGAAGCAGGCGCTTGCGTCGGCGAGCGCCGCGCCGGGCGGCAGCAGGAGTCTGCCCTTGCTGGCCTGGCTCCCCTGACTCCCCGGGTTCCTTGGCGCCAGGCCAGGGCTTGGAGGCGCGCGCAGCCAGCACGAAGGACTTCCTCAACGGCTGGCCCTCGAACCCCGGCGGCAACAGCAGCGGTCGCATACCACCCGGCGTGCCGTCGTCGAACCCACTGAACTCGACACCGAACATCTCGTGGGTCTCACGCTCGTGCCACGCCGCACCTGCGAAGAGCGGGGTCAGGCTGGCTACGACCCCGCTCTCGGGCACCACGGTGCGCAGCAGCATCCTTGCCAGCGGGCGCGGGTGCTGCTCACCGACCGCCATCAGGTGAGCCACCAGCACCATGCCGGGCTCCTTCTCGTTGAGCCCGTCGCCGTCGAGACCGTCGTCGTTGGTTGCCTCGGAGGGCTCAGCGGTGGTGCCGTCGCCGCGGTCACCCGTCTGGTCCACCGCGGAGAGCCAGTCGAAGAAGGTGAAGCCGGCCTCGGCGCACGCGCGAGATTCCTCGAGCCAGTCCTCGCGGGCAACCCGGAGCGTCTGCACGCCTGGGACCACCTCGATCATCGGGATTCACCGGAGGCCGGTGGAGCCACCGAGCCGCGGGTCAATGTCGCCGCGTCGGCTTGGGCTCGAGGGTCCCGCGCCTGCCCTGGCCGGGCCGAGGCGATCTGCGACTGCAGGGTGGCAATGCCGTGCAGCAGCGCCTCGGGCCGAGGCGGGCAACCGGGCACGTACACGTCGACGGGCACCAGCTGGTCGACACCCTTGGTGACGCAGTAGGAGTCCCAGTAGGGGCCCCCCGAGTTGGAGCAGGCGCCGAAGGAGATGACGTACTTGGGCTCGGGCATCTGGTCGTACAACCGACGGATCGAGGGAGCCATCTTGTCGGTCACCGTGCCCGAGACGACCATGAGGTCGGACTGGCGAGGCCCGGGAGCGAACGGGATCACCCCGAGACGGATGAAGTCGTGGCGCGCCATCGACGCCGCGATGAACTCGATCGCACAGCAGGCCAGACCGAAGTTGAACACCCACAGCGAGTAGCGGCGACCCCAGTTGAGGACCACGCGAACGGCCGTCGGGGCCCGGTCGGCGGCGGGGCCGACGCGGGGCATCGGCAGGTCGGTGCTCATCTGCCTACCACCACGTCACTAGCCCTCGTCGCCAGGCATGCGCCAGGCCGAGCACGAGCACGCCGATGAAGATGCCCATCTCCACCAGCGAGGCGAGTCCGAGGTCGGTGCGCAGCACCAGCGCCCATGGGAAGAGGTAGACCGCGTCCACCGCGAACACGACGTACAGGAAGGCGAAGACCAGGTAGCGCAGGCTGCCTTGGCTCCACCCCTGCCCGACGGGGTCGACGCCGGACTCGTAGGTCGCCTGCTTGGCCGTGGTGACGTGGCTGGGGGCGAGCATGCGCCGAGTCCCGGCTGCGCCCGCCACCAGAGCCACCCCGAGCAGGACGACGAAGCCCAACACGACATAGTCACTCACGCCGCGCTGCTCTCGTCGTCGCGCGGGGTTCCGCTCGTCGGCATGGGCACACCCTAGCCGCGGCGCCCGGCGCGTCGCGCGATGTGCGCCGCCGAGCAGTCGCCCTCACACGACTGCCCGGCGGCCGTCTACGCAGCGAGCGGAGCGTCCGGTCCGTCGCCTGGGATACAGGGGCGCTCCCCGCGCCTCACGACGCCACCACGTCCTCGAGCGTCTGTCGGGCGCCCTTGGTGTGCAGCGAGTCGAGATGGCGTGCGTAGACCTCGGTGAACCGCTCGTCGGTCACCAGGTCACCGAAGAGGTCCCCGTCGCGCAGGAAGGCCAGCGGGTCGCCGTTCCGTTGCTTTGTCGCGGCCGCCATCACGCGCCGTTTGAGCCGGTCGACGACCTCGATCGGCTCGCCGTTCTCGTCGGTCCCCTCGGCGTACCGTGCCCAGGCCGCCACGATGAGGGCGGACCGCTCGATCTCCCCGTCGTGCTCGAGGTTGTGCTGGATGACCGGCACGAGCCACTTCGGGATGCGGTCGCTGCTCTCAGCGCACAACCGGGCGAGCGTGTCCCTTACCTCGGGGTTGGCGAAACGCTCGACCAGCGTCCGGCGGTACTCGTCGAGGTCGGTGTCCGGAACGGTGGGCAGAGTTGGCGACCCCTCCTGCTCCATGTACCCGAGCACGAAGTCGACGAACAGCTCGTCCTGCGCCACCTCGTGGGCGTAGGTGTGCCCGGCCAGGTAGCCGAGGTAGCCGATGGCCTGGTGGCCGGCGTTGAGTAGACGCAGCTTCATCAGCTCGAACGGCTCGACGTCCTCGACGATCTGCACCCCCGCCTGGTCCCACGCGGGCCGGCCCGAAGCGAACCGGTCCTCCAGGACCCACTGGGTGAACGGCTCGCAGAAGACCGGCCAGCTGTCCTCCACGCCGGTCCGTTCCTTCAGCGAGGCGATGTCGTCCTCGGTGGTCACCGGGGTGATGCGGTCCACCATCGAGTTCGGGAACGGCACGTGCTCGCCCATCCAGGCCGCGAGGTCGGGATCCTTCAGCTCGGCGAACGCGGTGATCATCTTGCGGGCGACGTCCCCGTTGCCCGGCAGGTTGTCACAGGACATCACCGTGAACGGCGGGGTCCCGGCCTCGCGACGGGCCTGCAGCGCAGCCACGATGAGGCCGAACGCCGTCTTCGGCGTGGCCCCTTCGGTGAGGTCGTGCTGGATCGACTCGTCGTCGTCGTCGAACTCACCGGTGACCTGGTTGACCAGGTAGCCACCTTCGGTGATCGTCAGCGAGACGATGCGCGTGTCGGGGTCGGCCATCGCGTCGACGACCGCCTGGGGGTCGTCCGGTGCGAACAGCATCTCGATGATCGACCCGATGACGCGGCACTCGAACCTGCCGTCCGGATGTTTCTGCACCAGCGTGTAGAGGCCGTCCTGCTCGTTCAGCGTCTCGACGATGCGTCGGTCGTGCTCCAGCACACCTACGCCGCAGATGCCCCAGGCGGTGTCCTGGGTGTCCTGGGTGTCCTGACCGTCCTTGTTCTCCTCCAGAACACGGTCGGTGTACATAGCCTCGTGAGCGCGGTGGAAGCCGCCGACACCGAAGTGGACGATGCCCCGGGTCACCTTCGACCGCTCGTACCCGGGGACGCTGACCTCGGTGCCGAGGTCGCCGAGCGTCGCCTGCCCGAGTCGGGTCACTTGACGGCTCCCATCGACAGGCCCTGAACCAGCTTGTCCTGGGCGGCGAAGCCGGCGATGAGCACCGGTAGCGAGATGACCACGGAGGCCGCGCAGACCTGGGCCAGGAACAGACCTTGGCTGGTCACGAACCCGGTCAGGAACACTGGCGCCGTGCCGGCGACGGTACTGGTGAGCACCCTGGCCAGCAGGAGCTCGTTCCAGCTGAAGATGAAGCAGATCAACGCGGCTGCGGCGATACCAGGCATCACCACCGGCGCGATCACGGACACGAGGGTCCGAAGCAGACCCGCACCGTCTACCTGGGCCGCCTCCAGCATCTCTACCGGTACCTCGGCCAGGAACGACTGCAGCATCCAGATCGCGATCGGCAGGTTCATCGCGGTGTAGAGGAATATCAGCGTGAAGATGTTGTCCAGCATGTTCAGCCGCAGCGCGATCAGGTACAGCGGCAGGATCGCGGCAACGATCGGCAGCATCTTGGTGGACAGGAAGAAGAACATCACGTCCGTCCACTTCTCGACGCGTTTGATCGACAACGCGTACGCCGCCGGGAAGGCCAGCAGGATCACCAGCGCGGTTGAGACCAGGCTGGCCGTCGCAGAGTTGATCAGCGGCGGCAGGGGCCCGGCGTTCCAGAAGCTGCGGTAACCATCGAGCACCAGGGGCGCGAAGAAGTTCGGCGTACTGGTGGCGGCATCCGTCTCCGCGTGGAACGACGTCAACACCATCCACAGCACGGGGGCGACGAAGATCAGCCCGATCATCCAGGCGAGGAGACCGAACACGATCGTGGAGGTGCTCCGCGGCGCGCGGTTCATCTGCCGCACCTCCTCGACCCGCTCATCCTGGGTCTTCCGCTCAGAGGCAGTGAGGTCCTCTTGTTCGGTGCTGCTCATCGGGTCTCCTCCTGGAACAGGCTGAACGCGGTCTTGAGTGCGAACATCGCGATGATGATGGTGCCGAAGACGGTCACCACACCGGCCGCGGAGGCCTCGCCATAGTCCTGCGCGCTGAGCAGCGTTTGGTAGATGTGGTACGGCAGATTGGCGGTCCCCAAGGCACCTGCGGTGAGGGTGAAGACGTGGTCGAAGTTCTGGACGACGTAGATGGCGCCCAGCAGACCTGCCAGCTCGATGTACTGCCGCAGGTGCGGCAATGTCATGTGGATGAAGATCTGCCAGGAGTTGGCGCCGTCGATCCGCGCGGCCTCCACGACGTCCATCGGCCGCGACTGAAGGCCGGCAAGCAGGATGAGCATCATGAACGGCGTCCACTGCCAGATCAGCGCCGCCTCGATGGCGATCAGGGGGTTGGCGCTGATCCAGTCCCGTGTCGGTGCGTTGTCACCGAAGACCAGGCGCAGCAGCCCGTTGAAGAGCCCGTAGGTGGGGTTGTACAGCGCGTGCTTCCACACCAGCGCCGCGGCGACGGGGACGATGAGGAAGGGCGTGATCATCATCGTGCGCACGATGCCTCGGCCGAAGAACTGCCGGTCGAGCAGCAGGGCGATGCCGAGCCCGATCAGCAGCGAGACCAGCACCACGGTCAGGGTGAGGATGATGGTGACCACAACCGCACTACGGGCCGACGGGTCTCCGAAGACCGTGCGGTAGTTGTCCAGCCCTGCGAAGGAACGGTCATCGGGGCGGAAGGCCACCCAGTTCGTGAAGGAGATGACCAGCGTCACGATCATCGGGACCTGGGTCAGGATGATGACGAAGATCAGCGCGGGAAGCAGCGGGGCGCGACGCGCCCAGCGAGCAGCACTGTCCGGCCGGTTGGAGCGGGCGGAGGACGACGCGGTGTCGCCCTCCGCCTTGCTCGCCGTGCTCTGGGAAGCCACGTTGTCCTACTCCCGGTAGCTCTCGGCCACGGTTTCGGCCAAGCGCTGCCCGTTGGACACTGCCTTGTCGACGCTCATCTGACCGGCGATCACCGAGCTGATGTCCTCGCTGATCTGCGTCCCCATGTCGGGGAACTCGGGGATGCCCACGAACTGGATCCCTGGAGCCGGTCGCGGCTGGACACCCGGGTCGTTCGGGTCGGCCGCTTCGATGGCCGCCTCCTGCGGCTCGGCGAAGGCGCCCGCCACGTCGAGGTAGTCCTGGTTCTCGTACAGCGACGCGCGCTTGCCGGCCGGAGCGCTCGCCCAGCCGATCTCCTTGCCGACCAGCTCCTCGTACTCCTTGCTGGAGGCCCATGAGATGAACTCCCAGGCGGCGTCCTTGTTCTGGCTCGCCTCCTCGATGCCCCAGGCCCAGGTGTAGAGCCAGCCCGAGGAGTCGGTCTCCTTCACCGGCGAGGCCGCGTAGCCCATCTTGCCCTTGACCGGCGAGTCGTCGCCCTCCAGCGAGCCGGCAGCCGACGTCGCGTCGACCCACATCGCGGAGTTGCCCTGGGTCACGTTGTTGAGGCACTCGGTGAAGCCGGACTGGGCGGCACCGGACTGCCCGTAGTCGCGCACCAGGTCGGTGTAGAAGGTCACGGCCTCCTTGAACTCCGGAGCGTCAACCTTCGCTTCCCAGTCCTCGGTGAAGTAGGTGCCGCCGTAGGTGTTGACCACGGTGGTCATCGGCGCCAGCACCTGGCCCCATCCGGGTAGGCCGCGCAGGCAGATTCCGGACATTCCCTGCTGCGCGCCGTCGAGCTGCTCAGCCAGGTCGGCGACCTCGTCCCAGGTGGGGTTGTCCGGCATCTCCAGGCCCTCTTGCTCAAGAATGTCCTTGCGGTACATCGTGAACGAGGACTCGCCGTAGAAGGGCTGGCCGTAGACGGAGTCTTCGTACGACAACGACTCCTGCATCGGGCCCAGGATGTCGTCCTGGTTGAAGTCGCTGTCCTCTGAGATGAAGTCGTCCATGTTGGCCACCCAGCCGCGCTCGGCGTAGATGGGGATCTCGAAGTTGCTGAGCGAGGCGACGTCGTACTGGCCGGCCTGGGACGAGAACTCCTGGCTGATCTGGTCACGGACGTCGTTCTCCGGCAGCGTGGTGAACTCCACCTTGATGTCGGTCTCCGGAGTGAAGAACTCCTTGGTCAGCTTCTCCAGGTCGACCATCTGCGGGTTGTTGACCTGGAGCACGCGGACCGTGCCCCCGCCCCCACCGCCTCCTCCGTCCGAGGAGCCGCCGCCACCGCCACCCCCCGCTCCGGAACAGGCGGCCAGGGTGACACCGGTGGTGAGGGTCATAGCCAGGATGAGGTGGCGGCGTCGTCGCATCGGTCTACTTCCTTGTAGATGAGTCGAAACAGGGCGCACGCTCATATGAGCATCTTTGCGCCCCTTCGAGTAAACTGCCCGGACCGGCTCGTGTCAATGGGCCGCACCGTATCGTGATGCACGGCCGGACTACGGCGGCAGCCGTAGTCCTCGGACGACCAAAGGTGGACGCCGTGCCTGCAATGGGCCCCTCCGAGGCGGTGCTCGCTGCCATCGCGGCCCGCCGGCACTACCTTCACGGGGACTCCAAGATCGAGATCGGCGAGCGTCTCGGCGTGAACCGCTTCAAGGTCGCGCGCCTGCTGGAGGCGGCTCGTGAATGCGGGATGGTGCGGATCGAGATCGTCAGCCCGGGGACGGTGGACCTCGACCTGTCCGCCGCGGTGAAGGAGCAGTACGGGTTCGAGCACTGCGCGGTTCTGGCCGGCCGGTCGTCCAGTCCGGTCGAGGACCGCGTCGCTTTGGGGCAGGTGGCGGCCGACCTGATGTCGGAGATCCTGACCGCGGGCGACGTGCTCGGGCTGCCCTGGTCCCGGTCCACGCTGGCCATGACCGAGTTCTTCACCCAGCTGCCGTCGATCGAGGTGGTGCAGCTCAGCGGCGCCGTCGAGATGCCGGGGTTCAACGCCACCGCGGTCGACATGGTGCGCACCACGGCACGGGCCAGCGGGGGCTCCTCGCGGATCTTTCACGCGCCGTTCATCCTCGACGACATCGAGACCGCCCGGAACCTGCGCCGACAGGCGAGCGTGGCTCGGACGCTCGCCGCGGCAGCCGAGGTCACGCACGCCGTCGTGGGGGTGGGGGCCTGGACCGCCCACCATTCCTTGATCTACGACCTGTGCACCGAGGCCGAGCGTCGCAGCATCAGCAGCACCGGAGTGGTCGGGGAAGCCGCCGGCGTCTTCTTCGACGACAGGGGCACCCCCATCCACAACGACCTCGCGGACCGGATGATCACGATCTCCTTCGAGCACCTGCATGCTGTGCCCCACGTGGTCGCCCTGGCCGCCGGACAGCCGCGGGCCGGCGCGGTGGCTGCGGCGGTACGCGGCGGGCTGATCACCAGCCTGGTCACCGATGCGGAGTTGGCCCATGCCCTCATCGGCCGGGACGACTGAGCCGGCCCCACCGCCGCCGCGGGCTCATACCCCCAGACGCGCCAGCCGAGAGCTCACCGAAGCCTGGCAGGAGTGCCCGAACATGACCGCGTTCACCAGGAGCGGGACGAGCTGGTGCAGCGCGACACGGTCCTGCCAGCCCGGCGCCAACGGGGTCACCTCCTGGTAGGCGGCGAACACGCGCTCCTCGAAGCCGCCGAACAGCCGCATAAAGGCCAGGTCCAGCTCACGGTGCCCGAACTGGGCACTCGGATCCACCAGCCAACGGCGGCCGTCGGCGGCGTCGATGACGTTGCCGTGCCAGAGGTCGCCGTGCAGCAGCGATGGAGGCTCGACCGGCCCGCACGCCTCGTCGCTTCGACCGATCAGCTGCTCCACCCGAGGGAGCACGGCCGGGTCGATCCGTTCGTGCCGCACCACGCGCTGGACCAGCGGCCACACCCGCCGGTGCAGGTAGCTCTCCGCCCAGGTCTGCGTCGAGGTCAGATCCATCCGCAGGGTGCCCAGGTAGCCAGCCGCAGTGTCGTCGATCGCCCCGAAGCGAGCCGCGTGATGGTTGTGCAGGGCGGCGAGATCGCGGCCGAACTGCTCGGCAGCCTCCACCGGCCGAGGGGCGCCCGGTGGGGCCGGTTCGACCCAGCGCAGCACCACCCCTGAGGGGCAGTCGCGAAAGACCTCGGGCAACGGAAGCGTCCTGGTCGCGGCCAGCGCACGGAGCCCGTTGGCCTCACCGGCGAAGAAGTCTCGCTGAGGGTCCCGCATCGTCTTGATGAAGACCGGACCAGTCGGGGTCTCGCCCCGGTAGACCTCCGCGATCAGACCTCCGGAGACCGGCCGGAGGCTCTCGACCCCGAGGCCGTCGGTCAGCTCCGCGGGCAGGTCGGATCGCAGGGGCACGGTCACCAGTGTGGCTCAGTCGCTGCGGTGACGCCCATGGCACCCGCCTGCGTCAGGGCTGTGGTGACGTCGGCTCGTCGGTCGGATCCCCCGGCCTCTCACTCAAGGGAGACCATGATGAAGAACAGTTCTCGCAAGATCGGCGCCGCCCTGGCGGCAGCCGGCTTGCTGGGCACGATGGGCGCCGGCGCCGCTGTCGCCGTGTTGGGGGAGACCCTGGCTCCGCTCGTCGAGGACGGCACGCTGACCCAGGAGCAGGCCGACAGCGTCGCGCAGACCCTGATGGAGGCTCGCGCCGAACGCGGACCCGGTGAGAGCGGGCCTGGCATGAGCCTGCCCGGCCACGGGGGCCCGGGCATGGGTGGACCCGGCAAGGGCGACCCCGGTCAGATGCAGGACCAGCAGGAGCAGAGCAGCTGAGCCTCGCCCAGGTGGCTCAGGCCAGCCGACTCAAGGCCTGAGCCACCTTCGGGGTGTACCCACGCCCGAAGAGCAGCACATGCACCAGCAGCATGGCCAGCTGGTGCAGCGGCACCCGTCGCTCGGCCCCGGGAGCCAGCGGGAAAGCCTCGCGGTACGCCGAGAACACCCGGTCGCTGAACCCGCCGAACAAGCGCATGACCGCGAGGTCGAGCTCACGATGCCCGTACTGGGCGCTCGGGTCGATGAGCCAGCTACGCCCGTCCCGACCCACCACACGGTTCCCGGGCCACAGGTCACCGTGCACCAGGGTCGGCGGTTCCGGCGGCCCACAGACCTCGGGATGCTGGACGAGCCACACCACCTGTTCCAGCTGAGCGGTAGCCATCAGGCCACGCGAGAATGCCTGCCGGGCCAGCGGGTACACCCGGCGCTCGAGGTAGCTCTCGGCCCACGTGGCCTCCGGCGTCAGGTCGATGGGCACCGACCCGAGGTAGCCGCGCGTCGAGTCGTCAACCGCTCCGAAGAGCTGACCGGTCCGGGTGTGCAGGGCCGCCAGACGACGTCCGAAGTCTTCCTCCTGCCCGGGAACACCTCCCTGTCCGGGTTCGATCCACCGCAGCACCAACGCACGCTCATGCTCGTAGAGCACCTCGGGAACCGCGGGCCCCCCCGGCACGGTCAGCGCCCGCAGGCCTGCTGCCTCACGAGCGAAGAACCCGGGGTCGGGGTCCTCCATGGTCTTGACGAACACCGGGCCCTGCGGGGTCTGCGCGCGGTAGCTGTAGGCGATGGACCCCCCGCCCACCGGGTGCAGAGACGTGATCGAGCACGCGGTACGGACCTGCTCCGGGGGGCCGGTCCGGTCCATCCTCACTGCGCTCGTCCGCTGTCCAACCAGTCCAGCAGGCCGCGACACGCGGGCTCGAGCTGGTCGAACATGGCTGCGAACGCCTCCGGCGGCTGACCGTAGGGGTCGGGAACATCCTGTCCTTGCTCCCCCGCGGGACCGCCATCCTCCCCAGGGGCAAAGGCACCCAGCCGGACGATCTTGGACCGACTGTCAACGTCGGGGGCCAGCGATCGCAGGTCCTCCACGTTGCCCTCGTCCATCGCCACGACGAGGTCCAGCTCGGCGAAGTCGCCGGCTTCGAACTGCCGACCCCGGTGGTCTACCGGGATGCCGCGACGCTGAGCCTCGGCCCGCATGTGCGAGTGCGGCTGTTCGCCGACGTGCCAGGGGCCGACGCCGGCCGAGCTCACCTGCAGGCCGCTCAGCTGGCCCTCGGGCCGGCTCGACATCAGGTGTGTGGTCAGCGCCTCGGCGGCAGGAGAGCGGCAGATGTTTCCCAGGCACACGAAGCACACGCGCATGGTCGTAGTCTCGGCTATGACCGGGGCCGGCGCCCAACCGCCCTCCGATTCAAGGATTAACCTACGCTCCCGTAACATTGACCCCAGTATGAGCACCAAGCAAACCCGCCGCCTTGACCGGGTCGTCATTCGATTCGCCGGTGACTCCGGTGACGGGATGCAGCTCACCGGGGACCGGTTCACCTCCGAGACCGCCTCGCTGGGCAACGACATCTCGACCCTTCCGAACTTCCCGGCCGAGATCCGCGCCCCCCAGGGCACCCTTCCGGGGGTGTCGAGCTTCCAGCTGAACTTCGCCGACCACGACGTCCTGACCCCGGGTGACGCGCCCGACGTGCTGGTGGCGATGAACCCGGCCGCGTTGAAGGCCAACCTCGGCGACGTCCCCCGCGGGGCGACCGTGATCGCCAACACCGACGAGTTCACCAAGCGCAACCTGGCCAAGGTCGGGTATGCGATGGACCCCCTCACCGACGACAGCCTGGAGTCGTGGCACGTGCACGCCTTGGCGTTGACGACGATGACGGTGCGCGCCTTGGCCGACTTCTCGCTGAGCCGCAAGGAGAAGGAGCGAGCCAAGAACATGCTGGCTCTGGGCCTGCTCTCGTGGTTGTACTCACGACCGCTGGAGGGAACCGAGGCGTTCCTGCGGGCAAAGTTCGCCAAGAACCCCGAAGTACTCGAGGCGAACCTGACCGCCCTGCGAGCGGGCCACGCCTACGGAGAGACCACCGAGGACTTCGCCATCCGCTTCGAGGTGGCCCCGGCTCCGATGGCTCCCGGGACCTACCGCACGCTGACCGGCAACCAGGCCATGGCGCTGGGCCTGGCCAGCGCCGCGCACCGCACTGGTCTGCCCATGGTGCTCGGTTCCTACCCGATCACCCCCGCATCCGACGTCCTGCACGCGTTGTCCGGCCTGAAGCGTTTCGACATCACGACGCTGCAGGCCGAGGACGAGATCGGCGCGGTGGGTATGGCGCTCGGAGCGGCGTACGGCGGTGCCCTCGGCGTGACCACCACCTCCGGGCCGGGGCTGGCGCTGAAGGCCGAGACGATCGGCCTGGCGGTGGCCACGGAGCTGCCGCTCATCGTCATCGACATCCAACGCGGGGGACCCTCGACCGGTCTGCCCACCAAGACCGAGCAGGCCGACCTGCTGCAGGCCCTGTACGGACGCAACGGGGAGTCCCCCGTCGCGGTCGTGGCCGCTCAGTCCCCCAGTGACTGTTTCGACGCCGCCATGGAAGCCGTGCGCATCGCCACGACCTACCGCACCCCGGTGCTGTTGTTGTCTGACGGGTACCTGGCCAACGGGTCCGAGCCGTGGTCGGTGCCCGAGGTGGACGAGCTGCCTCGGCTGGAGGTCGAGTTCGCGACCACCCCGAACGCCACCGACGACTCCGGGAACCCGGTCTTCCACCCCTTCCTGCGCGATCCGCAGACGCTCGCCCGGCCGTGGGCGATCCCCGGCACCGCGGGCCTGGAGCACCGGGTCGGAGGCATCGAGAAGGCCGACGTCACCGGTCACATCTCCTACGACCCGGACAACCACGACCGCATGGTGCGCCTGCGGGCCCAGAAGATCGACGGCATCGCCGACACCATTCCCGACGTGCAGGTGGACGACCCCAGTGGGCGCGCGCGGGTGCTGGTCCTCGGCTGGGGCTCGACGTACGGGCCGATCCGGGCGGCGACCCGGCTGGCCCGGGCGGCCGGCGGCGAGATCGCCCGCGCCCACCTGCGGCACCTCAACCCCTTCCCCGGCAACCTCGGCGATCTCCTGCGGCGGTACGAGCGGGTCGTGGTTCCGGAGATGAACCTGGGCCAGCTGGCTCTGTTGCTGCGCGGTCGGTACCTCGTCGACGTGCAGTCGCACACCGCGGTGCGGGGCCTGCCCTTCGCCGCGACCGACCTGGCCGAGGTGCTCCATCACCACACGATGTCGTTGCCTGAGAGGTCCTCATGACTGAGCAGCTCGTCGACCTCGGGATGCCTGGCGAGGGGACGCACGGCGTGCCCCGCGTCGATCCCGAGGTCCCCACCGCCACCAAGCGCGACTTCACCTCCGACCAGGAGGTGCGCTGGTGCCCCGGGTGCGGGGACTACGCCGTGCTGGCAGCGGTGCAGTCGTTCCTGCCCGACCTCGGGCTTCGACGCGAGAACATCGTCTTCGTCTCCGGCATCGGCTGCTCCTCCCGGTTCCCCTACTACCTCGACACCTACGGGATGCACTCCATCCACGGTCGTGCTCCGGCCATCGCCACCGGGTTGGCGACCTCTCGCTCCGACCTGTCGGTCTGGGTGGTCACCGGGGACGGAGACGCCCTGAGCATCGGCGGTAACCACCTCATCCACGCCTTGCGTCGCAACGTCAACCTCACCATCCTGCTGTTCAACAACAAGATCTACGGGTTGACCAAGGGCCAGTACTCCCCGACCTCCGACGTCGGCACGGTCACCAAGTCCACCCCGGTGGGTTCGGTGGACCACCCCTTCAACCCGATCTCGTTGGCGCTGGGCGCAGAGGGGTCCTTCGTCGCCCGCACCCTGGACTCCGACCGGGCCCACATGACCCAGGTGCTCAGCGCCGCCGCGGCCCACCGAGGCACCTCCCTGGTCGAGATCTACCAGAACTGCCCGATCTACAACGACGGTGCGTTCCAGCTGATCAAGGACCGCGACCAGGGACGGGCACGGATCGCCTACCTCACCGACAAGGACCCCGTCCGCGTCGGAGCGGACCACGTGGTGGTGCGTAACGGCTCCGCCCTTCGCGTGGTGCCCGAAGCGGAGGCCGCTGCGGACGAGATCGTCACGCACGATGCCTCGGCCAAGGACCCGGCCCAGGCCTTCGCCCTGTCCCGGCTGGACGACCGCGAGATGAACCACGTACCGATGGGAATCTTCCGCCAGGTCCAGCGCCCCACCTACGACGACCAGGTCCGTGCCCAGGTCGGAGCCGCCCGTGCCTCCAACGGCACCACCGGTGTCACGAGCGACGAGGACCTGCGTTCACTGCTGCTCGGCAAAGACACCTGGACCGTCACCGGGTGAGCACCGGGGCGCCGAGTCCACTCACCGAGCCCTCGGCCGATGCGGCGCCACCAGCCGCGACGGGCGAGGGGCTCAGCGTCGGTCACCGAGCCAGCGGCACGGCATACGGGCTGGCGGCGTACGGAGCCTGGGGGCTCTTCCCCCTCTACTTCACGGCCTTGCGGCCGGCCGGGGCGCTCGAGATCCTGTTGCACCGGGTGCTCTGGGCCTTCGTACTGTGCCTGGGCATCGTGGTGGTCCTCGGGCAGGTTCGGCTGCTGACCCAGACGCTGCGCCGGCCACGCACACTCTTGACCCTCGCTCTGGCGGGGGTGCTGATCGCCGCCAACTGGACGTTGTACATCGTGGCGGTGCTGACCGGGCACGTCACCGAGGCGGCGCTGGGGTACTTCCTCAACCCGCTGGTCACCGTCGCGCTGGGGGTGGTGGTGCTGCGTGAACAGCTGCGGGGAGCGCAGTGGGTGGCGGTCGGGCTCGGAGGGGTGGCCGCGGTCTACCTCACGATCGACTACGGTGCCCCACCCTGGATCTCGCTGGGCCTGGCGTTCTCGTTCGCCAGCTACGGACTGGTCAAGAAGCACCTCGGGACGTCGCTGTCCGCGATCCAGTCCCTGACCGCGGAGACCATGATCCTCACCCCCGCAGCGCTAGCCCTGCTGGCCTTCCTCATCTCGACGGGCCAGGACACGTTCACCACCCAGGGTTGGGACCACGCGCTTCTGCTGGTCGGGGCGGGCGTCGCCACCACCGTCCCCCTGCTGTGGTTTGCCGCCGCCGCACGACGGATCCCCCTGAGCAGCGTGGGCCTGCTGCAGTTCCTCACCCCTGTGCTCCAGCTGTTGTGCGCCGTCCTGGTGCTCGGTGAGTCGGTGCCCGGGTCCCGGTGGGTCGGGTTCGCGCTGGTGTGGGTGGCGCTCATCATCCTGTCCGCGGACTCGGTGGTGACCGCGGGACGCAGCCGGCGGCGGCTGCGGGCCAGCGTCGTGCCAGGACCCTAGGAGCCTTCGGTGGCACGGCGGGTGACGCTGGTGGCGTGGGGGTCTCGAGGAGACGTGACACCCTTGGTGAGCCTCGGACGCGGGCTGGCGGACGCGGGCGACGAGGTCACGGTGCTGGCGAGCCACGACTTCGCCTCGACCGTGACCGAAGCCGGGCTGCGCCACGCACCGTTCGAGATCTCGGTTCGAGATGCTGCCCAGTCGAGGCAGGGTCGCGCCTGGCTCGGTGGCCACCGGACCCTCGTCGGCGAGGCCCGCGCGCTCGAACGGGTCCTGCAGGCTTTCGGCGAGCCGCTGGTCCACGGGCTGTGGCGGCACACTCGTGCCGCCGACCTGGTGGTCAGTGGGATTCTCACGGTCGACGCGTGCGTGAGCCTGACCGCGGCGAGAGGACAGCACCACGCGATGGCCCTGCTGACCCCCGTGATGCCGAGCCGGCGCGGACCCAGCACTGCAGCGGCATTGCGTCCGCACGGTGACTGCGCGCTCAACGCCGCGACCGGACGTCTGGCGCTGGCTGCCTCCTACCGACTGCTGCGCCTTCCCGGTGACGAGGTGCGCGACCGGCTCGGGCATCCCCGCAGCAGTCCCGGCTGGCTCCACGCGCAGCTCCAGCGGGTGCCGGTCGTCCTGGGCGTCAGCCCCACGGTCGTCCCGCCCGCGCCGGACCAGCCCCTGGTCCATGTCACCGGGTACTGGCCGGCCCACGGCTGGCGTCTGTCGCCGGAGCAAGAGGAGCACGTCGGCGCACGCATCCTCGCGGCACGGTCCGCGGGCACCCCGGTGGTGTACTTCGGCTTCGGGAGTATGACCGGCGCCGACCCGAGAGGCACCGCCGAGCTCTTCGTCGAGGCGGCTCGCCACGCCGGCGTCCACGCCATCGTGGGGCCCGGGTGGTCGGGGCTGACGAGATACCTGCCCGACAGCCCGCACCTGACGGTCGCAGACGACCTGCCGCACGAATGGCTGTTCAGCCTCTGCGACGCCGTAGTGCACCACGGCGGCGCGGGGACGACCGGCTCGGCGATTCGGGCGGGGGTGCCACAGGTCGTCGTGGCGCATATGGGTGACCAGCCGTTCTGGGCACGACGGGTCCACCGCCTGGGCGTCGCCACTCCCCCGCTGCGGCGCTGGGGGCTCCGCGCGCGGCACCTGGGC
>JBAUJO010000024.1:0-2379 GCA_049683875.1 Ornithinimicrobium sp.
GCCCTGGGCCGCGCCGGGTCCTTCGCCGGCCGGTCGGCGTTCGCGCTGAGGGGCTACGCCCCCACGCCGACGTCACGACGGGGGACACAGGTGATCCGGTTCGGGGTGGAACGGCAACCTTCCTACGCCTGGTCGTTCGACCGGGGCGACGGATGGGCCAACGTCGGCTACGGCGAGGTCGTGCGAGAGCGTCCGGATCAGCCACCACTGAGCCGCGCGCTGATGCTGCACGGACTCCAAGCGCTGTTGCCCGGCGCCGCGGAGGGCGCGGGACAGTGGCTCGGCCACCATCTGCCGTTGTCGAAGGCTCGCTTTGCTCATCCGGGCGGGCCGGTCCTCTTCGTGGGCGACGCGGCGGGCCTGGTCAACCCTCTGACCGGCGAGGGCATCTACTACGCCGTCGCGACCGGAGCCCTGGCCGGCCGATGCGCGGTGGAGATGCCGTCCAGCCCCGCGGCGCGCTACGCCCGGGCCGTGCGCCGACTGCTGGGCTGGCACCTGCGGACCACGACCGCGGCCTCCGCGCTCGCGGTTCACCCACGGCTCCTGGAGCTGGGTCTGGAAGCGGCCCGCGCCGACCAGCAGACCTTCGACGACATCGTCGAGATCGGGCTGGGCCGCGGAGTACCCACAACCCGGGTGCTCAGCGAGGTGATGCGCAGGGCCACCGGCTGAGTCAGAGGATGCCGAAACCGATCAGGGACTTGGCCAAGAACCACGTGCCGAAGACCAAGCTGACCACGATCATGATGATCCGGTTGTTGGTTTTCAGCCAGGTCCCGACGCCTTCCAAGACCCGGCCAGCCTGCTCGGACCGTCGTCAACCCGCCCCACGACGCCGACGGCCGTCCGACGCCCCGCGGTCGAGCGCAGCAGCAACACGGTGATCAGTACCTGGACCGGCACCAGCGCGCTACCCACGATCAGTGGGATGAGCGTCGACCACAGCCCGGTCATGACGCCTCCTTGGCCCTGGCCACGACCTCAGCCACTTCCGCCCCAGAGGTCCTCCACGAACCGGTCTTCGGTTCGCCGCCCGTCCATCCAGGCCTCGACATCCTGCTCGGTGCCACCGGTATGGTCGCGGTAGATCTGCCGTAGCGCGGGCCGTCGTCGTTCATGCGCGACCACTTCGTCATCAGTGGGCCGCGATATCCACCATCGGGGGATGTAGTTGCGCATTGAGGCCTAGCTGAACGGTGCCATGAGAATGTTGGGAGCCTTCTGCCAGATGGGGTCGTCGTACTCTGTGGTGAACAGGCCGGTGCCGGCGACACTATGGCTGGCTGTCTTCACCGCCGCCGCTACTTTCTTGTGGAGTTCCGAGTCGTCGCATACCGGGTCGACCAGGTCCGGGTCGCTCACGAAGACCCGACCCGTGCCGGGCACGCTGATCCTGAAGATGGGCCCGTGTTCCTCGGTCAGCTTCATGAGGCTCGACGGGGCTGTGGATGTCGAAGAGATTGCCCAAGAACGGGATTCCTTTGGGGCTCAGGATGCCCTCCAACGGAGCCGTGTCGCCCACACCGACCCCTTCGTCTCATCTTGGCGATCTAGCCGCAACGGCAGAGCGTCGGTGACACAGGGTCGCTATCAAGCCGAGACACGGTAGGCAAGATGTGCTGATGCCGGGAAAAGCCCGTGTGATCGTTTGCAGAAGTTGTGGTGCCACACGAAGCGAGAGCGCAGCACCTGTACAGAGGAGGTATTCGCGCGTGCAAGTCGGCCCTGCTTGCGGTGGGCAGGGAGCCGACATCCTGACACCATCAGTGCATCACCGGGCCGGCCCTGAGGCGGGCGCATCGAGAGGAGTCCAGCATGAGTAGCACCCCGGACGAGCGAGGCTACGACGACGACGCGGGTGATCGTACGCAGCGCGTTCCGCAGTCCCAGGGCTCCCAGTACGACCGCGACCACCCGTCGGGTCGAAGCCACGACGAGCGCGACCGCGAGACCTTCGGCCGAGACATCGACAGCGAACGGGAGATGCACGGCGGCATCAAATGGGGAGCGGCGTTCTTCGGGTGGATCGCCGCCGTGGGCACCGCGACCGTGCTGGCGACGGCCTTTGCCGCCGTCGCGGCGGTGGTGGACTCCTCGACCAGTACAAACCTGCAGGAGGTCACCGACCAGCCCACGCAAGCAGGGGTGATCGGGCTCGTCGTTGCCGCTGTCGTCCTGATCATCGTCAACGTGTGCGGCGGTTACGTGGCCGGGCGGATGGCACGATTCGACGGCGGCCGCCAGGGGTTCGGCGTCTGGATCTGGACGTTGCTGATGGGTGCCATTGCCGCAGCACTCAGCATCTTTCTCGGATCCCGGTTCAACGTCAGCGGCCAGCTGCCCGGCTTGCCCTCCAATGTGCCGCTGGTGGCCGGC
>JBAUJO010000025.1:0-18159 GCA_049683875.1 Ornithinimicrobium sp.
GGGCTGGAGGTCACGTTCGCGGCTGGGGGTGGGCCCGGCCGCCTGACCGACGCGGAGGTACCAGCCGTGTTCAGGGTGTAGCCCTCGACCGCCCCGCGTACCCACAGCGCCGAACCTCACTGCGAGCGCCGAACGAGCGGCTCTAGGTCGAGCCTTGTGGCTGGGGGTGCAGGGCGGGGACCTTCGCGAGGAGCGCCTTGACGCCGACGACGACCCAGACCGCGTTGATGAAGGCAGAGGGGAAGGATCCCTGCTGCACGCAGGCCGTGCCGAGCATGACTGCGCCCAGCATGTTCATTCCTTGGAAGATGGCCGAGTCTGGGGCGATACGTCGAGTCGACACCAGTGAGTAGGCAACCGCGATCATCAGACCGCCGGCCCACCCCAGAACATCCATCAGCACGGACATTGTCACCACCTTCCAGGCACGCCCTCGACTCGCTACGAGCGGGGATGCCACCATCGTGCGGCTGAAGAACATCCTTGTCCAATAAATGAACAAGAAGCGAGCATGCATAATTACTTCATGGACATGAACCTGCGCCGGCTGCGAATCCTGCGAGAGGTCGCGCTTGAGGGCGGGGTGACGTCAGCGGCCGAGGCAATGCAGTACTCAGCCTCGGGTGTCTCTCAGCAGGTCGCCGCACTCGAGCGTGAGATCGGGGCGCCGGTGCTCGAGAAGCAAGGCCGAGGGGTGCGGCTCACCGACGTCGGTCGCGTGCTGGTCGAGCACGCCGAGATTCTGCTGGCCGCCGAGCAGGAGGCCTGTGCGGCGGTGGAGGCTGCACGGGACACTCTGGCGGTGGACCTGAAGGTGGGGGTCTTCTGCACCATGTCGGCAAACCTCATGCCTTTGATCCTCAAGGATCTGGACGAGCGACATCCCGCGGTGCGGATCCTCACCCAGGAGGTCAACCCTGACGAGGCGGCCGGCGCACTACGGCGCGGCCACCTGGACCTGAGCTTCATCCTCGAGTACCCCGACGCCCCTGAGCCGTGGTCCCCCGGTCTGACGTTCACCCCTCTCGGCATGGACCGCCTGCATCTCGCGGCACCATCGGGGTGGTTTCACCAGTCCGACATCGACATCGCGGATCTTGCCGAGGTCGACTGGGTCATGTCGGGGACACGCAACTACTACGGCCGCGCGTTGCGCCGGGCCTGCCGTGAGGCGGGCTTTGAACCTCGCGTGGTTCACGACGTCGACGAACAGCCCACGGCCCTGGCCATGGTCGGTGCCGGTCTGGGGGTCACGTTGGTCTCGGACCTGGGCCGGTCCTTCCTGCCCGCCGCAGGTGTCGAGGTGCTGGGGATCACGCAGAGCATCCGCCGTCAGGTGCTGGTGGCGCACAGCCAGGCCACCAACGTCCGACCGGCCGTCTCGGCCTTCCTCGCCAGCGCCCAGCGAGCATGGGCCGTGGCCGGCCTTCCTCGGCCAGATCGGCCTCGGGGAAAGGCAGAATGAGCGGCACGCTGTTCAGCACGACGAAGGGAGTGACGTGGCCTACGTGTTCCTGGTGCTCGCGATCGTCTTCGAGGTCGTCGGCACCCTGGCGTTGCGCTGGACGGTGGACGACACCGGCGGTCCGTGGGTCTGGCTCCTGGTCACCGGCGCGTATGCGCTGGCCTTCGTCGCCCTGCAGCAGTCGCTCGCCCGAGGTCTGCCTCTTGGCGTCACATATGCCGCATGGGCCGGCCTGGGTATCCTGCTGATCGCCGTGTGTAGCCGGTGGTTCTTCGACGAGCACATCAGCCCGGTGCAGCTGGCCGGTATGGCGTGCGTCATCGCCGGGGTCGTCATGCTGGAGCTCGGGCACCGGTAGCTCGGCCCGAGAAGGGACGTCGCCGTTCAGGGGCGTGTTCCGGCCTCGGCCCTGGTGTTATGGGTGCCCGCCCGGGCTCTGAGTAGCGGGCATCGCTCGCCCAGGCGCCAGCACACCACCGCCAGCACGGCGATGACGCCGACGCCGACGAGGGCCGGGAGCAGTGCCTCCGAGGGGAGCTGGCGGCCCAGCACGAACGCCCCCATCGCAAGGACGAACCACCCGAAGCCGCGGCGAAGGGTGTCCTCCGGCATCCGCCCGACCAGGCGGGCGCCGACGAAGCTCCCCGCCACCGCGACGGCGGTCACCGCGGCCACAAGGGGCCAGTCCAGGGTGACGGCGCTGAGGTAGCCGGCCACCCCTCCGAGAGATTTCATCGCGATCACGAGGAGGGAGGTGCCCACCGCCACGCTCATCGGCAGGCCGCCCAGGAGCGCGAGCGCGGGCACCACCAGGAAGCCGCCGCCCGCGCCGACCAGGCCGGTGACCACCCCCACCACCAGCCCGTCGACCATCACGCGCACGACGGGCAGCTCGGTGTGAGCAGCCTTCGCAGGGGACGAACGGCCCCGGATCATGGCGACCGAGGTGGCGACCATCATCAGGGCGAAGAGCACCATGAGCACCACACTGGGCAGGCGGCCCCCCAGCAGCCCGCCGAGGAAGGCTCCGCCCAGCCCGAACGTCCCGAACAGCAGCCCGGTGCGCCACCGGACCCGCCCCGCCCGGGCGTGCCCGATGCTGGCGACCGCGGAGGTGACACCGACGACCACGAGCGAGGAGGCGATGGCCTCCTTGGTCTCCAGCCCGGTCACGTACACCAGGATCGGGACCATCATGATGGAGCCGCCTCCGCCGAGCAGGCCCAGCGTGACGCCGACCACCGAGGCCAGCGCCAGGGTGAGCAGCACGGAGGGCTCCAGCAGGGCACTCATGGTGTCGCCCGCGCGTCCGGTGCCAGGTCCTCCAGGCCGGGGTGGTCGGCGGCGCGGTTCCACGGCATCCGGGCCAAGGCGCTGCCCATGGCACAGGTGTTGCTCACGGCGGCGAAGACGAGCCCCGTGCCGATCGCGCCGGCGAACCACTTCAGGTGGGGGACCACCGTGCTTCCGATGATGCCAGAGAGCACCAGCGAGCCGGCGGCGAAGCGAACCTGGCGCTCGAGGTCCCAGGTCTGTCGTCCCCGGTTCACCGGGGCGTCGGCGCCCTCCCAGGCGAGCATCCCGCCGTCCAGGACGCGCACGCCGGACATCCCCTGGGCCGCCAGCATGTCCGCGGCTTGTCTGGCACGAGCACCGGAGCGGCAGACCAGTACGGCCTCAGGGCCGATATGGGCGACCAGCCGGTCGCGGTGATCGCTCACCTGGGCCAGGGGCACGTTGTAGGAACCCGGGATGTGGGCGGCCTCGAACTCGGCCGGGGTACGCACGCCGAGCAGGCGGACACCATCGGAGCCCTCCCACTGCTCCCTTAGGGTGTGCGCGTCGAGGGTGGGGGTGGGGTTCGGGGTGGTGGAGGACAAGGGGGCTCTCCTTCAGAGGGCAGGGTGTCGTCGAACAGGGTGTGGCAGGTGGGGGAGGTGCAGAACAGGCAGGGCAGGGCGGAGCCTGGGCCGGTGGGTGCCGACCCGGTCGACTCCGCCCGGGACGGGCTAGGCGGCCGCGACGAGTGGCAGCCCGGCCGGCTCGGCGTGGTCGAAGCTCTCGTCGACGGCCACGACATCGAAGCCGTGGGCGGCGAGGATCGAGGCCACCACCGAGGCGCGGTAGCCACCGGCGCAGTGCACCCACAGGGAGCCTCGTGGGATGTCGTCCAGGTGCGCCAGCACGTTGTGGATGGGAACGTTCACGGCGTCCTCGATGTGGGTCGCGTCGAACTCAGCCGCCCGGCGCACGTCGAGCACGGTGATGTCCGCACCGCGGCCCAGCGCCGACTGCAGGTCGGCGAAGTCGGCCCGTGGGAAGCTGCCCAGCTCGGCACCGGGGCCGGACTGCCAGCTGCGAGGGTCGCCGGTGGCCATCGCCGCAGGACGGTCCAGGCCGATCCGGCTCATCTCACGCTGAGCCTGGGCAACGTCCTCCGCGGTCTCGCCCAGCAGGGTCACCGGAGTGCCCCACGGGATGAGCCATCCCAGGTAGGTGACGAACTGTCCGTCCAGGCCGAAGTTCACCGTCCCCGGAAGATGACCGGTGGCGAACGCCTCCCGGTTGCGGAGGTCGACGAGCCACTCACCGGCCTCCATCCGCCGGCGCAGCTCCTGTGGGTCGGCCTCGGTCGGGGGCGTGAGGTCGGGGGCGCTCGGGCCCGCACTGTTGGCTGGGGCCATGTGGGCGTAGTAGGCCGGGAACTCCTCGAGCCCGGCGAGCAACGTGTCGACGTACTCCTGCTCGTCCTGCGTCAGTGCCGGGTTCTCCCGCCGCTCACGCCCGATCGTGCTCTCGTCGACGTCGCTCTGCGTGGCTGAACAGAAGCTGCCGAACCCGTGGGTGGGGAAGACGGGGGTCTGCTCGGGTAGGTCCTGGGCCAGCCGGTGCGCAGAGTGCCACTGGTCGTGCACGAGGGTGTCGGTGTGCGCAGGGCCGAGCAGGTCCGGCCGGCCGGTCGAGCCGAAGAGCAGTGAGCCTCCGGTGAAGGCTCCGTGGGCCTCACCCTCGGCCTCGAGGACGTAGCTGAGGTGGGAGTGGGTATGACCGGGCGTGCTTACCGCGCGCACTCTCATGCTGCGCCCGACCTCGACGACTTCGCCGTCGCTGAGACCGACCCGCTCGAAGTCGACCTCGTCGTCGGCGTTGAGCAGGTACCTCGCCCCTACGTGAGTGGCCAACGCGAGGCCGCCGGAGACGTAGTCGTTGTGGATATGCGTCTCGAACACGTGCGTGATCTTCACCCCCGCCTCCTCGGCCATCGCCAGGATGCGGTCGAAGTCACGCTGCGGGTCGACCACGAACGCCACGGAGCCGTCGTGCGCGAGGTAGCTGCGGTCGCCGAGCCCGGGCGTGTCCAACGGGGTGACGGTGATCATCGAGACTCCTTGGGGTTGGTTCTGACCCTAGGAGCAGCAGTCTACCAAATATCCGGATGTACGTACATTTTGGTCTTACCTCCGGCGGCACCGAAGGGGCCGGTGGTGCCGGTCACCCGGTCGGGATCCGCGAGGTCGCTGTCCAATGCGAACCGGTCGCCACGGATCAGGGTGCGCCGAAACTCCACCGGGCGACCGTCGGCCTCGCCCACCCGCTCCAGGTGGAGCACCGCCACGTCGTCACCGACCTGGAGCAGCTCGCGCTCGTCGGGGCTCGGAATGACCGCCCGCACCTGCTCGCGACCCCCGGTCAGCCGCACGCCGCATCGCTGCTCGAGCTGGGCGTAGAGAGAGGTCTCGGTGAAGTCGGCTTCGAGCAATGGGGCGGCCACCTGAGCCGGAAGCCACACGCAGTCGTGGGCCAGAGGCTCGTCGTCACTGAGCCGTAGCCGTTCCAGGTAGAGCAGCGGCGCCGCCTCCAGGAGGCCCAGCTCGCGAGCCACGGCCGGGTCGGCCCGGATATCGAGCTGTCGCACGACGCTTCGTTGCCGTTGGCCGGCGCTGCTCACCGAGGCGAAGAGGCTGTACAGCGTGCCCTGGGGCTGGCTGATCTCGGGTCGTGCGACCTGGGTGGCGCGACCGCGGCCGCCCTCGAGCACCCCCTCGGAGCGCAGCGACCGCAGGGCCTCGCGCAGGGTATGGCGGCTGACCTCATACTCCTGGACGAGCTGATGCTCGCCCGGGAAGCGATGGTCGAACTCGCCTCGCCGGATGCGGTCAGTGATGTCGTCCCTGACCTGCGCCCACAACGGCATCGGGCTGTCCCGGTCGATGTGTCGTGTCGTCATGGACCCGCCTTCCTCGACAGCTCGCCGCCCCGTCGCCCCGAAGCGCTCAGTTGTCCGGACAAGCATAGTGTTTTGGGACTTTTGGAGGATGTTCGCGCATCCGTGCCGGCTCGTAGGGTGCCGTCATGGATGTCATGGACACTGCTGCGGAACTCTTCCTGCTGCTGACGACCGACGAGGGAGGGCCGGCGAGCTGGGGCACCCAGACCGGGTGGGCGCTCAGTGCAGCCACCATCGCCGACCTGCTGATCGAGGAGCGCGTGGCACTGGACGAGCAGAAGGACCCGCGTCTGCATCTGGTCGACGCGACACCCACCGGTCGAGCCGTGCCCGACAAGGTGCTGGCCCGGGCCGCCGAGAAGGAAGGGACGAAGCTGTCCACCCTCGTGCAGGACGGCAAGATGAACCCGGAGCTCGAGGTCGTCGCGGAGCTCGAGCGGCTGGGCGTGGTCGAGATCGTGCCCAAGCGGATGCTGGGTCTGGTCCCGGAGAAGCGGCCCACGGTAGACCGCGGCCCCGAGCGTGAGATCCGCGAGCGTCTGCGGACCGTACTGATCGGTGGGCAGCCCTCAGCCACCGACGCCACCTTGCTGGCGATCCTCCAGGGCCTCGGGGTGGCCAAGAAGGTGCTCGCGCAGGAATCCGAGGGGATGTCGGCCAAACAGCTCAAGCAGCGGGTGGAAGAGGCCACCCACGAGGTGCCCGTAGGGGTAGCGCTCAAGCGGGCCATCGACAGTCTGAACGCCGCGATCCTCGCCGCGGTCATCATCCCGGCGGCCATCTCCAGCGGGAGCAGTTGAGCGGATCACCTGCGTGGGAACCGAGCGGCCCGGAATAGCCGTGCCCTCTCGAAGGTTGAGTCTGTTGCACTCAACTTCACTGAGTCTGGGTTTGACAATCAACCCTCGATGTCGCAAGTTGAGTGAAGACCTATCAAGTCCGCAACAACGGCACGGGACACGATCGCCCATCAGGGCGCACGCACCCGGCCTCACGACATAACAGGGAGTGATTGACACATGGGACGTGCAGTAGGCATCGACCTCGGCACCACCAACTCCGCCGTCGCCGTCCTCGATGGCGGCGAGCCGGAGATCATCGCCAACGCCGAGGGTGGACGCACCACCCCGTCGGTGGTCTCGTTCGCCAAGAACGGTGAGGTGCTGGTGGGCGAGATCGCCAAGCGCCAGGCCGTCACCAACGTCGACCGCACCGTCCGCTCGGTCAAGCGCCACATGGGCACCGACTGGAGCACGGAGATCGACGACAAGAAGTACACCGCGCAGGAGATCAGCGCCCGCACGTTGATGAAGCTGAAGCGGGACGCCGAGTCCTACCTGGGCGAAGAGGTCACCGACGCAGTCGTGACCGTTCCGGCCTACTTCGACGACGCCGAGCGCCAGGCCACCAAGGAGGCCGGTGAGATCGCCGGTCTCAACGTGCTGCGCATTGTCAACGAGCCGACTGCGGCCGCCCTGGCCTACGGGCTGGACAAGGGCAAGGAGGACGAGCAGATCCTCGTCTTCGACCTCGGCGGCGGCACGTTCGACGTCTCCCTGCTCGAAGTCGGCAAGGACGCGGAGGACGGATTCGCCACCATCCAGGTGCGTGCCACCCACGGAGACAACAAGCTCGGTGGAGACGACTGGGACGAGCGGATCGTGCAGCACCTGCTGACGACGGTGAAGAACCAGACCGGCACCGACCTGAGCAAGGACAAGATCGCCATGCAGCGTCTGCGCGACGCCGCGGAACAGGCGAAGAAGGAGCTGTCCAGCTCGTCCAGCACCAACGTCAACCTGCAGTACCTCTCGATGACCGACTCCGGCCCGATTCACCTGGACGAGTCCCTGACCCGGGCCCAGTTCGAGAAGATGACCCAGGACCTGCTGGACCGCACCAAGTCGCCGTTCGACCAGGTGATCAAGGACGCTGGCGTCAACGTGTCCGAGATCGATCACGTGGTGCTCGTCGGCGGCTCCACCCGGATGCCTGCCGTGACCGAGCTCGTCAAGAAGCTCACCGGCAAGGACCCCAACAAGGGCGTCAACCCCGATGAGGTCGTGGCTGTCGGCGCCGCGCTGCAGGCGGGCGTGCTCAAGGGAGACCGCAAGGACGTGCTGTTGATCGACGTCACGCCGCTGAGCCTCGGTATCGAGACCCAGGGCGGGATCATGACGCGCCTGATCGAGCGCAACACCGCCATCCCGACCAAGCGCTCCGAGGTCTTCACCACGGCGAGTGACAACCAGCCGTCGGTGGGCATCGAGGTGTACCAGGGCGAGCGCGAGATCGCCAAGCACAACAAGCCGCTCGGCAACTTCGAGCTGACCGGGATCGCCCCGGCTCCCCGCGGCATGCCGCAGATCGAGGTCACCTTCGACATCGACGCCAACGGCATCGTGCACGTCTCCGCCAAGGACCGCGGCACGGGCAAGGAGCAGTCGATGACGATCTCCGGTGGCTCGGCGCTGCCGAAGGAAGAGATCGAGCGCATGGTCCGCGATGCCGAGGCGCACGCCGAGGAGGACCGCCAGCAGCGCGAGGCCACCGAGACGCGCAACACCGCCGAGCAGATGATCTACTCCACCGAGCAGTTCCTCTCCGAGAGCGGTGACAAGGTGCCGGCCGAGACCAAGGAGCCGGTCGAGGCGGCCATCGCCGACCTCAAGGAGGCGATCAAGCCGGAGTCCGAGGCTTCGGTGGAGGACATCAAGGCCAAGACCGAGGCGCTGTCCACCGCCAGCCAGGCGATGGGGTCGGCCATGATGGCCGCTCAGGCCCAGGAGCAGGCGAACGCTGAGGCCACCGGCGGCGACGCCGGCCCGGCCGAGGGCGAGGCGTCCAGCGAGGACGTGGTCGACGCCGAGGTCGTCGAGGACGATGAGGACGACAAGGACGCCAAGTGACCCAGCCGAACGGTTCCGGTGCGGCCCACCCCGAGGACGAGGGTGGGCCCACCGGGCCGATCATCCGTGACAAGCGCAAGGTCGACCCGCAGACCGGCGCCGTGCGCGACGCCCGCGCGGCCGAGCAGGCCGGCGAGCAGACCGACGCGGCTTTGGAGGATGCCTACGACCCCGGCCCTCAGGCGCCCAGTGCCGACACCACGCCCAGTCAGGCCGACGGCGATCAGGCTGACGCCGATACGACAGCCGAGAACCAGGAAGAGCCTGCCGAGGCGGTGAGCTCGGACGCCCAGATGGCGGCCGAGCGGCTGGAGGACCTGCGCCGCCTGCAGGCCGAGTTCGTCAACTACCGTCGGCGGATCGACCGAGACCGCGCCAAGGATCGCGACGTGACCATCGGCGAGACGCTCGAGGCGTTGCTGCCGGTGCTCGACGACATCCACTCGGCACGCCAGCATGGCGACGTCTCCGACGGTCCCTTCGCGGCCATCGTGGACAAGCTGGAGTCGACGTTGAGCCGACAGGGTGCTGAGCTGTTCGGCGCCAGCGGTGAGACGTTCGACCCGGCGATGCACGAGGCGCTGATGCACGTCCCGGACGCCGACCTGCCCGAGGGGACGACCGAGACGACCATCGTCCAGGTCATCCAGCCGGGCTTCAGGGTCGGCGAGCGGTTGGTGCGACCGGCGCGGGTGGCGGTGGCCGACCCCGCGCCGTGACCGACGTAGTGAGACGACGAGGAGCCGGAAGGAGGAGAGATCGACATGGCAAGTCAAGACTGGTTCGACAAGGACTTCTACGCGATCCTCGGCGTCGCGCAGGACGCGGACGAAGCGACGATCAAGAAGCGCTACCGCAAGCTGGCGCGCGAGTGGCATCCCGACTCCAAGCCGGGTGACGCCGCCGCCGAGGTGAAGTTCAAGGAGATCGGTGAGGCCTACGCCGTGCTCTCCGATCCGGAGCAACGTCAGCAGTACGACGGAGTCCGGGCGATGTCCCGTGGGGGTGCCCGCTTCACTGCGGGCGGCCCCGGTGGGGGCGGAGGTGCCGGGTTCGAGGACGTGTTCGCCCAGATGTTCGGCGCCCAGTCGGGTCGGCGTGGCGGTCAGCAGCAGAACCCGTTCGGCAGCGCCCAGGGCGTCAACCTGGAGGACCTGCTCGGCGGGTTCGCCCAGGGCGGCATGCCCGGTGGCTACCCCGGGGCCGGCCGGGGCGGTGCTCAGCCAGGCCCGGGCTACGGCTTCGGAGCCCCGAGCAAGGGCCGCGACGTCGAGGCCCGCGCGTCGCTCACCTTCCGCCAGGCCGCTGTCGGCGACAAGGTCAGTGTGACCACCCCCTCGGGCCAGCAGGTCACGGCGCGCATCCCGGCCGGCGTCAAGGACGGGCAGAAGATCCGGCTGCGTGGCAAGGGGATGACGAGCGAGACCGGCGGCGAAGCCGGCGACCTGCTGATCGCGGTGGGCGTCCAGCCCCATCCGGTCTTCGGCCGCGACGGGCTCAACCTGACCGTCGACCTTCCGGTGACCTTCGCCGAGGCCGCAGTCGGGGCGACCGTGAGTGTGCCGACCCTGGACGGCAAGCCGGTGCGGCTCAAGGTGGCGGCCGGCACGCCGTCGGGCCGGGTGTTGCGGGTCAAGGGCCGCGGCCTGACCTCGACCAAGGGCACCGGAGACCTCCTGGCCAAGGTGCAGGTCGTGGTGCCACAACGGTTGAGCCCCGCGGCCCAGGAAGCGATCGAGGCGCTGCGCGAGGACGAGGCCGGTCTGGATCCTAGAGCCGACCTGCTGGCCCGCGCCGGCGACTGAGGCTCAGACCAATGCCTCGGCGGGCCCAGCGACTCGGCCGACCAGAGACTCGGCATTCCGCAGTGCGCACGGCACACTAGAGCGATCGAGGCAGGTGATGGTGATGGCGCGGACCCGTTCGGTTGTCGACCCTGACACGCCCGTCTTCGTCATCTCCATCGCCGCCGAGCTGGCCGGGATGCACGCGCAGACCCTGCGCCAGTACGACCGTCTCGGCTTGGTGACCCCACAGCGCACCCGAGGGGGCGGGCGACGTTACTCCTCCCGCGATGTCTACCGTCTCCGGGAGGTGCAGCGCCTGTCCAACGACGGGGTCAGCCTGGCCGGCATTCAGCGGATCCTGGACTTGGAGCAGCAGGTGGAAGGGCTCAAGGCCCGTGTCGAGGACCTGACCGAGCGCAACGACATTCTGCTGCAGACCTTGGGCTCAGGTGACCGGATCTTCGCCGCCGGGATGGCGGGAGAGATCGTGGCGATGCGCGCAGGTGCTCGCCCACGGCGTGGCCGGTCCACCACCGCGCTCGCCCTGTGGCGACCGCCGGTGGGCTAGCGCAGCAGCGACGAGCGGGAGGCCGAGGTCAGCGGAGCTCGCCGATCATCGGCACCACGTCGGCGATGCCCTGGCGCACGTAGGTCGGGCAGTAGGGGAAGCGGTCGATCTCGGCCTGAGCGGTCGACCCGCTCATCACCAGCACCGTGCGCAGCCCCGCCTGCACGCCGCTCATGATGTCGGTGTCCATCCGGTCGCCGACCATGACGGTCGACTCCGAGTGTGCCTGGATGTGGTTCAGCGCGTGCCGCATCATCAACGCGTTGGGTTTGCCCACAAAGAAGGGCTCGATGCCGACCGCCTTGGTGATCAGGGCGGCCACCGCGCCGGTCGCCGGGATGATCCCGGCACCCGAGGGACCGCTGGGGTCGGGGTTGGTGGCGATCAGCCGCGCGCCGTCGGCGACGAGGCGGATGGCCTTGGTGATGGCCTCGAAGGAGTAGGTCCGCGTCTCGCCCAGCACCACGTAGTCGGGGTCGCGGTCGGTGAGGATGTAACCCACGTCGTGCAGCGCCGTGGTCAGGCCCGCCTCGCCGATGACGTAGGCCGAGCCCTGCTCACGTTGGCTGTACAGGAACTGTGCCGTGGCCAGGGCCGAGGTCCAGATGCAGTCCTCGGGGACCTCGATGCCGCTGCTCTTCAACCGTGCCTGTAGATCCCGCGGGGTGTAGATCGAGTTGTTGGTCAACACCAGAAACGGGGTCTCGGTGTTGCGCAGCTCGGCGATGAAGTCCGCCGCGCCCGGCAGCGCCTGCTCCTCGTGGACCAGGACTCCGTCCATATCGGTCAGCCAGCTGGTGACGGGGTGGTAGTCGCTCATGACCCCATCCTGCCTGGTGCGGGCACAATGCTCAGATGACTCCGGTGACCCCCGACCAGCTCGGCGCCCTGGACAACGGGCACGACGAGGACGACCTCGCGATGCGCGACAGCGTGCGGGCCTTCCTCGCCGAGCAGGTCCGCCCGCACGTGACGACGTGGTTCACCGAAGGCCGGCTCCCGGCCCGCGAGCTGGCGCGGCAGTTCGGCGAGCTCGGGGTGCTCGGTATGCACCTCCACGGCTACGGGTGCGCCGGCGCCAGCGCCTCGGCCTACGGATTGGTCTGCACCGAGATCGAGTCCGCGGACTCCGGCCTGCGGTCGCTGGTCAGTGTGCAGGGCTCGCTGGCTATGCACGCGCTGCACGCCTATGGCAGCCAGGAACAGCGTCAGGAGTGGCTGCCGCCGATGGCCCGGGGGGAGCAGGTCGGCTGTTTCGGGCTGACCGAGGCCGACCACGGGTCGGACCCCGCTCAGATGGCCACTCGAGCCCGAAAGGACGGCGCGGACTGGGTGCTCGACGGCTCCAAGATGTGGATCACCAACGGCTCCGTCGCCGACGTGGCGATCATCTGGGCTCGCACCGATGAGGGCGTCGCGGGTTTCGTGGTGCCGACCGACACGGCGGGCTTCAGTGCGAGCGACGTCCCCCGCAAGCTGTCGCTTCGCGCCTCGGTGACCAGCGAGATCGTGCTGGACGGGGTGCGCCTGCCCGCCGATGCCATGCTGCCGGACGCGGTGGGCCTGCGCGCGCCGTTGGGGTGCCTGACGCAGGCGCGCCTGGGCATCGTGTTCGGCTCGATGGGGGCAGCCCGCGACGCGCTGACCCAAGCGCTGGAGTATGCCCGCACCCGCGAGCAGTTCGGCTCACCGATCGCTGCCTACCAGCTGACCCAGGCCAAGCTGGCGGACTGCACCGCCGACTACGTCACCGGGATGCTGCTCGCCTCCCACCTGGCTCGTCTGGCCGACGCCGGGACCCTCACGCCCCAGCAGGTCAGCCTGGGCAAGCTGAACAACGTGCGCCGGGCGCTGGACATCGCTCGGCAGTGCCGCACCATCCTCGGGGCCAACGGCATCACCGCCGACTACTCCCCGATGCGGCACGCCCTGAACCTGGAGACCGTGCTGACCTACGAGGGCACCACCGAGATGCACACCCTCGTGGTGGGCCAGGCACTGACCGGTCACCAGGCGTTTCGCTGAGCCCCTGCCTCAGAGCACGCTGAAGCCGCTCGGCAGGGCGCGCCGACCCGTGCTGGCCAGGAGCAGCGCGGGGGCCTGTCCGGATCGCAGTGCTAGGTCCGCCACGAGCCCCACACTCTCGGCTGCCGCCGGGTCGGGCGGCTGCACCGGCTCGCCCAGCGCCACCGCGAGGTCGCAGGTATGGACCGTGAGCTCGAAAGTCCGGGTCGGCAGGTAGTCCTGCAGGTGCATGGCTCCGACCGGGGTCGCCGCCACAGCCGTGGGCTCCGTGCCGGCGACAAGGGTGGTGACCCGCTCGACCACGACGCGGACGCTGGAGACCAGGTCGTCCCCCAGGGCCGCCCCAGCATCGCGTCCGCGCTGGGCCACGGCTTGCGGGTCGCCCACCGACGCCATCGCGAGCGCAACATACTCCGCCGGTGACGTGACCTGCACGGGCGGGGCCGGCTGCTGCAGATAGGACTCGACCGTCAGCAGCGCCCGGCTCGTGTGCCCCACCAGGTCGCGTACGCTCCACACTCCCAGGCCTGGCAGGACCCACGCGGCGCTATCGCTGGGCACGGTGGCGGCGAACCACCGTGCGGCCGCGTCGAAGGCCTCGCGCGTCTCGACCCAGGTGTGCATACCGACACGGTAGCTATGGGGTGAGGGTGAGCACCTCGGAGGTGAAGCGCGTCAGGAGCTCGCGGTCCACCTCGACGCCGAACCCCGGGCCCGGCGGCACGTCGACGACGCCGTCGTGCATACGCATCGGCTCGGTCACGATGTCTTGGGCGTAGAAACGGTCAGCACCCGAGATGTCGCCGGTCAGGGTGAACCCGGGCAGTCCGGCCAGCGCGGCGTTGGCCGCTCGCCCGATCCCGGTCTCCAGCATCCCACCGCACCACACCGCCAGGCCGTGCGCCCGGCATACGTCGTGGATCGTGCGCGCCTGCAGGTAGCCACCGACGCGTCCGGGCTTGATGTTGACCACCGAGGCGGCCTTGAGCGCGATGGCGTCGGCGGCTGCCTGCACCGACTCGATCGACTCGTCCAAGCACATGGGCGTGCGCATCATCGTGGCGAGCTCGGCGTGCTGGCGAAGGTCGTCCTCACCCAGAGGCTGCTCGATCAGCAGCAGGTTGTGCTCGTCCAGGCGTCGCAGGTGTGGCGCGTCGACCAGCGTGTACGCGGCGTTGGCGTCCACCTGGAAAGGCAGCTGCGCGCCGAACTCGGCCCGGATGGCGGCGACCGGCCCCAGGTCGGCGCCGGGTCTGATCTTCAGCTTGATCCGCGCGTAGCCCGCGTCGACATAGCCTGCGACCGCCTGCAGGAGGGAGGGGATGTCGTCGTGGATTCCGACCGACACCCCCGAGGGCACCGTGGACACCGTGACCCCGAGGTAGTCGGCGAACGACACCTCTGCGGCTCGCAGCTGGGCGTCGAGGACGGCCATCTCGACGGCTGCCTTGGCCATGGGGTGACCCACCAGGTGACCGAGGTGCTGGGCGAACGCCTCGGCCCTCAGGTCGGCGACGTCGAACAGCGCGGGGGCGATCCACCGGCGGGTGACCTCCATGGCCCCATGCAGGTACTCCGCCGAGTACAGAGGTGACTCCATGGCCACGCACTCACCCCACCCCGTGACCGGCCCGCGTGGTGTGTCCGCTTGGAGCTCGACCACATACGTGTGTTTGGTGTGCGAGGTCCCGAAGGATGTCGTGAACGGTGCCACCAGAGGCATCTCGAGCTGGTGGAGTCGCAGCTGGGTGACTCTCATGGGTCCACCTGTCTTGGGTTGCGCGTGAGGACGTACCGCCCTGGGCTCTCGAACCTGTCCACCTGCCACCCCGAGGAGAGGAGGAAGGGAAGCACCTCTCGGAGCCGGGCGCGCCAGGCCGTGGCCGTCTCCGGGTCGGCCTCTCGCAGCGTCTCGATGTCGCGCGGAAGCGCGATCTCGACCTCTTCGCACGCTGCCGGCACGCTCGTGTCGGGCGTGCCTGGTTGCCCGGACCGATCGGCGACGGCGACGTGTCGACGCGGGCCGCTTGAGCTAGCCAGGTACGCGTCGGCAGGTATCTGATGAGTCGTCACGGTCGGGGAGGTTGTCAGATCCCACGTCACCATCAGGCGGTCCGAGCCGTGCCCGGCGTTGCGCCCGTCGTTCATCGGCCCATAGTGGTCCGGCAGGAAGCCGGTGACCCGAGCACCCAGAACGTTCAGGTTGAAGAACGCGTTGCGGGCGACCAGTGGGTCGAACGTCCAGGTGATCGCCTGCACGCCACGAGTGCGGCACCATTCACGTTGATGCTCTTTCATCGCCCGGCCCACTCCCTGCCCGGCCCAGGCGGGGTGCACCCCGGTGATGTGGGAGTGCAGCGAGGTGCCGGGTGGGCCGAAGAAGGCGACGCTGGCGGCGACCACCGTGCCGGTGCCGGCCTCGACGGCCGAGGTGACGTAGCAGCCGCTGTGCACATAGGCCACCAGCGTGCTCAGCTCGAGAACGTCCTGGCCCGGCGGCATCTGCCACACCAGGTTGAGCAGGTCGCTCGCGCGCCGACAGTCCTGTGCGTCCCTGGCCATCTGGATGCTGAAGGCAGCCTCGTTCGTCGCGTGGTCGGGCCGGGCAGCGGTGGGTGTGTCGGGATCGCTCATGCGGCTGGTCCCTGGCTGAGGAGGCGGTGCATGAGCCCGGCCACCATGGCCGTGCGGGGGCTGAAGAACTCGACGAGCGCGTGCTCGTGATCGGCGTGGGCTCCGCCGCCGACGGCACCCAGCCCGTCCAGCGTGGGTGCGCCGAGCCCCGCGGTGATGTTGCCGTCAGAGGCCCCACCGACGTCCGCGGCCGCAGGTGTGCTGAGGCCGAGCTCTTCACACGCCCGCGACAGCTCGTCGTACAAGCCCATCGAGCGCGCCCGCTGCAGGGGCGGGCGGTTGATGCCACCGTCGAGCTCCAGCGCTGCTCCCGGCTCGTGCGGCGTCAGCGACCGCATCCCCTCAGCCACCCGACCCTGCTCGGCCTCGGTCCACGCTCGCGAGTCGACGTCGAGATGGGCCGTGTCCGGGACCGTGTTGCTGCTGCGACCGGCGCTGAGCGTGGTCGGCACGACGCTCGTGCCGGCGTCGTCGTCGGCCAGTGCCTGCACCGCGAGGATCTGGTGTGCGAGCTCGACCCCCGCGTTGACTCCGGCCTGCGGCTCCAGGCCGGCGTGGGCAGCCCGACCCCGGATGGTCAGCCGATACCTGGAGGCACCCTTGCGGGCCACCTTCACCGCCCCGCCGTCGGCGCTTCCCTCGAGCACCAGGACGGCCGGGGGCCGGGCGGTGTTGGTCACCTCGTCAGTGATGAGCTGCCGGGAGGCCGCCGAGCCAACCTCCTCATCCCCGGTGACCAGCAGGGTCAGCCCGGTGGACGGCAGGCCGTTGTCGCGCATCAGGGCGACGGCGTGAATGGCCATCACCAGACCGGTGAGCATGTCGAAGGATCCGGGCCCCCGTACCACCCCGTCGGAGTGGGAGAAAGGAAGACGGGTCAGGGTGCCCACCGGCCAGACCGTGTCCTGGTGGCACAGCAGCAGCACTCGTGTGTCGTCGCCTCCGTGGTCGAACCTTGCCTCCCCCTCTCCCGGGTCGAGGCGGAGCCGCACGTGCGTCACCCCATCCACCTCGATCAGCTCCGGGCGCTGTGCGAGCCGCTCCTCGATGAGGTCGGCCAGCGCGACCGCCCCCTGCGCGACCGCCTCCAGGTCGTGTGACGGGGTCTCGCGGGTGACCAGCCGCTCGAGGTCCGCGAGCATCTGCGGCACGCGGTTCGCCGCCGCCTGCGCCAGGTCGGCGCTCACACGTGGTGGAGGCTGGGCAGCCGGTCAGCGGTCAACACGGGCTCGACCCTATCCCCGGGCCACGCGGCGGCGCTACGCGTCGAGGGCTTCGCGGAAGTGCTGGCCGATGTGGTCGTCGAAGAGCACGAAGCGGACCAGGTCCACGTCACCGTCGCGATGAGCGCGCACGGTTCGGACCGCGATGTCCGCGACCTCGGCGGCATCCCATCCGTAGACACCGGCACTGATCGCCGGAAACGCGACGCTGCGCGCCCCGACCTCCTGGGCGACCTCGAGGCTGCGCCGGAAGCACGACGCTAGCAGCTCGGGATCGGTCTGGCCGCGGTGCCGGTTGGGGCCCACGGTATGGATCACCCACTGGGCAGGCAGGTCGCCGGCGCCTGTGGCGACCGCCTCGCCGACGGGTAGGCCGTCGTGCCACCGCGCTGCCCGCAGCCTGCGGCACTCATGCAGCAGCGTCGGCCCGGCGGCCGCGTGAATGGCCCCGTCGACCCCTCCACCACCCATCAGCTGGGAGTTGGCCGCGTTGACGATCGCGTCCACCGCCTCGGTGGTGATGTCGCCCTCGGCCGCCTCGATCCGCATACCGACGAGTATGCCGACTCGCTCGGCCGGCCTCAGAGCGCCGTCCCGACGAGGACCCGTCGCCCAGTCCGGTCGTCGTCGGTCGGCTCCAGCACCAAGGCGACCTCGAAACCGGCCGCCTGAGCCAGCTCGACCCACTGTTGCTGGCCAAAGAGGCCGAAGGTGTGGCGTTCGTGCTCGGTGCTGACCTGTCCGTCTGCCTCCCGGACGCAGTAGACGTAGTCGGTCACCACGGTGTCGTCGGCGGCGTCCGGGTCCCAGGTCCACTCCAGGTATCGGATGCCGCTGCCGTCCGGGGCGTCGGTGCCCCCGTGATCGGTGCGCGGCTCGAACGTCTCCCGCACGTGGTCTGGCACCACGACCAGCGTCCCCCCGGTCCGCAGGTGAGCTCGCGCCGTGGTGAAGACGGAAGCGAGGTCCTGCTCGGTGAGCATGTAGTCGATCGCGTCGTGAATGAGCACCGCGTCGAAGGCGCCCTCGAGGCGCACGCTTCGCATATCGCCTCGAACGTGCTCACATCCCGGGTTCAGAGCTCGCGACACCGCGAGCATCTCCTCGGCGAGGTCGACCAGCGTCAGCTCGAAGTCGGCTTGCAGGTGGACCGCGTTGTGGCCCCCTCCGCTGCCGAGCTCCAGGACGGTGGTGACCGGGGTGGGGGAGGCCCGAAGCAGTCCGGCGATCAGGGCAGCGTCCTCGACGTACTCCGACGGGGGTGACAGCAGCGGCCACCACCGGGCCAGGTGTGTGTACATTCCGGGCCCGGTCACTGTG
>JBAUJO010000026.1:0-7587 GCA_049683875.1 Ornithinimicrobium sp.
GATCAGACAGCTCGGGGCTTCCGGCGTGAGCGTTCACCGAACCGGTCGAGCGCGTGGAGGACCTCTGTCGCCTGCCAGACGATGTTTCCCTCGGCACGGAGGTCCGGGACATCCCCGGTGGCAGTCACTTCACCCCCGAAGATCATCCCGACGTCGTCGCCGAGGCAATCAACGAGCTGCTCGCTTCCTGACCAGATCGATACGCCATCGAGGGTCTAAACTACATAAACGACCGCAAGAATATGCAGTTTAGACCGTCTGTGAGGGCTTCTGGTGCACTCGTTCGTCGACCTTGACCGCATCCTCGGTGCTGTGCCCGCACCCGTGGTCATGACGTTGCGCAACATCGACCGGGGCCAAGGGAGCGAGGGGCTATACCTCAACCAGGTGCCTGACCTCCTGACTGAGCTGGCCAACCGTGCTCGAGTCGCCAGCATCACCGCGTCGTCGGCCCTCGAGGGCGTCGTCGTCAAGAACCGCAACCGTGCAGCCGCCATCATCGCGGGCAAGCCGATGGAGCTCCGTACCCGCAGCGAACAAGAGCTCGCCGGCTACCGCGCCGCCCTCGACTACCTGTTCGCCGAGGATTGGCGCCCGTTGAACGTCGGCCTGCTCCTCCACCTGCATCGACTGCTCTTCGCGGATACCAAGGCCACCGGCGGGACCTTCAAGCAGAGCGACAACCTTGTCGTCGACCGGTCTCCCGACGGGGTCCAGACCGTTCGGTTCAAGCCCGTCCCTGCCGCTCGCACCGAGGACTACGCCGCCGACCTCATCGACCGCTACGCCGATGCTGTCAAGGCCAACCAACACCACCCCGTGCTGCTGGTCGGCCTCTTCGTCTTGGATCTGCTCGTCATCCATCCGTTCGACGACGGCAATGGTCGCGTGGCACGCGCGCTGACGAATGCCCTCCTCGCCGAGGCCAGGTATGGGGTAGGCCGCTACGTGTCGCTCGAACAGCTCATCGCCGAGTCAGCCGACGACTACTACCAAGCGTTGCTTGACTCAACTCACGACTGGACCGACCACGCCAACGACCCGTGGCCCTGGTTGGCGTTCTTCAGCGGCCTCCTTGCTCGCGGCTACACCCGGTTCGCTGAGGGTGTCGCCGCTGATCGGTCCGGAGGCACGAAGTCGGAGCGCGTCCGTGAGCACGTCTTGAGGCGCGGTGCGCCCGTCTTTGCCATCTCCGACATCAGGGCTGCGCTCCCCGGCGTCAGCGATCCCACCATCCGACTCGTCCTCCATGAGCTGAAAGATGAAGGGCTTCTCAAGCCTCAGGGCACAGGGCGCTCGGCCGTGTGGTTGCGCATCACCACGTAGGCCGCCGATCCCTCGTTGACGGGCGGTCGCAGCCGGCGTCCATCCGCTGTGTGCGGCCAACGCCCCCGACCCTGACTTCACATCCCGCCCTTCCCGGTCACAGCCCTTGACCTACGCTCGAGGTGTGAGTGTTGTGTCCCGACCGACCGTCTCGTTCGACAACCAGTTCGGCCGAGAGCTGGCCGAGCTCGCCGTCCCCTGGCAGGCCGACGAAGCGCCCGACCCTCACCTGCTGGTGCTCAACGAGCCCCTCGCGATCGAGCTCGGCTTCGACCCCACCTGGTTGCACGGCCCGGAGGGCTTGGCGCTGTTGACCGGGCGCTTTGTCCCTGACGGCGCCACCCCGGTCGCTCAGGCCTACGCCGGGCACCAGTTCGGTGGGTACTCCCCGCGCCTCGGTGATGGGCGGGCGCTCCTGCTCGGCGCGGTGGTGGACGGGGCGGGTCACCGGCGAGACGTCCACCTGAAGGGATCCGGCCGCACGCCCTTCGCCCGCGGTGGTGATGGCCTTGCCGCGGTCGGCCCGATGCTGCGCGAGTTTGTCGTCAGCGAGGCGATGCACGCCCTGGGCGTTCCGACCACGCGAGCGCTCTCGGTGGTGGGCACCGGGCGCTTCGTCTTCCGCGAGACCCGTCTGCCCGGTGCCGTGCTGACACGCGTCGCGTCGAGCCATCTGCGCGTGGGCACCTTCCAGTACGCCCGGGCCACCGGCGACGCAGACCTGCTGCGCCGCCTCGCCGACCACGCGATCAGCCGCCACCACCCCGACGCAGCAGAGGGGGACAACCCCCACCTGCAACTGCTCGACCACGTGATCGCGAGCCAGGCCGAGCTCATCGCCCGGTGGATGCTGGTCGGGTTCGTCCACGGGGTGATGAACACCGACAACATGACGATCTCGGGGGAGACCATCGACTACGGGCCGTGCGCCTTCATGGAAGCCTTCGACCCGGCGACCGTCTACAGCTCGATCGACACCGGCGGGCGCTACGCCTACGGCGCCCAGCCGCACATCGCCCAGTGGAACCTCGCCCGCCTCGCCGAAGCGATGCTGCCCCTGCTGCATGACGACCAGGAGCAAGCCGTCGAGCTCGCCATGGCCTCGCTCGACCGCTTCCCCGCGGCGTACTCCTTCACCTGGGCGGCCGGGATGAGGGCCAAGCTGGGGCTGCCGGGCCAAGCGAGTGCGGAGACCGTCGATCCTCTGGTCGACGACCTGCTGACCCTCCTGCAAGAGAGCCGCGTGGACTACACGTCGTTCTTCCGCGCGCTGAGCGAGGTCGTGCGCGGCGGCACGGAGCCCACACGCGGCATGTTCGTGAACCTGTCGGGATTCGACGCCTGGATGCGGCACTGGCTCGATCTCACGCCGGACGCCGACTCGATGGATGAGGTCAACCCCGCCTACATCCCTCGCAACCACCTCGTCGAGGAGGCTCTGACCGCCGGGACCGACGGCAACCTCGAGCCGTTGACGCAGTTGTTGGACGCGGTCACCGACCCCTACCGCGAGCGCCCCGGCCTCGAGCGGTACGCCAAGCCCGCCCCGGCCGACTTCGGCACCTACCGCACGTTCTGCGGGACCTGAGCGACCTCGTGGGCGCTGCCGCGAGCGGCACTCAGGGCCTCACAGGCGCAGGAGCATGGTGACGGCGCCCTCCGACTCTGTGACCGGAGCGAAGCCGAACCGCTCGTAGAGGTGGCGCGCCCTGTTGTCGAGCTCAACGCTGAGGCTCAGCGCGGGCACGCCAGCCTGATCAGCGGCGGTGATCAGGGCCGCGAGGAGACGGGCCCCCACCCCCTGCCCCCGCCACGCCGAGGCGACCGCGATCGCCACCTCCGGGATGGCGGGGTCGACGAAGCCGTAGCCGGGGTCATCGGCCGTGAAGAACCGGAACCATGCCGCCCCGACCGGCTGGTCGGCCTCTGCGACCACGCCGACATCGCCCGGCAACGGCCATCCGGCGATGTAGTGCGCCAGCTCCGGGCTCCGCAAGAGCTCCTGCTCGAGCCCAGACGTGTCATCGGCGTCCCAGAAGGCGGCCGCGGTCGTCATCTCGGTCATGAAGGCGTAGTCCGAGGCGCGGGCGGGGCGAACGACAGCTTTCATACGCCGAGTCTGGTCACCGCGCTTCGATAGCGCACGCCATTTTCGCGACACCGGCTTCGGCCTGAAGCGTCTAGGCTCGGCGCCTACGCTCGTCCGTTCGCCAGGAGGTCCCGCGATGCCGACCGATCTGAAGGGTCGCAGTCTGCTCTCGCTGCAGCACCACACGCCCGAGGAGATCCACGCGCTCCTCGACCTGGCGCGCGAGCTCAAGGCCGCCAGGCACAACGACACCGAGAAGCCCATGCTGCACGGCAAGTCGGTGGCGCTGATCTTCGAGAAGACCTCCACCCGCACCCGCTGCGCCTTCGAGGTGGCCGCTGCCCACCAGGGCGCGAGCACGACCTACCTGGACCCGAGCTCCACCCAGATCGGGCACAAGGAGTCCATCGCGGACACCGCTCGCGTGCTCGGCCGGATGTTCGACGCCATCCAGTACCGCGGCTCCTCCCAGAGGGCCGTGGAAGAGCTGGCCGCGTTCGCCGGGGTGCCGGTCTACAACGGCCTCACCGACGACTGGCACCCCACTCAGATGCTGGCCGACGTGCTCACCATGAGCGAGCACAGCGACAAGCCGCTGACCGAGGTCGCCTACGCCTACCTCGGCGACGCGCGCAACAACACCGGCAACTCGCTGCTCCTCGTGGGCGCCAAGCTCGGGATGGACGTGCGCATCGCCGCCCCGCGCTCCCCGATGCTGCAGCCCACCGAGGCGCTGGTCGAGCAGTGCCAGGCCATCGCCACTGAGACCGGCGCCAGGGTCACCCTCACCGAAGACCCTCGCGAGGCGGTGCGCGGCGCCGACTTTGTGTACACCGACATCTGGGTCTCGATGGGCGAGCCGGTCACCGCGTGGGGCGAACGGATGCAGGCGCTGCTGCCCTACCAGGTGAACGCCGACCTGATGGGCGCCACCCAGAACCCCGACGCGCGGTTCATGCACTGCCTGCCGGCGTTCCACAATGCCGAAACGACGATCGGGCAGTCGCTGGTCGAGCAGCACCCGCTCCTGGCCGGCGGCCTGGAGGTCACCGACGAGGTGTTCGAGTCACCCGCGAGCATCGTCTTCGACCAGGCGGAGAACCGGCTGCACACCATCAAGGCCCTCCTGGTGGCCACGCTGCGATGATGGGGCTGTGAGTGACCTCGCCAGCCCCGCCACCTCCGCGGCAGCGCGCGTCGACGCCCCGGACCAGGCCGCGCGACTGCGCGAGCCGGCGCACTACGTCGCCCCCGAGGCCGTGCGCTACTGGGCCCTGAAGTCTCTGGTCGGCGCGGTGATCCAATGGTTCGTCGTCACCGCCCTGTACGTGTTCGCGGTCCCCGACGACTGGAAGGTCTGGGCCGGGCCGGTGGCGGTGGCGTTGGTGGCCATCAGCATCGTCGAGCTCGCCGTCGTCCCCCAGTGGCGCTACCGGGTCTACCGGTGGGAGGTGACCGACACCGCGATCTACACCCGATCGGGTTGGTTCACCCGCGAGCAACGCATCGCCCCCCTGTCGCGGGTGCAGACCGTGGACTCCGAACGGGGCCCCCTCATGAGGCTCTTCCGGCTCTCCTCGATCACCGTGACCACCGCCTCGGCCGCCGGCCCGATCACCATCGACTGCCTGAACTCGGACGTGGCCGCCCGGGTCGTGGCCGACCTGACTGAGATCACGGCCCGGACCGAGGGCGACGCCACGTGAGCGAGGAGGCGCCCAAGCCGGAGCTGTCGCCACCGAGCGGCCCGGCCTACGAGCTGCCACCGCCACCAGTCAGCGAGATCGACGAGTGGCAGAGGCTGACTCCCCGCAACCTCCTGCTCTACCCGGTGCGCACCGTTGGACAGCTCCTCGTGCCGTTGGTGATCGCGTTCCTGGGCTTCGGCCGCAGCGACGGTGGGGGGTTCTCCCTGGGGCCGGGGGCGTTCGTAGCGGTGGCAGGGATCACCGGTCTGCTGGGCGTCATCCCGTGGCTCACCACCCGCTACCGCTTGACCGAGACGCAGATCCAGGTCCGTCGCGGGCTGCTGAACCGCAAGCTCCTGACGGCCCCGCTGGACCGGGTGCGCAGCGTCGACCTGGAGTCCAACATCATGCACCGTGCGCTGCGGATGTCGAAGGTGTCCATCGGCACCGGGGTGGACTCGACCAAGATCGACCTCGATGCCCTGTCGGTCGATCAGGCCCACAAACTCCAGGAGTACCTCCTGGCCCGCAAGCGCCTCCTGGCCGCAGGGAGAGTGCCTGCCGCCACGGATACGCCCAACGGGGCCGGCATTGCTCCGGGCCGGCAGGCGCGTGCGGATCGCGCCGACGCCGAGGCTCCCGACGTCGAGCTCACCAGGATCGACTGGTCGTGGCTGCGCTACGCCCCGTTCAGCCTCTCCAGCCTCGTGGTCGTCGCCGGGGTGGGAGCGCTGCTGGGCCAGTTCGCCAGCGAGGTCGACTTCAGCGTCCAGGAATCCTCGGCGCAGGAGCTGTACGACTGGTTCACCGGGCGGGCCCTGGTGGTGCTGGCGCTGGTGGGGGCCACCGCCGTGCTCGTCGGGTGGCTGGCGCTGTCCACCCTGACCTACGTCATCTCGTGGTGGAACCTGAGGGTGACCCGGACGGGCGAGGGCACGCTGCGGCTGGTCCGAGGGCTGCTGACGACCAACTCGACCACCATCGAGGAAGCGAAGATCCGCGGCGTGGCGATGACTGAGCCGGCCTTGCTCAGACTGGTCAAGGGAGCCGAGCTGGTCACCCTGTCTACGGGGGTGGGCGACGGCGGGCAGACCAAGGTGCTGCCGCCCTGCCCGCGGGCGGTCGCCGTCAGAGTCGGGCACGAGGTTCTGGAAGAACAGGGGGCGCTCACGCTGCCGCTGCGCCGCCACGGCCCTGCCGCCCGTCGGCGCTGCTACATCCGAGGGTTCTATGGCGCCCTGTTCCCGACCATCGGCGTCCTCTTCCCGACCTGGTGGTTCGACTGGCCGTGGTGGGTGCTGCTGCTGGTGTTCGTGGTGTGGATGGCCGGATCACTGCCGCTGGCCGAGCTGGAGTACCGCAACCTCGGCCACGGGGTGACCGACGCCTACGTGATGAGCAGCCACGGCGCGCTGAGCCTCACGCGCGAGGTCCTGGAGCAGGCTGGCGTCATCGGCTGGGTGATCCGCCAGACCGTCTTCCAGCGGCGCGTGGGGCTGGCCACCCTGGTCGCGACGACGGCCGCCGGCTCGGAGTCGGTCCGCTTCTACGACATTCCGCTGGACGCCGCCGTTGCGTTGGCCGCCGCCACCAGCCCCGAAGCCTTGGGCGAGTTCTTGGAGCCGACTCACTAGGTCCAGAAGTCGAACCACAGCCGCATCTCCCACTCATCACGCGGGATGACCTGGGCGGTATAGACGGGGTAGAACCACACGAACAACGCCACCGCCGCCGCCGTGTAGGCGATCACCACCACGGCCCCGATGCGACGTCGGCGCGGCGAGGCACGTTCACCGCCGAGCACCAGCGCCATGCAGGTGATGACCACCAGCACCAGCCAGGGCACGAACGCAATCGCGTAGAAGGAGTAGATGGTGCGCGACTGGTAGAGGAACCACGGCAGCCAGCCCGCGGCGATCCCGGACAGCGCCGCCCCCGCCCGCCAGTCACGGCCGAAGAGCCACAGGAACACGACGACCAGCAGCCCGGCCGTGGCGCCCCACCACACGAACAGGTTGCCCAGCGAGGCGATGTACTTCACGCACTCGGCCGCCTCGCAGCCGTCCTGGCCGCGCTCGGGCCACTCCGAGAAGAACAGCGTCGGACGGCCCTGCACGGTCCACGACCAGGGGTTGGACGACCACGCGTGCTCGTTGTTCAGACCGACGTGGAAGCGGTAGATCTCCTTGTGGTAGCTCCACAGCGAACGAAGGGAGCCCGGGACCAGGTCGCTGGCGCCGACGGCCGGATGCTCGGCTGCCCACTGGCGCTTGTACCCCCCGTCGGTCAGGAACCAGCCGCTCCACGTCACCAGGTAAGTCACCGCCGCGACGGGCACCATGAGCAGGAACGCGGGGATCCCGTCGCGCAGCGTCCCGGCACTGAGCCACCGGCGAGCACCGGCGGTGCGGCGAGCCCCGACGTCCCACAGCACGGTCATCAGCCCGAACACGGCCAGGAAGAACAGCCCGGACCACTTCGTCC
>JBAUJO010000027.1:0-2256 GCA_049683875.1 Ornithinimicrobium sp.
GGTCAGGTTGAGCCGGGTATCCAGGGGCGGGACGGATACCCGGGTAGCGCTCCTTGATGACGTCTTCGACGCTGAGGTCCTCGTCGGCCGCATAACCCCATAGGCGCACGCGCACCTCACGGTGTGCCCACTCGGCAAACGCTTCAGCCAATCGGTCGGCGAGCACTTGCACCATGATCGCGGTGTAGTCATCGCCTGCGTCTCGATGCTGGGCCGCGACGTCTTCGGCGCCGTGGATGGCTACGGCGAATCCGCCCAGATGATCCCCCTCGGTGGCGACGAAGTCAGCGAGTGCGGTGTACCCGCCGGCACGCCGCTCGCGCTGTTGGCGCAGCGTGTGCAGGCGTACCTCTGCTGTGGCTTTTCCTCTTCCTGTGGCTGGCGTCACGACGATGTCGTCGCCGTCGCGCCGCGCCGGCCAGAGCGAGACCACCCCGCGTGCGCTCATCCGATCGTCCTCGAGCATGGACGCGAGCATGGCCTGCCCGTCGGCTAGCAGCTCTCTGGCCTGCGGGCCCTGACGCGGGTCGTCGAGGATCTGGGGGTAGCTGCCGCGCAATTCCCAGGCGGTGAAGAACGGCGTCCAGTCGATTACCTCGCTCAACTGGGCGAGGCTGGGCTGCAAGAGGTGACGCCCCAGGTGGGCAGGTGCGGGCGGTGTCTGTTCGACGATGTCGGGCGTCTGGTCCCGTGCCACGTCGATCGGGACCAGTGTCACTGAGCGGTCGGCGTGGCGCCTGCGGACCTGCGCATATTGCTCACTGATCTTGAGCCCGAGTGCGGCTTCACGGTTGACCGCCTCACTCATCACTCCCACAGCCCTGCTGGCATCGACCACATGCACCACGGTGCCGTCGTATGCCGGGTCGATCTTGACCGCCGTATGTGCGGTGCTCGTCGTCGCTCCGCCGATCAACAACGGGAGCGTCAATCCGCGCCGAGACATTTCAGTGGCGAGGTTGACCATTTCGTCCAGGCTCGGCGTGATCAGACCGGAGGCGCCGATCACGTCTGCGCCGATCTCCTCGGCGCAGGCCAAGATCTTCTCGGCCGGCACCATCACGCCCAGATCGGTGACCTCGTAGCCGTTGCAGGCGAGCACGACGCCGACGATGTTCTTGCCGATGTCGTGCACATCGCCCTTGACGGTGGCCATCACGATCTTGCCCTTGCTGTGGCCCTTGCCCGAGGACGCGGCCAGTTCCTCCATGTAGGGCGTGAGGTGGCCGACTGCCTTCTTCATCACCCGAGCCGACTTCACCACCTGCGGCAAGAACATCTTGCCGCTGCCGAACAGGTCGCCGACGACGTCCATCCCGTCCATCAGCGGCCCCTCGATCACCGCTAGCGCCGAGCCCATGTCCTGGTATGCCTCCTCGGCGTCCTCCATCGCGTAGTCGCTGATGCCATGCACCAAGGAGTGCCGGAGCCGTTCTGCCACGCCCTGCTCGCGCCATACCTGTGCCTTGGCTGCGGCTTTCGGGCTGGCGGCGACCCCGCTGTAGCTTCCGGCAAGGTCGATGAGGCGGTCTGTCGCATCGGGGCGCCGGGCCAGGATGACGTCCTCCACCGCGTCACGAAGGGGTGGGTCGATCTCGGCGTACACCCCGAGCATCCCAGCGTTGACGATGCCCATGTCGAGCCCGGCGCGGATGGCGTGGAAGAGGAAGACCGAGTGCATCGCCTCACGCACCACGTTGTTGCCGCGGAAGCTGAACGACACGTTGGACAGGCCGCCGCTGACGCGCGCGTGCGGCAGGTTGGCCTTGATCCACGCCGTCGCCTCGATGAAGTCCAGCGCGTACCGATCGTGCTCGCTCCTACCGGTGGCGACGGTCAGCACGTGGGGGTCGAAGAGGATGTCACGTGGGTCCATGCCGACCTCGTTGGTCAGCAGGTCGTAGGCCCTACGGCAGACGTGGATCCGCCGTTCGAGGGTGTCTGCCTGACCCTCTTCGTCGAAGGCCATCACCACCACGGCCGCGCCATACTGCCGGACGATCCGGGCGCGCTCGCAGAACGTCTGCTCGCCGTCTTTGAGCGACAAGGAATTGACGACCCCCTTGCCCTGCAGACACTGAAGTCCGGCCTCCAGCACCTCCCAGCGGGAGGAGTCGACCATGATCGGCACCCGCGCGATGTCAGGCTCAGCGGCGAGCAGGTTCAGGAAGTGGGTCATCGTCTCTGGTCCATCGATCATGCCCTCGTCGACGTTGACATCGACCAGTTGGGCGCCGGCTTCGACCTGTTGCCGGG
>JBAUJO010000028.1:0-2943 GCA_049683875.1 Ornithinimicrobium sp.
CACCTCGTGGACGACAAGATCCACGCCCGCAGCACCGGCCCGTACTCGATGATCACCCAGCAGCCGCTGGGTGGAAAGGCGCAGTTCGGTGGCCAGCGTTTCGGTGAGATGGAGGTCTGGGCTCTCGAGGCCTACGGCGCGGCGTACGCGCTTCAGGAGCTGTTGACGATCAAGTCCGACGACGTCACCGGCCGAGTCAAGGTCTACGAGTCGATCGTGAAGGGCGAGAACGTCCCCGAGCCGGGGATCCCCGAGTCGTTCAAGGTGCTGATCAAGGAGATGCAGTCCTTGTGCCTGAACGTCGAGGTGCTCTCCAGCGACGGCACGCAGATCGACCTGCGGGACTCCGACACCGAGGTGTTCCGTGCGGCCGAGGAGCTGGGCATCGACCTGTCGCGGCGCGAGCCCGCCAGCGTCGAAGAGGTGTGAGAGCACCCGGCGCAGCCTGAGCTTCAACCACATACAGCAGTTTCGAACTACCTGAGAACTCACGAGATCTCACGAAAGAAGGACCCACGTGCTCGACGTCAACTTCTTCGACGAGTTGCGCATCGGCCTGGCCACGGTGGACGACGTCCGCCGGTGGAGCCACGGTGAGGTGAAGAAGCCCGAAACCATCAACTACCGCACCCTGAAGCCGGAGAAGGACGGGCTCTTCTGCGAGAAGATCTTCGGGCCCACCCGGGACTGGGAGTGCTACTGCGGTAAGTACAAGCGGGTGCGCTTCAAGGGCATCATCTGTGAGCGCTGTGGTGTCGAGGTCACCCGCGCCGCGGTGCGCCGTGAGCGGATGGGCCACATCGAGCTCGCCGCCCCGGTCACCCACATCTGGTACTTCAAGGGAGTCCCCAGCCGCCTGGGCTACCTGCTGGACCTGGCGCCGAAGGACCTGGAGAAGGTCATCGACTTCGCTGCGTACATGATCACCTCGGTCGACGAGGACTCCCGTCACGCCGACCTGCCCTCGATGGAGGCGCAGATCGACACCGAGCGCAAGGAGCTGGAGAACCGGCGCGACGCCGATGTCGAGGCTCGGGCCAAGAAGCTCGAGAGCGACATCGCCGAGCTCGAGGCCGAGGGCGCCAAGGCTGACGCCCGTCGCAAGGTCCGTGACTCCGCCGAGCGCGAGATGAACCAGATCCGGCGTCGTGCCGACGCCCAGGTCGAGCGCCTGAACCAGGTCTGGGACCGGTTCAAGAACCTCAAGGTCCAGGACCTCGAGGGTGACGAGATCCTGTACCGCGAGATGCGTGACCGCTTCGGAATGTACTTCGAGGGCGGCATGGGCGCGGCAGCTCTGCAGAAGCGCCTGGAGACGTTCGACCTCGAGGCCGAGGCGGCGTCGTTGCGCGAGATCATCGCCAACGGCAAGGGCCAGAAGAAGACCCGGGCGATCAAGCGGCTCAAGGTCGTCACCTCGTTCCTGCAGACCAAGAACGAGCCGGTCGGCATGGTGCTCGACTGCGTCCCGGTGATCCCGCCGGACCTGCGCCCGATGGTCCAGCTGGACGGCGGCCGGTTCGCCACCTCGGACCTGAACGACCTCTACCGTCGGGTCATCAACCGCAACAACCGCCTGAAGCGTCTGCTCGATCTCGGCGCTCCGGAGATCATCGTGAACAACGAGAAGCGGATGCTGCAGGAGGCCGTGGACTCGCTGTTCGACAACGGCCGACGTGGCCGTGCGGTGACCGGGCCGGGCAACCGGCCGCTGAAGTCGCTGTCCGACATGCTCAAGGGTAAGCAGGGCCGCTTCCGGCAGAACCTGCTCGGCAAGCGGGTGGACTACTCCGGCCGTTCGGTCATCGTCGTCGGTCCCCAGCTCAAGCTCCACCAGTGCGGGCTGCCCAAGCAGATGGCGCTGGAGCTGTTCAAGCCGTTCGTGATGAAGCGGCTGGTCGACTTCGACCACGCCCAGAACATCAAGTCCGCCAAGCGGATGGTCGAGCGCGGCCGCTCGGTGGTGTGGGACGTGCTCGAGGAGGTCATCACCGACCACCCGGTGCTGCTGAACCGTGCGCCCACCCTGCACCGTCTGGGCATTCAGGCCTTCGAGCCGCAGCTGGTCGAGGGCAAGGCCATCCAGATCCACCCGCTGGTCTGCACCGCGTTCAACGCCGACTTCGACGGGGACCAGATGGCGGTGCACCTGCCGCTGTCCGCGGAGGCGCAGGCCGAGGCCCGGATCCTCATGCTGTCCAGCAACAACATCCTCAAGCCCGCCGACGGGCGCCCGGTGACCATGCCCACACAGGACATGATCATCGGCCTGTTCCACCTGACCAGCGAGGGAGCATCCATGCCCCTGACCGACGAGGACGGGGGAGAGCACCTGCGCTCCTTCTCCTCGGTATCCGAGGCGCAGATGGCCTTCGATGCCGGTCAGATCGATGTGGGCACTCCGGTGCGGATCAAGGTCGGGGACACCGCGCCGCCCCTGGGCCTGACCCTTCCCGAGGGCTCCTCGCTCGACGACGAGGGCATCGTGAACTCGGTGACGTTCGAGACCACTCTGGGCCGGGCGCTGTTCAACAACGCCCTGCCGCCGAACTACCCCTTCGTCAACGAGGTGGTGGACAAGAAGCGGCTGTCCGGGATCGTCAACGACCTGGCCGAGCGCTACACCAAGGTGCAGGTCGCGGCGTCGCTGGACTCGCTGAAGGACACCGGCTTCTACTGGGCCACCCGGTCCGGCACCACGGTGGCCATCTCCGACGTGCTGCCTCCGGTGCGCAAGCCGGAGATCCTGGCCGGCTACGAGACCAAGGCCGCAAAGGTGCAGACGCAGTACGAGCGTGGTCTGATCACCGACGACGAGCGTCGCCAGGAGCTCATCGAGATCTGGACCCAGGCCGGCAACGAAGTCGCCAAAGAGCTCGAGACCACGATGCCCAAGAGCAACACCATCTACCGGATGGTGACCTCGGGCGCGCGTGGTAACTG
>JBAUJO010000029.1:0-13074 GCA_049683875.1 Ornithinimicrobium sp.
TCTCCGAGGTCGGACAGCTACCTACCAGGTGCGCCGAGCGGAGACTCCGCGCTTCACGAACCCACTGCCGGTTCGATCCTCGAGACCGGGACATCGCAGGGGGACCAGCCCAGCGGACTCGAAGACTGCCGTAGAACCGGCGTACCTCGACCTCGAAGCGACGGACCCGTGAAGTCGCCGCCTGCGTCGTGGTGAGGGCTCGTGAACGGTGTAGCCATCCGTGACGTCGCCGGCCATGATGCGCGCGGCGACGACTGGACGCAGTACGTGACCGAGAGGCCGGGGGCCCCTCGGCCCACCCGCCAGGATGACGGGTGCTCCGCCTCTCGATTGGCACTGCACGAACGTGGTTCGACGCCACCGGCGATCCGGATGGGACCGCCGCTGTGATCTGTGTCACAGTGTGCCTCACGAGCGCATCCAGCGCTCTCGGCTAGCCTGCCAGTGAGGGCCATGGCCGGCCCTGATCGCCCGCCGTCGAAGAGGATCCGCCATCACCGCCGACTACTCCGCCCGCCACCTGCAGGTGCTCGAAGGGCTTGAGGCAGTCCGGAAACGGCCAGGGATGTACGTCGGGTCGACGGACTCGCGCGGGATCATGCACTGCCTATGGGAGATTATCGACAACGCCGTCGACGAGGCGCTCGGCGGGCACGCCACCGGGATCGGCATCGACCTGCTTCCCGACGGTTCGGTCCGAGTCACCGACGACGGTCGTGGCATCCCTGTGGACGTCGAGCCTCGCACTCAGCTCTCCGGGGTTGAGGTCGTCTTCACCAAGCTGCACGCCGGCGGAAAGTTCGGCGGTGGCTCCTACGTGGCGTCCGGTGGTCTGCATGGCGTCGGCGCATCGGTCGTCAACGCCCTCGCGGCGCGGCTGGACGTCGAGGTGGACCGTGCGGGCAAGACCTACGCGATGAGCTTCCGCCGAGGCGAACCAGGAGTGTTCGACGACACCGAGGAGAGCTCACCGCAATCGCCCTTCACCCCCTTCGAGAAGACCTCGGAGCTGCGCATCGTCGGGAAGGTCCGTCGAGGGGTCTCCGGCACGCGAGTGCGGTACTGGGCCGACCCCCAGATCTTTCTGGCCCAGGCACGCTTCGACGACAACGACCTGACCGAGCGACTGCGTCAGACCTCCTTCCTCGTGCCCCAGCTGCGGCTGACCCTGCACGACAGCCGGGATGCCGACTCCCGCCGCGAGGTCTTCCTCCACGACGGGGGGATCGCCGAGTTCGTCGACTTTCTCGCGCTCGACCCGCCGGTCACCGACTGTTGGCGCCTCCAGGGCAAGGACACGTTCACTGAGACGGTGCCCGTGCTGGACGCCGCCGGGCAGATGACCTCACAAGAGGTGGAGCGCGAGTGCACGGTCGACGTCGCACTGCGGTGGGGGACCGGCTACGACACCCACGTCCGCAGCTTCGTCAACATCATCGCCACGCCCAAGGGCGGGACCCACCTCGCCGGTTTCGAGCAGGCCATGCTCAAGGTGCTGCGCAAGCAGGTGGAGCGCAACGCGCGACGCCTCAAAGCGGGCAGCGACAAGGTCGACAAGGATGACGTCCTGGCCGGTCTGACCGCGGTGGTCACCGTGCGTCTGGCCGAGCCACAGTTCGAGGGACAGACCAAAGAGGTGCTGGGCACCCCGGGGGTGCGCCAGATCGTGGCCAAGGTCATCGAGCGCGAGCTCACCGCCCGGCTCACCTCGACGACGCGCGCCGACAAGACCCAGGCGGCGCTGGTGCTGGACAAGGTCGTGGCCGAGATGAAGTCACGCATCTCGGCGCGACTTCACAAGGAGACGCAGCGGCGCAAGAACGCTCTGGAGTCCTCCACCCTGCCCGCCAAGCTGGCCGACTGCCGCACCAGCGAGACGGCGCGGTCCGAGCTGTTCATCGTCGAGGGGGACAGTGCGCTGGGCACCGCCAAGCTGGCCCGATCCAGTGACTACCAGGCGCTGTTGCCGATACGGGGCAAGATCCTCAACGTGCAGAAGGCCTCGGTCTCGGACATGCTGCACAACAGCGAGTGCGCCGCGATCATCCAGGTCATCGGGGCCGGGTCCGGCCGCTCCTTCAACGTGGACCTGGTGCGCTACGGCAAGGTCATCATCATGACCGACGCCGATGTCGACGGCGCGCACATTCGGACGCTGTTGTTGACGTTGTTCTTCCGCTACATGCGACCGATGGTCGAGGCCGGCCTGGTGTACGCGGCGATGCCGCCGCTGCACCGGCTGGAGGTCAGTGCCTCGGGAAGAGCCAAACGCGAGCTCATCTACACCTACACCGAGGCCCAGATGCGCTCGACGCTGGCCGGACTGCAGCGTCGGGGCCGGGCCGTCAAGCAGCCGATGCAGCGCTACAAGGGTCTGGGCGAGATGGATGCCGACCAGCTGGCCGAGACCACCATGGACCCACGCCGGCGGACGTTGCGGCGGGTGACGCTGGCCGACGCCGAGCAGGCCGAGAGTGTCTTCGAGCTCCTGATGGGCTCGGCTGTCGCGCCTCGCAAGGACTTCATCGTCGACTCGGCCCACGCCATGGACCGCGAGCGAATCGACGCCTGAACGACCCCGGCGTTCTGTTATCGTTGAGTGTTCACTCACTGTCCGCCGACGCGGACCCGGGGGTAGGTCGGTCACGCAAGCTGCGATGAGGCGAACCCACCTCATACGACACGAAGCGAGACATCCGGCCATGGCCCCTCAGTACGCGCGCTCCGGCGCGCCCCAAAAGAGCACTAAACCCTCTGGCAAGAAGAAGCCGCGGCACTCCAGCGCCCAGAAGAAGGCCGCTCGCATCGCCCGGGAGCAGAGCGAACGCGCAGCCCGCCGGGCCAAAGAAGGCAAGAAGGATGACCAGGTGCCCGCGGCCCGCCGGCAGGCGTCCCCGGCCGCGCGTGAGACGCCGCGGCGTTCGGGCTCGCCTGCTCGTAGCGAGCACTCGCCCCGTCGCCGCAGCCCTGGCGGCACCAGCGCCGCACCAGCCGCTCGCGGCGGCGCCTCGACACGCAGGCCCTCGTCCAAGGAACGGGCCGCCCACGAAGCACAGCGGCCCGAGCGCCGTCCTCGGACTTCGACGAAGCCCCAAGTGGCCGTGCGACCTGCGAGTGCCGCAGAGTCCCAGGACGCCGGGAAGCACGAGACTGCAGTGAAACCCGAAGTCACGGCGAGCGGGGTCAGCGAGTTCGCGAGCCTGGGGTTGGATGCCTCTCTGGTGGCGGCCCTGGCACGCCAAGGCATCACCGTGGCCTTTCCCATCCAGCAGGCCACCATTCCAGACTCCCTGAGCGGCAGAGACGTCCTGGGGCGTGGCCAGACCGGGTCGGGAAAGACCCTGGCCTTCGGCCTGCCCATGCTCCATCGGCTTCAGCGCGGCGAACCGGCCGCCGCGCACCGCCCGCGTGCCCTCATCCTCACTCCGACCCGGGAGCTGGCGATGCAGATCGTCGATGCACTCGGCCCGTTGGCCTCGACGGTGCGGCTACGCCACCAGCTCATCGCCGGGGGGATGCCCTACGCACCCCAGCTGCGGTCACTCGAGCACGGGGTGGACATCCTGGTCGCCACCCCGGGTCGGCTGTCGGACCTGATCGAACGGGGGGCGGTGGACCTCTCCGAGATCAGCATCACGGTGTTGGACGAGGCCGACCACATGGCCGAGATGGGTTTCGTGGAAGCCATCAACGACATTCTGGATCGGACGCCCTCCTCGGGGCAGCGCCTCTTGTTCTCCGCGACGCTGGACCACGGGGTCGACAAGATCGCCGCGCGCTTTCTGCACGACCCGGTCACCCACTCGACCGAGAGCGCCAGTGCCAGTGTCGCGACGATGGCCCATCACCTCTTCCTGGTCCACCCGCACGAGAAGAAGACCATCACCGCGGCGATCGCCAACCGGACCGGCCGCACGGTCGTCTTCGTCCGGACCAAGCTGGGCGCGGACCGCGTGGCGATCCAGCTCCGAGAGTCGGGGGTGTTTGCGGCCGCCCTGCACGGGGGTCTGAACCAGGCCCAGCGCACGCGCGTGCTGGCTGCCTTCAAGTCCGGTGAGCTTCCGGTGCTGGTCGCTACCGACGTGGCGGCCCGTGGCATCCACGTCGACGACGTGTCGCTGGTCCTCCAGGCGGATCCGCCCGCAGACCACAAGGACTACCTGCACCGGTCCGGGCGGACGGCGCGTGCGGGGCGTGACGGCGCGGTGGTCACGCTGGCGCTGCCGCACCAGCGCAAGCCGATGCAGCGGCTGCTCGACATGGCCGGGGTGAGCACTGAGGCCACGACGGTGGGCCCAGCCGACGAGGCTGTCATCACCACCGCTGGAGGGTCGATGCCCTCCGGTGAGCCGGTGACCCAACAGCGGATGGACGCTGTGCTCCGGCCGAGCCGCAGCGGCCAGGGTGCCCGGCGCGGGCCCGGAGGCCGCGGCCCGGGCGGACGGGGTCAGGGCAACCGCCGGTTCGAGCCGCGGCGTGCACGCGAGAACCGCGACCGGCGGTCTGGCTGAACCTCAGCCCCCGCTCGGGCCGGGCGGTAGAGGTGAGCCGGCAACGGGGCTGCGCCGGAGTGGGCTGCTGGTCCGGCGCGGCACGAGATGCGTGGAGAGCGTGAGCAGGTCGTCGACCATCTCAGCGGGGCGGTCCGGCGCCGGCTCCTCACTGGCTCCCAACACATCGTGCAGCAAGGTGTTGGCGGCCGCGCGACCCTGAGCCTCGACGTCCTGGCGCACGGTGGTGATCCGCAGCACCTCGGACAGGAAGAAGTCGTCCACTCCGACCACGGAGAGGTCCTGCGGCACGCGCAGGCCGAGCTGGGATGCGACGGCGATGACGCCGATCGCGATCTCGTCGCTCGCCGCCACGATGGCAGTCGGCATCCGGTCGGGCAGGAACAGCTTCATCGCTCGTCTGGCCGCGTCCTGCGCCGACCAGTCGCAGGTCATGATCCAGTCGCTGTTCAGCACGAGACCGTGTTCGAGCATCCGGTTGCGAAAACCCGTGAGCCGACTCCAGGGCACGAGTCGGTGCTCGGCGTCCGGGGGCACCGCCCCGGCGTAGCCGATCATCGTATGGCCGAGGTCGACGAGATGGTCCACGGCGGTACGGACCGCCTCTTCGTCGTCGATCCTGATGAGCGGGCGACCCGGCACCGGGTTTCCGATGGCCACCGTCGGCAGGCTCAGCTTGTCCACCAGGGCCAGCTCGTCGTCGCGCAGCGGCACGTTGAGCACGATGAGACCGTCGAAACGCTTGTTCAACATGCGTGGTGTCAGCCGGCGTCGCTCGAAGGCCGAGTCGGCCTCCAGGTCGACCAACAAGGCATGGTAGTCATACTCGCGCAACGTCTTCTCGATCGCGCTGATCGCCGTCGCGAAGAACCATCTCGTCATGAACGGCGTGATGATGCCGACCACGCGGGTGCGCCCGGAGGCCAGAGAGGCTGCCGTGGGGGAGGCCACGTAGTCCAGCGCATCGGCCGCCTCGAGCACCCGGGCGCGGGTGGCGCCGTTCACCGAGTTCACGCCCCGAAGTGCACGCGAGACTGTGGCCACGGAGACCCCAGCCGCCCGTGCCACGTCGGAGATCGTGGTCATCGTGTCAGCTCCTTCGCTGCTGCGGGTCTCGCTCAGCCCGTCACGCCACCCGCCAGCAAGCCGCGAACGAAGAAGCCGCCTCCGCCACGAGCCGCCAGGGGTGATGGTCGCTGTACCGGCCGTGAGGGCATACGGAAGTCAATGTAAGCGATCTCCGGAGCCTGCGGAGATCCCGGCACGTCACGAGGAGGTAACGATTAGCTGCCGCCCGAGGCGGGACAAGCGCTTCGAGCGCGCTGCTGCCGGTCGGGTCAGTCGGCCTCCGAAGACGCTTCGAGACGAAGAAACTCCAGGTGACGCAGGTAGGCGTCGAGGCAGTCGTGGATGATCTGGCTCTGCGTGTAGCCCATCACGTCATACCCCTGGCCACCTTCGGCGGAGTGCACCTCGAGGCGCGCGTAGCGCTCGTCACCCCGGGGCATCCGGCCGGCGTAGGCGGGCACGGGCACCTCGTGGAGCTCGACCCGGTAGACGAACGGGTGCGGGCGCTCGAGGCTCGTCTGCAGGTGAACGTTGCGCCTGGCGACGTCGCCCTCCTGCGGAAGGTCGCGCTCCGCCTCGGCCACGGTGTCTGCAGCGACGGTTGCGTTCACGCCCTGGCGGTTGAGCTCCTCGGCCACCTCCTCCAGCGCGGGCGTGACCACCTCGTCGAGGAACTCGCTGCCCTTGGCCGGGTCGGGGAAGGTCAGCGCGTGAGCCAGCCGCCCCTTCCACAGGTGTCGAGGCGAAGGCTCCTCGGCGTCGGCGCCCGCGGAGTCGCGCGCCGAGAGCATCATGGGCAGCACATGCTGGCCGCTGTCGGCGCGGTAGGCCTCGATCCGCAGCGCCCGGTACAGGCCGACCATGACCAGGAGCATGACGAACGCGAACGGTAGGCCCATGATCACGGTGGCGTACTGCAATGCGGTGATCCCACCGGCGATGAGCAGTGCCGCCGTGAGCAGACCGGTCCCGACGGCCCACACGATGCGCAGCCACGGGGCTGCGTCGGAGTGCGAGGTCTTCAACGTGGAGCTCAGGTTGGCCATGACCAGGGCGCCGGAGTCGGCGGAGGTCACGTAGAACAGCAGCCCGACCAGAGTGGCCAGGCCGATGATGAACAAGGCACCGGGGTAGTCCTGGAGCAGGGTGTAGAAGCCACGCTCAGGCTGGTTCATCGCCAGCTCCCCGAAGGCCTGGTCACCGCCGCGGACCCGCTCCAGTGCGCTGTTGCCGAAGATGGAGACCCACATCACGACGTAGCTGAACGGGATGATCATGGTGCCGGCCACGAACTGCCGGATCGTCCGGCCGCGGGAGATTCGGGCCAGGAACAGACCCACGAAGGATGCCCACGCGATCCACCAGGCCCAGAAGAACAGGGTCCAGAAGCTCATCCACTCCGCGGTGTCGTTGAAGGCGAACGTCTGCATGGTCAGACCCGGGAAGGAGGTGACGAAGTCGCCCACGTTCATCACGATGGCGTTCAGCAGGAACGCCGTCTCTCCCGTGACCAGGATCCAGGCGGCCAGGAGGATGGCCAGCAGCACGTTGATCTGGGAGAGCAGCCGGATGCCCTTGTCGACTCCGGTGGTGGCGGAGATCGTCGCGATCAGGACCGCCAGGGCGATGAGCCCGACCTGCGCGGCGGTGCCCTCCGGTAGCCCGAACATGAGGTTGAGCCCGAAGTTGAGCTGGACCACCCCGATGCCCAGGCTCGTGGCCACGCCGAAGATCGTGCCGAGCACGGCTGCGGTGTCCACGGTGTGTCCGAGGGCGCCGTCGACCCGCTTGCCGAAGATCGGATAGAGGGCGGAGCGAACGGCCAGGGGCAGGTTGCGGCGGTAGGCGAAGTAGCCGAGCGCCATGCCCATCAGGGCGTACATTCCCCACCCGGTGATGCCGTAGTGGAACAGCGTCCAGACCGTGGCCTCACGAGCGGCCTCGACGGTGCTGCCCTCACCCACCGGCGGCGCCAGATACTGGGTCACCGGCTCGGCCACGGAGAAGAACATCAGGTCGGTGCCGATGCCGGCCGCGAAGAGCATGGCGGCCCACGAGAAGGTCGTGAACTCGGGCTTGGAGTGGTCGGGCCCGAGCCGGACGCTGCCGTACCGGGAGATGGCCAGGAACAGCACGAAGACCAGCACCAGGGTGGCCAGCGCGATGTAGAACCACCCGAACCACGTTCCGGTGTAGCCGACCAGCGACCCGATCGTGGCCTCGGCCTCGGAAGGCCAGATCATCAGCCAGAAGGCCACGACCAGCGTCACCGCCAGCGAGGCACCGAAGACCACGACGTTGACCGTGGTCTCCTGGCGTGGGGCCTCCGAGGACGCTTCGGGCGGTGGGGGGGTGTCGGTCTTGTCGCTGTCGATGCTCATGCTGGCTCTCCTGCATCCTCGGGCCGCAACCGCGGCAGGCCTTCCCGCGCGCCGGCCGCGCTGGGGGGGTCGATGGTGGCGTTCCACGACTCGTTGCGCGGGTCGCCCGGTGGCCACAGGGGCATCCCGTCGCCGTGCTGGTAGAAGGGAACCTCGTTCGCGGGCAGCGGCGTGTTGCCGGCGATCAGGTCGGCGGCTCGCTCGGCGACCATCATCACCGGTGCGTAGATGTTGCCGTTGGTGATGAACGGGAACACCGAGGCGTCGACCACGCGTAGGCCACGGGTGCCATGGACCGCCATCGTCTCGGGGTCGACCACCGACATCGGGTCGTCCGCGGCGCCCATCTTGGCAGTGCACGAAGGATGTAGAGCCGTCTCCGCATCGCGTGCCACCCAGTCGAGGATCTCCTGGTCGGTCTCGACGCCGGCCCCGGGGGAGATCTCCCCGGCGCTGAACGCCGCGAAGGCAGGCTGCTCGAGGATGTTCCGAGCGGCTCGTATCATCTCGATCCACTCCCTGCGGTCACTCTCGGTGGACAGGTAGTTGAACTGCACGGCCGGGTGGGCGAAGGGGTCGTCGCTGGTGATGCGCACCGTGCCGCGGCAGTCGGAGTACATCGGGCCGATGTGGACCTGGTACCCATGCTCGCTGGCGGGGCGGGACCCGTCGTAGCGGATGGCGATCGGTAGGAAGTGGAACATCTGGTTGGGGTAGCCGACCGTGTCGTTGCTGCGGATGAACCCGCCGGCCTCGAAGTGGTTCGACGCCCCGACTCCGCTGCGCAGGAACAGCCACTCGGCCCCGATCCGCGGCTTGTGGTGGTGTCGGAGCCATGGAGCGATGGAGACCGGCTGGCTGCTGGCGTGCTGGATGTAGACCTCGAGGTGGTCCTGCAGGTTGGCTCCGACTCCGGGCAGCTCCACCCGTGGGGTGACGCCGGCCGCCCGCAGCACCTCGGGGTCGCCGATCCCAGTCAGCTGGAGCAGCTGAGGGGAGTTGAACGCGCCCCCGCACAGGATCACCTCGCCGGCGCTGGCGCTGCGGCGCAGACGGTGGCCCACCGTGTAGTCGACACCCGTGATGCGGGTGCCGTTGTCGGCGGTATGCAGCCCGGTCACCTGGGCCAGGGTGCGGACGGTCAGGTTGGGCCGCTTCATCACCGGGTGTAGGTAGGCCCGCGCGGCCGACAGCCGGCGTCCCCGGTGCACGTTGCGGTCGAACTTGGCGAAACCCTCCTGGCGGTAGCCGTTGACGTCGTCGGTCAACGGGTAGCCCGCTTCCTGGACGGCTTCGAAGAACGCGCCGAACAGCGGGGAGGTCGCCGGTCCCCGCTCCAGGACCAGCGGGCCGGAGCCGCCGCGCCAGGTGTCAGCACCGGCCAGCGTGGTCTCCATCCGCTTGAAGTAGGGCAGGCAGTGGGCGTAGTCCCAGTGCTTCAACCCGGGCTCGCCGGCCCACCGCTGGTAGTCCAGGGCGTTGCCTCGCTGGAAGATCATGCCGTTGATGCTGCTCGAGCCTCCGAGCACCTTGCCGCGGGCATGCTCCACGCGGCGGCCCCCCATGTAGGGCTCGGGCTCGGTCTCGTACTTCCAGTCGTAGAACCGGCTCCCGATCGGGAACGGCAGGGCTGCGGGCATATGGATGAACGCGTCGACGCGAAAGTCGCTTCGGCCGGCCTCCAGCACGAGCACCGACGTGCCGGGGTCGGCGCTCAGCCGGTTGGCCAGCGCTGACCCTGCCGAGCCTCCGCCCACGATGATGTAGTCATAGGACGGATCGGTCGACATCGACGACTCCTTCAGGGAGCAGGGTGGGCTGAGGTCCTTACGGAGCCGTTGGGACTGATTCTAGCGGCGTGGCGCGGGCGGCGGAGGGATCAGTTGGAGTCGCTGAACCAGTCGGCCCGGGCGGGTCGGGTGTTGTGCCAGATGTGCTTGGTCTCGCGATACTCCTCCAGCCCGGCCCGTCCGAGCTCGCGGCCGATTCCGGACTGGCCGAACCCACCCCACTCCGCCTGCGGCACGTAGGGGTGGTAGTCGTTGATCCAGATGGTGCCGTGCCGCATCCGGCTGGCCATGCGCTCCGCCCGTCCCGCGTTCTGGGTCCACACCGCGCCCGCGAGGCCGTAGACGGTGTCGTTCGCGATGGCTGTGGCGGCATCCTCGGCGGCGGCCCGGTCCTCACCGCTGAAGGTCTCCACGGTCAGCACCGGCCCGAAGGACTCCTCGTGCACACACTCCATCCGGCTGGTGCACTGGTCCAGGATGGTGGGCAGGTAGTAGCAGCCCGAGGCGAGCTCGGGGTCGTCCGGGGCGCTGCCGCCGGTGAGTAGCTTGGCTCCGTCAGCCACCGCCTGCTCGACGTAGGCGTGCACCTTGCTCCGGTGGTCCTCGCTGATCAGCGAACCGGTCTCGGCGTCCTCGTCGAAGGGCCCTCCGAGCCGGATGCGGCCGGCCCGCCGGACGAGCTCCTGGACGACCTGGTCGTGGACCTCCTCTTCGACGATGAGGCGGGAACCGGCCGAGCAGACCTGCCCGGAGTCCAGGAAGATCGCAGTCAGGGCGTTGTCGATGGCCACCTCGAGGTCGGCGTCGGCGAAGATGACGTTGGGGTTCTTGCCCCCCAGCTCCAGGGCCACCCGCTTGACCGTGCCCGAGGCGGCCGCCATGATCGCGCGCCCGGTGGCCAGCCCGCCAGTGAACGACACGAGGTCGACCAGGGGCGACTCGGTCATCGCCGCGCCGACGTCAGCGCCGGTGCCCAGCACCAGGTTCGCCACCCCGGCGGGCACACCGGCCCGGGTCAGGGCGTCCATCAGCCACACCGAGGTCGACGGCGTCAGCTCGCTGGGCTTGAGTACGAAGGTGTTCCCGGCGGCCAGCGCGGGCGCCACCTTCCAGGACGTCTGGAGCAAGGGGTAGTTCCACGGCGTGATCAGGACGCACACCCCGACGGGCTCGTGGACCACCCGGCTGGCGACGTCGGGCATCCCGGTGTCCACCACCCGGCCAGCCTCGGCGGCGGCCAGGTCGGCGAAATGGCGGAAGACCGCCACGATGTCGTCGACGTCGATCTGGGACTCCACGAACCGCTTGCCGGTGTCGCCCGACTCCAGCCGCGCGATGGTGTCGCGCTCGCCCACCATGTCGTCGGCCACCCGGCGTAGCACCGCGGCTCGTTCCGATGCGGGGGTGCTGGGCCAGTCGCCCTGATCGAAGGCGGCACGGGCGGCCTCGACCGCTCGGACCGCGTCGGCAGCCGTGGCCTCGCTCACGGTGGCCACCTCGTGACCGTCGGCCGGGCAGGTGATGGTGCGTGTACCTCCTGCCTGCGGTGCGCGCCATTGTCCGTCGATGAAGAGCTCAGCCATAGGGCGCAGCCTATTCGGGTTGAGGGGTCATGTGCTGCCCTCGACCACTACCCTGAGATGCCCCGTCGCCCCGTCCTGCTGACCGGCCTCAGGCGGACCGGCCGCGCGATGTCGACCGACCAGCACGAAGGAGCCAGCATGGCCCGTTCCACCGCTTTCCCGCCCGGCTTCCTCTGGGGCTCAGCCACGGCTGCCTACCAGGTCGAAGGGGCCAGCCACACCGATGGACGAACCGACTCGATCTGGGACGTCTTCGCCCGGGCCCCCGGCGCGGTGTACGAGGGACACGATGGGTCGGTCGCGTGTGACCACTACCATCGGTATGCCGAGGACGTCTCCCTGATGCAGCAGATGGGCCTGGGCTCCTACCGGTTCTCGGTCTCCTGGGCGCGGGTCTGCCCCGACGGCGGGCCGGTCAACCGGGCTGGGATCGACTTCTACTCCCGGCTCGTCGACGCGCTGCTCGAGGCCGGCATCGTGCCGTGGCTGACGCTGTATCACTGGGACCTACCGCAGGCCCTGGAAGAGGCCGGGGGGTGGCCCTCCCGCGACACCGCCTACCGGTTCGTGGACTATGCGGGCGCGGTGCACGACGAGCTCGGTGACCGGGTCAAGTTCTGGACCACCCTGAACGAGCCGTGGTGCTCGGCCTTCCTCGGCTACGGCAACGGTCACCACGCGCCCGGCCGTACGGACGGTGCCGATGCGGTGCGAGCCGCGCACCACCTGATGCTGGCGCACGGCCTGGGCGTCCGTGAGCTGCGTAGCCGGGACAGCACGCTACAGCTGGGGCTGACGCTGAACTTCGCCGACATCGACCCCGTCAGCGACTCCGCCGGTGACCAGGACGCAGCGCGCCGGATGGACGGGCTGGCCAACCGGTACTTCCTCGACCCGATCCTGACCGGTGAGTACCCCAGCGACGTCGTGCAGGACCTCGGCCCACTCATGCCCGCGGACCTGGTCGCCGACGACGACCTGGACATCATCTCGACCTCGATCGACGTCCTCGGTGTGAACTACTACTTCGGTCAGTCCGTCAGCGGTGTGGACCCCGAGGATGCGACAGACGCGGCCGCTCAGGCTCGCGGCAGCGCCCCCTCGGCGAACGTGGGCTCGGAGCACGTCGAGGTGTGCCCGCGCGACCTGCCCGTGACCGACATGGGCTGGGAGGTGGTGCCGGAGGGGCTGCGCCGGCTGTTGGTCCGCCTCGACACCCACTACACCGGGCCAGCGGGCACCGCCCTGTACGTGACCGAGAACGGTGCGGCATACCCCGACCGTCCCGACGACCAGGGCTACGTCGACGACCAGGACCGTATCGGGTACCTGCGGGCCCACCTGGAGGCCGTGCACGCGGCGGTGGAGGCCGGTGTCGACGTGCGCGGATACTTCCTGTGGTCACTCATGGACAACTACGAATGGGCTTTCGGCTACAGCAAGCGGTTCGGTATGGTGCGTATCGACTACGAGTCTGGAACGCGGACACCCAAAGCCAGCGCGACGTGGTACTCCCACGTCGCCACGCACGGTGAGTTGCCGCAATGACCATGGCGCCGAACTGACGCCCGCGATGTGAAGGGCGGCCAGGTGCGCATCGAGATCGACTCCGACAGCAGCACCCCGGTCTTCCAGCAGATCTGCGACGCGGTCGTCGGCGGCATTGTCGAGGGCTCGATCACCCCGGGTTCGCACCTGCCGCCCGTCCGGCATCTCGCGGCGGACCTGGATGTGGCCGCCA
>JBAUJO010000030.1:0-3746 GCA_049683875.1 Ornithinimicrobium sp.
GTGAACTGCCCCGTCATGACCACAACGAGGTCACCGATCCGTGATCTGTTGTCGCCGGCGACGGGGCCAAACCAACCTCCTGCGATCGCCTCGTCGCGGCTGACGATGATCGCGGCCTCCCCCATGACCGCCGTCCAGCGTGTCGAGACCTCTTCGGCGGCGCCCGGCTCGCAGAACACGTGTGCCGCCCGGGGGTCGCCACCCACCAAGCGCACGCCGTCGGCGAGGTCGGGGTCCGTGGCCACGTCGAAGCGCAAAGCATGTGGGGCTTCGATCATTCCGTGGTCGGCGGTGACCGTCAGCGACGTGCCCGGCGGCATACCGGCTGCGACCTCGCGCACGATCTGGTCAGCGTTCTCCACGCTCTCGCCCCACTGCAACGAGTCGGGCCCGAAGCCGTGCCCAGCTTTGTCGACCTCATCGATGTAGAGGTAGATCAGTGTCGGTCCCGTGGCCTCGCGCAGCGCCTGCAACGTCGCCGCGACTCGCTGGTCGCTGGTGGCCGCGCCGATGAACGTGCCGCCGTGCAGCGCGGCTCTCGTCAGGCCGGATCCTTTGAATGCTGGTCGCGAGATTGTGCTGACCGCGACACCCGCCTCGCTCGCCGTCTCCAACAGGGTGGGCATGGGCTGGTATGCGGCAGGGTCTGGTCCGCCCTCCCAGGTGAGGTGGCTGAAGAGTTCAAGACCGTCCGGTGTGGGGGCGAGGGTGCCGATGACGCCGTGCTGGCCAGCGCTCAGGCCGGTGCCGAGGCTGGTCAAGCTGGTGGCGGTGGTTGATGGGAAGCCGCAGCGCACGTCCGGGGCGGCGGATTCCAGCCGGCGCAGGAACGGGGCGTGCCCGCTGCGCCGTCGCAACTGTTCCTCGCCGAGACCGTCGATGAGTGCAACCACAGCGGCGCGGGCCGGTGGGAGGGTGATGGCCTGCCTCCCAGAATCCGTACGCGGGGCCGGTGGGTGGCCGATCGAGGCCAAGGCCGCGGGAAGGACATCCGCGATGGTGGGCGAGTACGGCGGGAGGCGCCAGCGCGCCGGGGTCACCGCCCAAGCCGGGAGGACAGGTCCCGGGCGAAGTTCAACGCTCCGGCCAGGGCCTGCTCGCCTTCGGAGTCCGCAGCGATCCGAAGTGAGATGTCATCGCCAGCGACCGTGCCCTCATACCCGTGGTCGCCTGCGCAGGCGGGGTCTGCGCAAGAAGCGGGCACCAGGTCGAGGCGCGACACGGACCCCCACCCCAGGGTGAGAGTGACCGCTCGACCGGCCAAGGCACCGGTGTAGGAATCGGGCTCGGGGATGACGTGGGTCACCATGACGCCGCGGACCGCGCTCAGCGGAACGACCTCTGTGGTCACGGTGGCGACGTGCTGGTGCCCGGGCTCGGCCGATTCGTGGTCGTCGGCATGGCCGATGATCAGGCGCTGCTCGGTGACGGCTAGGACGGTCATGTGTCGACGCACGGCTTCGGCGTCAAAGGTCATCTCTTGGTGGACCAGGTGCGCCAACACGGGGTCGGGTCCGACCGCTTCGGCCACCACGTCGCTGACCAAAGCTGGCAAGTAGCCGGCTTTCTCGATGTCGACGCGCAGCGCGTCGGGGAGCACAGAGACCGACCGTGATGTTGCCATGTGCTTCATCTTCGCATCTTCAGCTCAACCAAGCGGCGCAGCCTGGGAATCGTCGAGGTCACGGCTCAGGGCCCGGCGTTCGGACTCCGCGCGTGCCACCCCGGGTCGCACCTCTAGATGTGCACCGAGCACGGACACACCGGCGGCGTGAGCAATCACCGGGTTCAGTCGGGCAGAGGTGATCTCCGGGTGATCATCGGCCAGCATCGATATCCGGGCGATGAGGTCGTGCAACGCTGCTTGATCGACACTGTCGGCGCCGCGATAGCCGCGCAGCAGCGGAGCGGCTCCGATGCCGGTGATCATGTCGTCGATGTCGGTGGTCCGCAGCGGCGGAAAGCCATAACTGATGTCGCCCAGTAGGTCGGCCGGGATGCCTGCGACCGCAAAACTGACCACGGGACCGAACAGGGGGTCCTCGGAAGTGTGCACTTGCACGGCGGCGCCCTGCGGGGCGGAGGCTTGGACGACGATCGCGTGTCTCCCATCGATCATCACATGAGCAAGGTCGGCGTTCAGCAGGTCAGCCACGAGGTCGCGGTATGCCTCGACGCAGGCCTCCGGTGAGGTGAGCCCGGTACGCACCCATCGCCGCCCTGGTTCGTGACTCAACTCCGGAGCAATGGCCTTGACCACCACGGGCTGATCCAGGCCGGCGGCAGCTTTTTTGGCCTCCTTGGAGGTGGTGACCGGGTGCCTCGGCCAGAGGTCGATGCCATAGGCAGCGAGCAACGCGTGGCCTTGTTCATCGTCGAGATCGCCGCCGTTTGGGTGGGCCGTGAGGAAACTCTCGATCACGTCGTGCGCGGTGCGCCGGTTGATGCCGTCGGGGTGTACCGGCCAGCCATGATCGCGCAGGCGCCATTGGGCATGGCGAGTCACAGCAGCGAGGGTGCGCACGGCATTTTCAGGCATGGGGTATGTAGCCAGGCCGGGATGCTCGCTGCGTTGCCCGAGGAACGTGGTGACGCAGGGCTTGTCGTGCCTGGCGACGGCGTCGGCAACCGCTTCCATCACGGCGGTATCGGTCCCGGTTGTGCCCTGGGGTGGGGCAAAGCAGGTGACGACGGAGTCGGCGTCGGGGTCGGCGAGCGCTTGGTCGACGGCGGTAGCGAAGGTGGCTGAAGGGTCTGCGCGGGTGCTACCGGGGCTGGTGTCCACGAGGGTGCTGCCGGCAACGTCGAGCCGCCACGAGTGACACGCTTGGGCCGCGAGCGCGCCGAGCGCCGCCGAGTTGCTCACAACGGCCACCCGCCCGCCGCGTGGTAGCGGGCACCGGGTGACCAAGGTGGCGACATCGAAGAGGTGTCTCGGGTTGGCCATTTTCATCACACCCGACTGGCGCAACATCGCGTCGAAAGCTTGCGGTCGCTGCCGGGTTGCTCGGGTGCCTTGCCCGGGGGCGGAGGTGACCGTGCTGATTCCGGAGGCGACGACCATCACCGGCTTGACGCGCGACAAGGCGCGGGCGATCCGGGTGAACTTGCGAGGGTTGCCCACGGACTCCAAATAGAGGCCGACGGCCGTTGTCTGGTCGTCATCCAGCCAGTGCTGCATCAGGTCGTTGCCGGAGATGTCGCACCGGTTGCCTGCAGAGATGAAGGTGGACACGCCGACCTCGCGGCGTTCGGCGCCATCGAGGAGGGCGATGCCGAGCTCTGCCGACTGGGTGAAGATGCCCAGTCCACCGGGTGGAGGCAGTCGTGGTGACAGCGAGGCGTTCAGGCTTCCTTCCGCGCCATCGTCTCCGGTGTATCCAGTGGTAATCATGCCGAAGCAGTTCGGTCCAAGCAGTCGCATACCGCGGGCCCTGACGGCGGCGAGGACGGCGGCCTGCCGGGCGATGCCGGCCGGGGTGTCCGTGTCGGCGAATCCGGCCGAGAGCACAATGATCGCTTTGGTCTGCAGGTGTCCACATCGGTCGATGACGTCGAGGACCGCTTCGGCAGGCACTGCGACGACGACGAGGTCAACCGGCGTGGGGAGGTCGTCCAGGCTGGCGTAGATCGGCTGCCCGCCGATGGTGTGGCTGGCACTCGCGGCGTTGCGACCCACCGCATAGAGGGCGCCACCGAAGTTGCCCTCACGGATGTTCCCGTAGGCAGTTCCGGCAAGCGAGGGC
>JBAUJO010000031.1:0-1681 GCA_049683875.1 Ornithinimicrobium sp.
GCCTGGGCCTGCGTCAGCGTGCGGACCACATGGTCGCCGGCAGAGCGCACCTCCTCCTCGCGGTCCTGCCAGGCCGTGGTCGCGGAGTCGAGCAGCTGCAGCAGCTGGGGCCTGCGCAGATAGGTGCCGCACCAGAAGGGCGCGCCCTCCGGGGTCAGCAGGCAGGTCATCGGCCAGCCGGCATGCCCGGTCATCGCCGTGGTGGCGCTGAGGTAGACGGCGTCGATGTCCGGCCGCTCCTCACGGTCGACCTTGACCGACACGTAGCCGGCGTTGAGCACCCGCGCCACCTCCTCGTCCTCGAACGACTCGTGCGCCATGACGTGGCACCAGTGGCACGCGGCGTAGCCGACGGACAGCAGGACGGGAACGTTGCGCCGCCGTGCCTCGGCAAAGGCCTCGGCGCCCCAGGGCCACCAGTCGACCGGGTTGTCCCGGTGCTGGAGCAGGTAGGGGCTCGTGCTCTCGGCCAGACGGTTCATGCGGCCATCCTCCCTGAGGGACGCACGGCCTGCCCGGCCGGTCGCCGGGCTCGTGCTCCGCGTGGTCTCTGGTCAGGCACTCCGGTGGATGACATCATCTCCGGACAGAGTGGGATGTCGACAAAGGAGTCTTGATGGCCCGTTCAGCCAAGGACGAGCAGTTCGACCAGCAGGTGATCGACGAACGGGCCCCCAGCGTGGCTCACCTCTTCCGGGAACGGGTGTCCGCCTCGGGGCACTCGGAGGCGTTCCGTTACCCGGTGGGCGACGACTGGGTCTCGCTCACCTGGGCACAGACCGCCGACCGGGCGCATGCGCTCGCCGCCGGACTGGTCTCCGTGGGGGTGGAGCCCGAGCAGCGGGTGGCGCTGGCCAGCTCCACGCGCATCGAGTGGGTGCTCTCGGACCTGGCGGTGATGTGCGCGGGAGCAGCCACGACCACGATCTACCCGACCACGCTGGGTTCCGAGCTGGCGTTCATCATCAGTGACTCCGGCAGCCGGGTGGTCAGCGCCGAGGACGCCGACCAGGTCACCAAGCTGCGGGAACACCGGGCCGAGATGCCGGAGGTCGTGGCCGTCGTCGTGATCGACCCCGTCGACTCCACCGACCCGGACGGCTGGGTGATCTCCTTCGCCGACCTCGAGGACCGAGGGCGGGCCCTGCTCGCGGAGCATCCGGGTGTGGTGGAGGAGCGCATCGACGCGCTCACCCCGGGCCACCTGGCCACGATCATCTACACCTCGGGCACCACAGGACGACCCAAGGGCGTGCGCCTCACGCACTCGGCGCTGACCTACGAAGGCGCCGCGGTCGACTCGATCAACATCCTCGGCCGTGACGACCTGCAGTACCTCTGGCTGCCGTTGGCCCATGTGTTCGGCAAGGTCCTGCTCGTGCTGCCGCTTCAGATCGGCTTCGCGACGGTCGTGGACGGCCGGGTCGACAGGATCGTGCCCAACCTGGCCGTGGTCCGGCCGACGTTCATGGGCGCCGCACCACGCATCTTCGAGAAGGCGTACGGGCGGATCACCACCACGGTCGCCGAGGAGGGCGGGGTCAAAGCCAGGCTCTTCGGTTGGGCGACAGGGGTCGGCGCGAAGGTGGCGGCGTTGCGCCAGGACGGCAAGGAACCCAGCGGTCTGCTCGCGGCCCAGCACCGTCTCGCGGACAAGCTGGTGCTGCACAAGGTCCGGGAG
>JBAUJO010000032.1:0-5327 GCA_049683875.1 Ornithinimicrobium sp.
CGTCATGGCCGCCAGCGCGAACCCCGCGGTCACCGCGCCCGTGCCGAGCACCCCCTGGGCGAACAGCGGCACGTACGAGGTCAGCCCGAGCAGCAGCACACCGACCAGCAGCGAGATCAGCATGGCCGTGCCGACCACCCGGTGCCCGAACAGCCACATCGGCAGGATCGGCTGGGCGGCCCGCCGCTCGACCAGGACGAACACCACCAGCAGCACCCCGGCGGCGGTGAACATCGAGATGCTGGTGACCGACATCCAGGGCCACAGGATTCCGCCCTCGAGCAAGGCAAGGAGCAGCAGCACGCTACCCAGGACCAGCAGGGCCGCCCCCGTGTAGTCCACCCGCGAGCGAGGCCGGTCGGTGGCCGCCTTCTGCTCGTGCAGCTTGCGGGCCACCATCCAAGCGGCCGCGGCGCCGAGCGGAAGGTTGACGAAGAAGATCCAGCGCCACGAGGCGTAGTCGGCGAACAGCCCGCCCAGGGTGGGGCCCACGAGCGAGGCGATCGCCCAGACACCAGCGATGTAGCCCTGCACCGTGGCGCGTTCGGCGACGGAGTAGATGTCGCCGATGATGGTGATGCCGATGGGCTGGACGGCGCCAGCGCCCAGCCCCTGCAGGGCCCGGAAAGCGATGAGCGACCCCATCGACCAGGCAAACCCGCACAGCAGTGACCCCAACACGAACATGCCGATGCCCCACATCATCACCGGCTTGCGGCCCAGCACGTCGGCCAGCTTGCCGTAGATCGGCACCGAGACGGCCTGGGCCAGCAGGTAGACCGAGAACAACCACGGAAACTGTGTCAACCCGCCCAGGTCACCCACGACGGCGGGCACTGCCGCCGCGAGGATGGTGGCGTCGATGGCGACCAGACCGGTGCCGAGCATCACGGCCAGCAGGACGGGGCCGCGTTCGCTGCGCAGCCCGACGCTGGCCCGGCTCACGGGGACACGGGCGGCACTCACCTGGTGTCGAACCGTCCGAGCCGGCGCAGCATTCCACGTCCGACGACCTATGCCCGTCGGGTCCGGCGCGCCTCAACCCGGGCAGCGGAGATGTCTCAGCTGCCCTGCCCCATGCTCCACATGGCCCAGTGCTGGGTACGCATCTCCCGCGGCTGCTGAAGTGTGGTGACGATGGCGTGGGCGACCATCTCCGGGCGCAGGTACTCCGCGAGGGACGGGTCACCTTCGGTGCGGCCCCGACCGATCGCGAACTCGGTCTCGACGCCGGCGGGGTTGACCGTCGTGACACGGATCCCCTGCTCTCGAAGCTCGCGATCGAGGGAACCGGCGAATCCCTGCTGGGCGAACTTGGTGCCGGCGTATACCGCCTCATCGGGCCCACCGCGGAAGCTCGCCACGGACGCGACGATGACGACGTCCCCGGCACCGGCCTCGATCATCGGCGGGAGCGCGGCACGCACCGTGAAGACGGTGCCGGTGAAGTTGGTGTCAACCATGGCACGGACCTCCTCATCGCTGCCGTCCAAGACGGAGCCGTAGGAGCCGATGCCCGTGTTGGCCACCAGCGAGTCCAGTCGGCCCCAGGTCTCCAGCGCCGCCTGCACGAGGCGGGCGTTGTCTTCAGGGTTGCGCACGTCCATCTCCACCGGAACGACCCGGTCGGTGCCCAGCTCCTCGGCGAGCTCGGTGAGACGCTCGAGACGGCGAGCGCCGACCGCGACGTTGGCTCCCGCCGCGACCAGGGCTTCGGTGGTGGCACGGCCGATGCCGGCGGAGGCACCGGTCAAGGCGACGACGGTCCCACTGAGGTCACGGGGCTGCATGAGTGTCATGCCGACGAGGCTAGTCAACCGCGGCGGATGACGCGCGGCAGCGTCGTGGACCGCGTCAGGCTGACCGGGCCCAAGCGGCATACAGGGGGTCGCGGCCCAGCCGAGGCGCGGTCCGCTGCGCGGTCACCACGCCGTCGAACCCGGCGTGCTCCAGGTAGGCGCGCACGATCGCCACCCGTCCGTCCTCATCGGCGGCGAGCCAACCGCGCACTGCCTTGGTCGGAAAGCACCGGTTGCTGAAGGTGAGCGCCACGACGCCACCAGGGGCCAGCACTCGCGCCACCTCCCGCAGCACCTCCACCGGATGGGTCAGATAGTCGATCGACACACAGCAGAGCACGCCATCGAACGACGCATCGTCAAACGGCAGGCGCGGATCGACGTTGAGATCCTGCAGGACGACGCGGTCCGCCATGGGGTTCGCCCGCAGCTCGACCTCGTTCATCCCCAGCACGACCAGCCCCCCGGAGGGCTTGCGCGAGAGGTGGGAGACCCACGACGACATCAAGTCCAGCACCCTGCCCTCGGGCACTCCCAGCTCGTCGTACAGCTCGGTCACCGCCGCGATCGCCCCGTCGTCGATATGGGTGACCAAGCGCGCAGGAGCGTAGAAGTCGGCGTCGTCGCTGTCGTCCTGTCGGTCGAAGAAGCCCGGTGGCCAGCCTTGTAATGCCATCGCTGCATCTTGCCCCAGCCCTGTGAGCGACCATCGACGACCCACCCGGTGCGACCTCAGCGGGCCGCAAGGGCGGCCAGGATGCGGCGATGGTCAGGGTGGTCATCCGTGCCATGCACCACGACTGTGTCCGCCCCGGCCTCGCCGAGTGTGGCGATGCGGTCGAAGAGATCCTGGGGTGACTCGTCGGCGCCGAAGGGGGTGTAGAGCGCGACGTGGGCGTCGCCCACGCTCGCCCGCGCGGCGCGGACCGGCTCGGGGTCGGTGAGCTGGTCGAGCAGCACACCGTCGGTGAGCTCGGCGGCCAAGGCGATGGTCTTAGGCCCGCGGGCACCGATCAGTAGCGTCGGGGGTGACGCCGGTGGCCAGTCCAACCGGACGTGGTCGAGCCGCACATAGCGGCCCCGGACGGTCACCTCCTCGCCGCGCAGCAAGGCGGCGACGGCGCCCGCGTGCTCTCGCAACAGGGTCATGGGGGAGTCGACCCCTTCGCCGACCTGCTGCATCCAGGGCTTGACCCCGTGGCCGAGGGTGACCGTGACCCGGCCGGGAAACATCCGGGCGAGCGTGGCGACCTCCATCGCGGTGAGCGCCGGGTTGCGCAGCGGCACCGGGAGCAGGCCGATGCCGACGGTGAGGTCGCGGGACCACGCGAGCGCGGCCGCCGCGGCGCTGATGCCCCCTTCGGCGAAGCAGTCCTCCCACAGCCATAGCTGGGAGACCCCGGTCGCTTCGGCTTCGGTCACGGCGACGCGCAGGTCCTCGGGTGGCATCTGAGGTCTGAAGATGACGCCGATATCGACCATGCGGCCCATAGTCCCACCCGCCTGATCCGCGGCGGTGAGCCGCGACGACCATCGAGAGTCGCAGAGCCCGTGGCGGGAACGGCCCCGAGCTGGCCTCAGCGACGGGACGGCGTGTTGACGAAGGACGCAGCGTTGCTGATGATGGGGGCAGAGGGGAGTACCTCGCTCTCGATGCACCGTCATCCCGGTCGGCTCTGCCCGCCCCGGTGCATCGGCCGCTCCGGGCTCGGAGCGGTGGGGGAGACCTCCGGTCGCTCGGCGATGGCTGGGCATATGGAGGCCTCAGATGGACGTCTCACCTCTCGTGTGGGGTCTCACGATCGCTGGCATCGTCGGGCTCCTGCTCTTCGACTTCTACTTCCACGTGCGCAAGGCCCACGTGCCGACGTTGCGTGAGGCGGCGATCTGGTCGTCGCTGTACGTCGGCATCGCCCTCCTCTTCGGCCTCGGCGTGCTGGTGTTCGGCGGGGCCACGCCCGGAGGGGAGTACTTCGCCGGCTACATCACGGAGAAGGCGCTCTCGGTCGACAACCTCTTCGTCTTCCTCATCATCATGGCCAGCTTCGGGGTCCCCCGGGAGGACCAGCAGAAGGTGTTGCTCTTCGGCATCGCCTTCGCCCTGGTGGCACGCACCGGGTTCATCTTCCTCGGCGCCGCCCTGATCAACTCCTTCGCCTGGGTGTTCTACCTGTTCGGGCTGATCCTCATCCTCACCGCCGGCAACATGCTCAAGTCGGACGACGAGGAGTCCGACACCGCCGACAACATCGTCGTGCGGATCTCACGCAAGGTCATTCACACCACCGACTACTACGACGGCGACAAGCTCTTCACCGTCCACAACGGCAAGCGGGCGATGACCCCGATGTTGCTGGTCATGGTGGCCATCGGCGGCACCGACATCCTCTTCGCCCTGGACTCGATCCCGGCCATCTTCGGGCTCACGCAGAACACCTACCTCGTCTTCACCGCCGTCGCGTTCTCCCTGCTCGGGCTGCGCCAGCTGTACTTCCTCATCGAGGGCCTGCTGGACCGGTTGATCTACCTCTCCTACGGCCTGGCGATCATCCTCGCCTTCATCGGCGTCAAGCTGATCCTGCACGCCCTGCACGAGAACAACGTCACCTTCATCAACGATGGCGAGCCGATCCCGGTGACCGAGATCAGCACCGGCGTCTCCTTGAGCGTCATCCTCGGCGTGCTGGTCGTCACCGTCCTCGCCTCGCTCTACAGCCCGGCCGGCAAGGCACGCACGGCCATCGGCAACGCCCGACGCCACGCCACCGCCTACCTCGACTCCGAGTACACCCAGGATCCCGCCGAGCGGGAACGGATCTTCAGGCTGCTGCTCACCGAGCGCGACCAGATCGTCGCGTTGGGGCCGAAGTACCGGCAGAAGGCGCGCGACGAGGAGGAGCTGATGGAGCTGCTCCAGCGTGCAGAAGCCAGCCACGCTGAGGCTATCGACCGCGGCGAGGCCGAGCCCGACCACGGCACACAGCTCGTGCCCGAAGGTTCCTGACCGCCACGCTCCTGACCACCTGCCGACTCCGGTTTCGGCGGCCGGAGCAGTGATGGCCGTCGCCGGATGAGGGGCATCATCCGGAGCTGCCCCGCTCCCGGCCGCGGACATCGGTCAGCAGGTCGTCGAGCATGCGGACCGACCCCTCGTCGAGCACGCCGCCGAACTCGATGACCTCAGTGCCGAAGGGCGCACCCTCGGCCAGCTCCGGATGTTCCTGCGGCACCACGAGCACGTCGAGCGCGGCTGACCTCGCAGCTGCGTCGTCGTATTCGGTGAGCACGCTGACCTCGGCGGGACTGGCCTCGGCCAGCCAGTCGCGCACCTGCACGGCCTGGTGCTCGGTGGTGTAGCGGACCCCGACCCGCGCGGTCGCGGGCAGGGCCGCGACCCGGGTGAGGGTCTGCAGGTGCGGGGCGACCACGATGGCGACCGTCTCGAAAGGCCGCGCCCGACCCTGCTGCCAACGCTGCACCTCCGCGAGGTGGAAGAAGGTGGTCACCAGCACGTCGCAGTCACAGGCC
>JBAUJO010000033.1:0-30799 GCA_049683875.1 Ornithinimicrobium sp.
CCGCCGCCCTGGGTGGCCTCGCGGGCGCCTGGCTGGGTCCACCGGCGATGGAGCTCGTCTTCGGCAATGGCGTCCGGCTGGCGCCCTCAGACTCCGCGTTGGTGGCGGTAGGGACCGTGATCGCGATGGCCAACCTCGTGCTCACGCTGGGGTTGCTGGCTCGCAACCGCTCTGGTGGCGTGGTCGCCGCATGGCTGATCGCCGCGCCCTTCGGAGCGGCGGGTCACCTGCTGCTCGGTGACAGTTCGCTGAGCAGCACCTGCTGGACCTTCCTGGTCATCGAGGCCGTGTCGTTCGTGGCGCTGTCGGGCTGGGAGAGCCGTTCAGACCGGCTTGTCGGCCGCGAGGAACACCGAGGAGCCGAAGGGCAGGTCGCGGCGGGCGAGGAGGCCAGCCTCGATCCGTGACAAGCCGAGGAAGATGCGCTCCAGGCCGGGAGAGACCTGAGGGAGCGTCTGGTCCGTGCCGGCGGAGCGGCGCACCTTTCGGGAGGCTCGCTCGGCAGCGAAGAAGGGAAACACCCCGGCGAAGCCGTGGCTGACTCGGCGGACGGAGTATCCGGCATCGGTGACCGCGCGGACCAGCCGCCCGCGGGTGTAGCGACGATGGTGTCCAGCGCTGACGTCGTGGTCGGTCCACGCCCAGCTGTAGGCGGGGACGGAGAGCAGGAGGCGCCCGCCCGGCTGCAGGACCCGGTAGAACTCGGCCAGCACCGCGGAGTCCGGCTCACAGTGCTCGATCACGTCGAACGCGCTGACGAGGTCGAAGCTGTTGTCGGCGAAGGGCAGAGCCAACGCCGAGGCGCAAACCCCGTCCGAGGGGCGCAGACCGCGCCGGTCCACGTCAACGGCGACGTGCATGGGCCCGCGGAGCCACGACACGCTCGGGCCGTCGGCGCTCCCGACGTCGAGCAGACGGGTGGGTCGACCGGCGTGGCCGCCGAGAGCCGCCTGCAGCAGGTCCGAGCGAGCGCGGTACCACCAGTAGTCGGGCTGCTCGATGGATGCCGAGCCCGGTCGTTGCAGGTTCACGATGCCTCCCGCACGGCGTCGATCAGCCCGGTGGCCACGCGCTGGACCTGCTCGGAAGTCAGGGTGTTGTAGAAGGGCAGCCGGACCAGGCGCGCGCTGATGTCACTGGAGACCGGGCACTTGGTCGCCCTGGCGCTGAACCGTCGTCCACCGTCCGAGGTGTGCAGGGGGACGTAGTGGAACGTGGTACGGATGCCCTGTTGCTGCAGGTTCCGCATCACGGTGGGCCGTTGCTGCGCCTTGGGGAGCACCACGTAGAACAGGTGCCACGCCGGCTGGCAGCCCTCGGGCACGATCGGCAGCCGTAGGCCGAGGTCCGCGGCTGGTTCGGCCAACGCTTCGGCATACCCGGTGAAGACCTGTCGGCGTCGCTCCTGGATGGAAGCCCTCTGCTCGAGCTGGCCGCAAAGGGAGGCCGCAAGCAGGTCTGACATGCCGAACGAGGAGCCGGTGTCGCGCCAGGAGTACTTGTCCACCTGGCCCAGGAAGAACGCCTGCCGGTCGGTGCCCTTGTCGTAGAGGATGCGGGCTCGGCCGACGTCGGCCTCGTCGTTGAGCAGCAGCGCGCCGCCCTCGCCGCAGGTGAAGTTCTTGGTCTCGTGGAAGGACAGGCTCGCGAAACGCCCCAGACTGCCGAGCGGCTCGCCGCGGTAGGAGCCGAAGAGACCGTGGGCGGCGTCCTCGACGACGGCGACATCGGGACGGTCGGCCAGCGCCCGTCGTACGCCATCCATGTCGCAGGCGATGCCGGCGTAGTGAACGACGACGACGGCTCGGACCGACTCGTCGAGCAGCTCGGCCAAATGCGACGGGTCCAGACCCAGGGTCTTGGGCTCGATATCGCAGAACAGGATCTTCGCGCCCTCTCGCGCGAAGGCCAGGGCGCTGCTGGTGAACGTGAACGACGGGACGATCACGGTGTCGTTCGGCCCGAGGTCCAGCAGCATCGCGCTGAGCTCGAGCGCAGAGGTGCACGATGTGGTCAGCAGGACCTCCTGTGCGCCGGTGGCCTCCCGCAGAAGCCGACCGGCGCGTTGCGAGAAGGGGCCACCGGAGGAGGTGTGCCCGCCGGCCAGCGACTCGCGCAGGTAGGCCACTTCGTCGCCCGCCACCTCAGGGGCGTTGAAAGGGATGACGCTCATGTGCTCCTCCGATGTGGCCAGGGCAGGGGTCGACCGACCAGCGCGGCCAGCGCCGTGTCACTGCTGTTGTAGTACTCGCGTAGGTCGGCGAGAAGGTCGGGTGCGAGGTGCTCCTCGGTCGGCGCACTGGCGTTGACCAGCTCGCCGCCCCTGTCGTGACGGAAGGAGCCGTCGACCTCGAGCCATCGGTAGAGCGCGCCGATGCGGTCTGGCTCCGCGCGAACCTCCTCCAGGAACTGCACGTGCACCTCGAAACGATCCAGCCACCGGGCCAGCTCGTGGGCGTACCGTCCTCGGGAGACGTAGGCGAAGGGTGAGACCGAGCTCCGGCTCCGGTCCCAAGGCCTGGGCGCGGTCAGATCGCCGCGTAGGGCCTCGTCGAGTGTGCGGTCCTCCATACCGTGGGCGCAGCTGAACCGGTAGTTGGAGACGGCGCGCTGCACCGGGTCGCGAAGCTGCACCACGATCTTGGGGCTCCCCAGAGTCGCGGCGACCCGGCCCGGGGCCTGCGGGGTCTCCAGGTATGACGTGCTCTTCTCTCCGAGTGCATGCTCGTCGGTGGCGTGCGGGAAGTAGCGCTCGCGATAGCTGCGCGCGTCGAGCGGCTCGGGATCGAGGAACACCTTGGGCTCGGGCCGGTACGGCCGTGCCATGGCGATGTCGGGGTGAGCGGCCAGCTGGTCGTGCAGCCACGTGGTCCCGCACCGCTGAGCCCCGACGACGAGGAAGTGGTGGCTCACCGGCCCACCCTGCGAACGACATGGAAGGAGGTGTCGTGGCTGACCGTGTTGAGGGTGCGCACGACATACTCCCCGATCATCGACAGCAGGGCGATGATCACCCCGTTGAACACCGACAGCAGCACCATGATCGAGGTCCACCCCGGCACGGTGACGTCGAAGGCGACCGCCCGCACGATGAGGTAGCCGCCGAAGAGAAAGCTCAGTGCCGAGATGGTGAAGCCGACCGCCGCGGCGGCACGCAGCGGCCACGAGCTGTAGCTGAAGAGGATGGTCAGCACCAGCCGCACGATGCGGGGGAGGTTGTAGTTGCTCTTGCCGACCGGGCGGGGGTCGTGGCGAACGGTGACGTTGGCCCGGTCCTGGGACAACATCAAGGCCTGGCCGGTGATGTAGGGGTAGGCCGTCCGTGAGGCCACGATCCGGTCGACCACGTCGCGGCGGAGGATGCGGAAGTTGGAGACCACGAGGTCGGGGGGCTGACCGAAGACCCGACGGTTGACCCTGCCGATGAGCATGCTGCCGAGTCGTCTCGGACCGGCCGCCTGCTTCTGTTCGAACCGGCCGAAGACGACCTCGTGCCCGCCGCCGACCGCCGCGTCGATGAGCTTCAGCGCCTCCTGGGGCGGGTTCTGCAGGTCGTCGTCCATGGTGATGACGTAGTCCCCGGTGGCTTCTGAGAAGCCTGCGAGGTTCGCGTAGTGCTGGCCGTAGTTCTTCATCAGGTCCAGAGCCAAGACGCTCGGCTCGGCCTCGGCTCGCTCGGAGATGACCCGCCAGCTGCCATCGGGGCTGCCGTCGTTGACGCAGATGATCTCGAAGTCCAAGCCCGCCTCGGTGAAGGTCTCCACGACGCGGTCGATGGTCGTGCCCACGACCTCTTCGCTGTTGTAGACCGGGATCACGATCGAGTAGCGGAAGTGCGTAGGGTCCACGGGCGCGGGCATGGTGGGGATGGTGTCACGTCCACTCACGGGTCGCTCGACACGATCGACCGCAGCTCGGCGATCCGCTCCGGACCGACGTCGAGGTTGACGTACCAGAGGATGCGCGAGGTCTGGCCGATGTAGCGGTAGTTCTCTCGCAGCATCGGCATCAGCCACGGGTAGTACGAAGGATGGTCCACGGTCACGAAGGTCGGCCCGCGGCGCGCGATGTCGGCGCTGATCCCGGCCAGACCACCCGGCTCGGTGTCGTCGATGTAGTCCTGCAGTCCGGTGAGAAACATCTGATGGCGGATCGGGTTGCGCAGGCCGTCGAACACGAGTGGCTGAGGCGCACCAATGGACTGCACGGTGGCGCCCGGCCCGGCCGCCTCCAGCACGGCGTCGGTTTCAGCGCGCATGCGGTACATCGTGTCCGGAGAGCGGCTCCAGGCCGTGTATCCGGACCAGACCGACAGCACGATGACGTATGCCGTGGCCAGGGCCACCGAGCGACGAGGCGAGAGCCGTGCGGCAAGCGCGGCGACGGCTCCTCCCATGCCGACGGCCGCCAGAGGGACGACGAAGACCGCGTCCGCCCAGCCGTTGAAGACCAGAACCGACCACAGGAAGGAGCCCACGGTGGCGGCCCCGACGGCGACCACCATGCGCCCTCCGGCGTCGGTTGCACCGCGCGAGCGCCAGCCCAGGACGACGCTGGCGACGAGGCCGGCGACCAGGAACCACAAGGACCAGCCCCAGGCGCGGGGCATCTCCCCGGGGATCCGGTAGACGAACTCGAGCAGCCCGACCTGTCGCGTGCTGGTGGCGTTGATGAACAGGAACCCCTCGAAGAACGCGCCCAAAGCCCCGGCGAAGGCGAAGTACGCCACCACGACCGCCGTAGCGCCGATCCCGCCGAGCCCGAACCGGATCCAGGCACCTGCGGTGGTGCGCCAGTGCGCACGCCACGGTGGGTGGCCGGCGGCTACGAGCGTCGCGACAAGGCACAACCAGAAGGACGGCTGCCACGTGAGGGTGGCCAGTGCCGTCGCCACACCCGCCAGCGCCCATCGTCGATGGCGCGCGGCGAGCAGCGCACACACGACCAACAACATCATGGTCGTCTTCTCTCGCGGCCCCCCGCCGGCGTAGAGCACCACCGCTCGCGAGGACAGCAGGGTGACGGCAGCGGCTGCACCGGCCAGACGCGAGGCGAAGGTGTCCCGCCCGAGCAGATAGGTGAGGTAGACGGCGATGACGGTCAGCACCAGCATCATCACCCGCATGGTGACCAGCTCGTCGGTCCCGAGCACACGGGCGATCATCGCGAAGAATCCCGGCACCATGTGGGCCAGAGGCCCAGCGCGGTTCAGCACGCCCTCGTAGGGCGGCACGCCATCCGCGAACTGCTGACCGGCGTACGCGTAGAGGGCCAGATCGCGAGACAGTACGCCCCCGAAACCTTGGAGCAAGAAGACGCAGGCGCCGAAGGCAGCGACCGCGAGTCCCCACGGGTCGACTCGGCGCACGAGCCACACCCTATAGAGGGTTGCCCGAGGAAATGCTGTGAGCCGTGGCGCGCGGGGCGCTGGCTGATCCGACTCGCTGACTACCTCAGCGCGTGGATGAGGTCCGCCTTGCTCGCCCGCGACAGCCCGGTCAGCCCTCGGGCCCGGGCCTCGGCCCGCAGCTGCACCACGCTCCAGCCCTCATCCGGTGTCCCGGCCCCGTCGTCGGTCGGACCGTCGTTGCCCGGTTCGTGTGCACTCGCGGCCTCCACTTCGGCCTCGGAAGGAGTTGCCTTCAGTGCTTTCGAAGCCTCGTCCAGCTGCTCTCGGAGCAGGTCGGCTCGGGCTCCGGCCTTCGCGGCGGACTTCTTGTGGGCCTTGGCTTCCTTCTTCCAGCGATCGGTTCGGTCGCTGGCCTTCGCGAGCTTCTTCTCGGTCTTCGTCAACTGACCCTTGACCGTGGACAGGTCCTTCTCGAGCTTCTTCTGCTTCTTGTTGGCCATGATGTCTCACTTACCGTTGGACGCTCGGGTGGCTCTAGCGACACTAGCCCAGCCCCGTGTCATCCGCATCGACTGTGGGCTGGGCCGTTGCGCAGGCTCTAGGGTCATGGGGTGACTGCCACCGGAGATGGTCAGCATCGCAGCTCGATGACGTTGCGATTTCTGGCGGCACCCACCGATGTCGCGGCCCTGGGTGGCACGGCGGTCTCGGGGGGCCGGGTGCTGGAGTGGGTGGACCGCGCCGCCTACGCCTGCGCTGTCGCGTGGTCGTCGGCCTACTGCGTGACGGCCTACGTGGGGGATGTTGCCTTCGAGGAGCCCATCAACACCGGCGAGCTGGTCGAGGTGGGCGCTCATCTCATCTTTACCGGCCGGTCGTCGATGCACATCCGAGTGACGGTCAGCGCAGGCCCGGTCGAGACCGGAGAGCTGAACGAGCGTGCGACCTGCATCGTCATCTTCATCGCGCTGGACGCCAGAGGCGGACGCCCCACCGCCGTGGAGCCGTGGAAGCCGGTCACCGACCAGCAGCGGCGAGAGGCCGACGCCGCCAGCGACCGCATCGATGTCCGCACCGCCATCGAGCGTGAGATGTCAGGGCAGTCCTACTCGCATGAAGGAACCGCGCCGCGGGCCGTGTTGCGTTTCCTGGCTGCGCCGACCGACGTGAACTGGGGAGGAAAGACTCACGGCGGAACCGTGATGAGGTGGATCGACGAGGCGGCTTCCGTCTGTGCGATGCAGTGGACGGGGGAGCAGTGCTTGGCGGTCTACTCCGGCGGCATCCGCTTCTACCGGCCGATCCCGATCGGCAACCTGGTTGAGGTGTCCGCCCGGTTGCTTCATACGGGGCGAAGCAGCATGCACGTCTCGGTGCACGTGCGGACCGCCGATCCCATGGGGGGTGACATGGAGCTGACCACGCACTGTCTCACCGTGTTCGCAGCCGTACGTGACGGCAGCTCGGTGCCCGTGCCGCGGTGGGAGCCCGTCTCGGTCGAGGACCACCGGCTCGATGAGCACGCGGTCGAGCTCAGCGCGTTGCGCGGTGGCGAGCGCGGCGGGCCGGCAGCCGGCACGCAGGTGCAGCAGCGCTGACGCGCCTGATCGAGGACACCACGGCGCTCGACGCGGTTGTGCACGCGGTCGACCCCTTCGTCGACACGTTGTTCGGGAGCGAGCCTCAGGCAGCGCTGTTCCGAGGGGACTGGCTGGGTCACGCGGTCCACCCGGTGCTGACCGATCTGGTGCTCGGCTCGTCGGCACCGGCCTGCTGGTGGTCCCACCGACCGCCTCGACCGGGTGGTCGGAGTGGTCCGGGTCCGGACAGCGCGAGCAGCGCGTGGGCCTGGTGCACGTGGCCGCTGTCGGCAGCGCCATCGGCCTCTACCTCTCGTCCTGGATGGCCAGACGTCGAGGGCTTCACGGCACCGGTGTGGGGGTGGCGCTCGCCGGTGCCTCCGGCGCCGGGTCCGGCGCTTACCTAGGCGGGCACCTTGCGGCTGCGCGCAACGTCGGCAGTCACCATTCGGCATTCGACAAGGGGCCGCTCGACGACCGCCCGCTCGCTACGGTCGAGGGCGGCTGAGTCGGCGGCGATCGAGCAGCGTGCACGCGAGAACGACGGTCCCGAGCACGCCGGTGGCCAGCGACCATCCGGCCATCACGTCGGTCAGCCAGTGGTATCCAAGGTAGACCCGGCTCAGGCCGATCCCGACCGCTAGGGCAAGGGCGACGCCCACGGACACTGCGCGCGCCCACCGGGTGCGGCACCGTGCGAGCAGCAGCCCGGCAACCAGCCCGACGAACACGGTCCCGTTGAGCGTATGTCCGGAGGGAAAGGCGAACCCGTTGTTGATCGCTCCCAGCACGTCGTGGGCCGGCGGGCGAGCGCGGCCGATGGAGCTCTTCAGCAGCACGGTGATGGTCAGCGACAGGGACATCCCCCACGCCACCGCCACGGCGGCGCCCCAACGCCGACGGAGCAGCAGGATCATGATGAGCCCGAGCGTCAACGGCACAAGCGCCGCGGTGCTGCCAACGAAGGTGAACGCCCGCGCCACCGCGGTGACGACCTCGGTGCGGACACCGATGAAGTCCGCAGTGACCGTGGGGTCGAAGGCGGACAGATCAGCGTTCTCCATCACCCCGTCGGCCAGCACAGCGCCACCGGCGAACCCGACGACGATGGAAGCGAGAGCGGCCAGGAATCTCGGCGTCCGCCAGAGCGGGCTCACCGTGCGCAGCTGAGCCGAGACCGGCTCTGTGGGGGCGCGCGACGAAGAGGCCATGGCCTCACTATCCGGCAGCCGTGCTGTCAGTCTCCTGAGAGCGCAGGTCGGCAGGATGACCGAAGATGGTGTCCATGGACTACCGAGCTCTAGGCGCCAGCGGATGCGCCGTCTCCAGCCTCACCCTCGGCACGATGACCTTCGGTAGCGAGACCGACGAGCAGGGCTCGCACGCCCAGCTCGACGCCTTCCTCGAGGCCGGGGGGACCCTGGTCGACACCGCCGACGTCTACTCCGGCGGCACCTCCGAGGAGATCGTGGGCCGGTGGCTGGCTCGCGCAGCACCCGAGGTACGCGACCGCGTCGTCCTCGCCACCAAGGGCCGCTTTCCCATGGGAAGCGACCGCAACGATCTCGGCTTGTCCCGGCGCCATCTGCAGCACGCCCTCGACGCCTCGCTGAGGCGGCTTGCGGTGGAGACGGTCGACCTCTACCAGGTGCACGCCTGGGACCCGGTGACACCGCTGGAGGAGACCCTGGCCACGCTGGACGGTTTCGTCCGGGCCGGCAAGGTGCGCTACGTGGGCCTCTCCAACTTCACCGGTTGGCAGGTACAGAAGACGGTGGGGCTGGCGCGTGCGCACGGGTGGAGTGCGCCTGTGACCCTGCAGCCGCAGTACAACCTGCTCGCCCGCGAGCTGGAGTTCGAGATCGTCCCGTCCTGCCTGGACGCGGGTCTCGGACTTCTGCCGTGGTCCCCGCTGGGCGGTGGGTGGCTCACCGGCAAGTACTCGCGCGACGAACGACCAACCGGACAGACCCGGCTGGGTGAGGACCCGGAGCGAGGCATGGAGGCCTACGACAAGCGCTCGGCGGCGCAGCGCACGTGGGACGTCGTGGACGCCGTCCGCACGGTGGCCGAGAGCCGCGGAGTGTCGATGGCGCAGGTCGCGTTGGCGTGGCTCATGGACAGACCGGCCGTGACGTCGGTGATCCTCGGCGCGCGCACGACCGAGCAGCTCGAGGCCAACCTCGCCGCCGCGGACCTTCACCTGGACGCGGACGAGGGGCGCGCGCTCGACGACGCCAGCGACCCGGCGCCACCGGACTACCCCTACGGGACCCTGGGGGTGGACCAGCGCTCACGCTCGCTGACGAGCTAGTCCCGCTTCGCTGCGGGAGGGTCCGGCGAGGGCTGCTCGCGGTGTGGGGGCGGGTCTGAGGTCGAGATTGAGCGCGCGGCCGCAGCGGCTGCCGCCTCGGCCACCCAGGCCGGCATCGTGCCGTAGCGCTGCTGCGGGATCAGACGTCCGGTGGCGCAGAGCTCGACCAGCTGCTCCATGCGCCGGTCACGCGTCCCCTGCTGTTTGGCACTGCACACCCAGAGGATGCATGCCCGCCGATATCCCGGTGTCGCGTGGTCCCAGAACGCCCGGGCCGCGCCGTCAGCGGTGAGCGCGGCGTCGTACTCGGCCGGGAGTCGCATGGTGGCGGCCTGCTCCTGAGCGTGAGCCGCCTGATGGTCCACGCGCCGCTTCTCCCAGGCGGCGATGCCTGAGGGGCGCATACGGCCCTGCTCCATGAGGGCGTCCACCAGATCGAGGTTGACCCGGCTCCATGTGCTGGTCGGCTTGCGTGGCGTCCACCGCTGGCGCCTGCTGCCGGCATCGATGCGCTCGGCACGGGAGTCGATCCAGCCGAAGCACAGCGCCTCAGGCACGGCTTCCTCCCACGTCAGTCCGCGCGGGTGCATGTGCTTGCGCCGCAGCCCCATCCACAGCTCGAGCTCGGTTGCGTGATGTTCTTCCAGCCAGTGTCGGAAGTCCGCAGGGCCGTCGAAGAAGAGCGCCGTTCGCTCCTCGCTGCCACCTAGGTAGGCCACGGGTTCACGATAGCGACGGGGTCTCGGCGTGTGTCGCGTGGAGACCTTGATGCAGGAAGGTGACCAGCCAGCCGAAGCTCTCGTCGGCGTCGGTGTCCATCTGGAATCCTCCGGCTGCCTCCAAGACGGCGAACCCGTGCAGGAGACTGCGCATCGTTCGCAGGGCGTGGACGGTGTCCCGCTCCGGGATCCGATAGCCGGCAAGAACCGCCGACAGCGAGGCGATCACTCGGGCGCCCGCAGCCACGAGTGGGTCGTCGGGACCAGCGGGATCGAGGCGCAGCGTGGCCGCATAGCGCCCCGGGTGGGCGACGACGTAGGTGCGAAACGTTGTGGCGGCCGCGGTCAGGGCTTCGTGGCCGGATCGGCCCTGCAGCGCCTCGCGCAACGCGTCACCGAGCTCGGTGAGCGCGAGCAGGGCAATGCGGCCCGTGAGGTCGGCCTGGCCGCCGACATGCTTGTAGAGCGAGGGTGCACGCACCTCCAGGCGCTCGGCCAGCAGCGTCATCGTCACGTTGGCCAGCCCGACCTCGTCGGCGAGCTCAGCGGCTGCGGCGGCGACGAGGGCTGGGCTCAGGCCAGCTCTAGGCATGTGCGTGAGCCTGTAGGAAGGGGAGCAGCAGCGCCAGGGTCTCATCAGGCATCTGGGTATGCGGGTAGTGCCCGGCACCCTCGATGAGGGCCAGCTCGGCCAGCCCGTCCGGCATGGCCTCGACGATCGCTTGGCCCTCGGCGCGGGGATCCGCCCAGTCTGGGTCGAGCGAACCCTGCACGATGAGCGCTGGACACTGGATGCTGCCGAGCCGCCCTCCGGCGTCGGATGGCGCCGAGCGTCCCATGCGTTGCATGGCCTTCATGCGCCCGGGCTCGCGAAGCTGACGGTCCATCCGTTGAAGCTGCTCGTCCCAGTCGTCGGGCTTGTGCCCTGGAAAGGCCAGGTCGAGATATCGATGCCACCAGCCCACGCTGCCCAGCAGGCCGGTCATCAGCAACCGGGTCATGGCGGCGCGGTATCGCTTCGACTTGAGGTCTGCGAAGCCGATCGACTGGGTGCGGGTGAAGGGAGCCAGCTCGACAACACCCTGGACGAGGCCGGGCTCCTGTGCGGCGGCGATGGTGGCCGCGCCACCGGAGATCGAGTGCCCGACGATCATCGCCGGACCACCCAGGTGGCGGATGACTTCGAGCAGGTCGCCGGCGATATCGGCCCGGGTGTAGGTCGACCACTCAGCGCTCGACTGGCCGCACCCGCGCAGGTCGACGGTAACGACGCGGTAGCCGGCCGCGATGAGCTGTGGTGTCACGAAACGGTAAGCCAGGCGACTGTCGCCCATGCCATGGGCCAGGACGACCAGCGGCCCGGCGCCGGCAAGCTCATAGGCAATGGTGCCGCCATCGAGCTCGAGATAGTGGGTCATCTTTGCGTTGTGGGGAATATCCATAGCCAATAGGCTAATACTATTAGCCGAAGCCTGCAAGCCTTCGTCTACTTCGCAAGGGGGCCAGGCTGACGCCCCACACAGCAGGGCCACGCTGGCCAGGTGCGTGCGCCCCCCGGGACCACACGGACATACCCGCGCCGTTCTCACGGCGGTCATGCCGGGGCGGAGGGGATCTAGGCGGTGGGGTCGACCATGGTCATTCCGGCGACGGGGGCCCGGTCGAACGTCGGTAGGAGCGCCGCCGCTTCGTCCAGACCGATGGTGCGCTCGACCAGCCGCTGGGGGCTCAGCGCGCCCCGGTCCACGAGCCTGAGCATTTCCGGGTAGTCGACGGCGGCCATGCCGTGGCTGCCCAGAACGTCGAGCTCCCAGGCGATCACCCGCGACATCGGCACCGTGGGATGCCCGTCCACCGGGGGGAGGAGCCCCACCTGCACATGCCGGCCCCGACGCCGAAGGCTCAGGATCGCCGTCGCGCAGGTCTGCTCCGTGCCGACGGCATCGACGCTGACGTGGCAACCACCGCCGCTGAGGTCGTTGACGGCGGCAGGAACGTCGGTGCCGTCGACCGTCAGGATGTGCTCGGCGCCGAGCAGAGCCGCCACTGCCAATGCTGCGGGGTTCCGGTCGACCGCCACGACGCGAGCGCCCAGCGCGTGGGCGATCATCACCACGCTGAGACCGACCCCACCGGCACCGACGACGACGACCCATTCCCCTTGCGACAGACGCGCCCGGGCGACCAGGGCCCGGTAGGCAGTGGCGAACCGGCACCCCAGGCTGGCTGCGGCAGTGAAGTCGATCCCGTCGGGCAGCGCCACCAGGTTGGTGTCGGCGGCGTGAAGGGCGACGTTCTCGGCGAACGAACCCGCATCGGTGACACCTGGCTGGCGTTGGTCGGGGCACACCTGGGCGTCCCCGGCGCGGCACCACTGACATCGGCCACACCCACACACGAAGGGCACCGTCACCCGGTCCCCAGTCTTCCAACGGGCGACACCGGCCCCCACCTTGGTGACCACGCCGGCGAGCTCGTGACCAGGCACGTGGGGGAAAGTGTTGTCGTCGTGCCCGGCCCACACGTGCCAGTCGCTACGACACATCCCGGTCGCCTTCACGTTCACGACCACCCCGCCATCGGGGGCGACGGGCTCGGCCACGTCCCGGACTTCGGGTGGGGCTCCGGCAGCGTCAATGACCACGGCACGCATGCCGCCATCGTGTCATTTTGTAGGCACCCGATTCGGATGGGCGCGGCGCTTTCGTGAGCGGGCACGCCTCACCAGGGCATCGGTTCCCCGTCGCGGAAGAACCCGCCACGAGGTCCGTCGTCGGGCAGGAGCACCGCCCACATGACGCTGTCGGCCCCGGCTTCGATGGGGCGAGCACCCATCTGCTCTGCCCCCTCGAAGGTGGCCGTCAGCCCGGGACATACCGCGTTGACCAGGATGGGTGTGTCGACCACCTCCGCAGCCAAGGTGCTGGTGAGCGCCAACGCGGCGGCTTTGCTGATGCCGTAGCTGGCCGCCCGTCCGCCTCGGCGGGTGAGCCCGAAAGCCTCGTCACCGTGCGAGCCGCCCCCGCTGGCCACCGAGACCCACCGTGGGTGCGCGCTGAGACGCAGCAGTGGGACGCAGACCTGCGCGAGCTGCCACGGCCCGTAGAGGTTGGTCTCCATCACGGCGCGTGCCGTATGCAGGTCTGCGGACAAGACCGTTTCGCCCCAGTCCACATAGGCCGCCGCGTTGCTGACCACGACGTCCAGCGACTGCAGGCCCTCCACCGCGGCCGCAACGGACTCGGGCACGGTGACATCGAGCGCGTGGGGGAGGTGCCCCTGGCCGGGCAATCGGTCGACGACACGCTGGGCCGCGGCCCGGTCGCGGGCAGTGACCACCACGCGAAAGCCCTCGCCGGCCAGCCTATCTGCGACCGCTGCTCCGATGCCCCTGGAGGCTCCGGTGACCAACGCTGTGGGCTCGGGCATGGTGTTCTCCTCAGTTTGAGACGGAACCGTCACATTTGCTCTAGAGTAGACCCATGGGTCCAACCTCACAAGATGCGCGTCGCGCTCCCCGGCTGAGTGAGCAGGAGCGCCGGAGCATCGTGGTCGAGGCCGCCACCCGGCTCTTCATCGCTCACGGCGTTCACGCGGTCGGGATGGATCGTCTGATTGCCGAGACCGGCCTGGGCAAAATGAGCGTCTATCGGGTGTTTCCCACCAAGGACGATCTCGTCGGTGGCTACCTCACCTCCTTGGCTCACAGGATTCTCGGGCTCATCGATGCCGATATCGGTGCAGCCGCGGATGCCCGAGGTGCGCTGCACGCCATCCTCGATGGGATCGAGGCGGACGTGCGCCGTGACGGCTTCCACGGCTGTCCCTTCGGCAATGCTGCGGCCGAGTATGGCGATGCTGGCCATCCGGCGCGGCAGGTCGCCCGAGAGTATCGACAGGCCCTGCTGGATCGTCTCGACCACACCGCCCGCGATCTCGACCCCGTCGAAGGTCCCCGCCTGGCGCGCCGGCTGGCCGTGCTCATCGACGGTGCCTACCTGAGCATCGCGCATCTGGGGCCGGACGGCCCCGGGGCGGAGGGTCTCGCGCTGGCCCGACACCTGGTCGACAGCTGCTGACGTCAGAGGCCGCGGTGCTCTAGCGCTGCGACCGACCGGCGCCGTAGCATCGACGGTCTTGGGCATGCTCACGGCGGGAGCGACACCCGGCACTGGGGGTGGGTGGTGCTCCGAGGAGGTGCGGGATGGCGGCTCCGCCTCTGCGCGTCCTCTTCGACAGCGTCGAGGAGATGCTGCACCCGTCGTCGCTGACCGGCCTGCTCGGCGCTCCTGTCGGCTCGGTGAGTCTCACCCCGTTGGAGTCCAACGGGTTCTCTGCCAACCAGCTGTCGTACGTCCAGGCGGGCGGGCGACGGTTGGTGCTGAAGCAGCTGCGCAGCGACGACTGGCTGACGCGCGGATCGCATGACCGTCGGTGCCGTTCTGTGGCTGTCTGGCGCACCGGGCTGCTGGACCGCCTGAAGCCCGCGGTGCACCACCCCATCATGGCCGCCAGCCGCGACGGTACAGACCACGCCTTGCTGATGTGGGACTGCTCCGCGGGGCTGCGGCGGTGGGGGCGGTCGGACAGGCGCCGCCAGCTCGACCAGATGGTGTGGTCGCTGGCCACCATGCACGCCCGTCAGTGGAACGATAATGCGCTGGCCGACCCTGTATTCGGGCTGGCCGACGTCCCGTCGTTGGTGCAGACGTGCTGGCCCTGCTCATGGCCACCGTTCGAGGACCACCCCACGGCGCGGGGGCTGCTGCAACGAGGGTGGACGGCCTTGCTCGATCTCGTCGCACCCGATGTGTGCACCACCATCGAGCAGATCGTGTCGGACCCCACGGCGCTTCTCCGCGCTCTGGAGCACGAGCCCCCGACCCTGTTGCACGGTGACTACCGACCCGACAACGTGGCCGTCATGGCTGACCAGGGGGTGGTCGCCTTCGACTGGCAGCTCGCGGGCCACGGGCCTGGGGTGCTCGACCTGGCCTGGCTGATCAACGGCGGGGATACCTTCGCCTACAGGGGCTGGGCCTTCGGCCGCTACCGCGACTACCTCTGGGATGCTCTGGGCGACTCTTTCGACGCGGCCGGGTGGGAGCGTTCCCTGGCTCTCGCGAACTTGACCGAGGTGCTGCGCAAAGGCAACTGGACCGCGCTCTTCGCGGTGGAGGGCGACGCCGAGCGCACGTCCCGCTTTCGCGCCTTCATCCCGGCGTACAACACGTTCGTCCGCGAGGGGGCCGCATTCTTGTAGCTGGGCACCACAGACACCAACAGACAACACGGCCCGTCGTACGCAGGCAGGCAGAGAAGGAGACAACCGTGTCGGATGTCGAGGCCGCGTCCCGTGCGGCCCTCACGCACGTGCTGGGACACCAGGCGGTCAGTGCGGGCAGCATCGGCATCCGAGCCGGGCTCTTCGCGGCGATCGACTCCCGCGGCTCGGTGACGGCGCAGGAGCTGGCCGACGTGCTGGAGTTCGACGAGCACCTCGTGAGCGTCTGGTGCCGGGCTGCCTTCGCCTTCGAGATGCTCGACGTGGACACCGGCGGGCGGTACCGGTTGGCCTCGGGTGCAGCAACCGTGCTCCTCGACGAGGCGGACCCGCTGTACATGGGCGGCCGGTCCCTGTTCGCGACGGCCACCTATGAGGACACCCTGATCTACCCCGAGGCGTTGGCGGCCCCGAAGGTCAGGTCGCGCAGCGAGTCCGACCCCTTGGTGCTGGAGGCCATGCGGGTGTCATCGGGGCCGGACTCGACCATGCTCATCGAGCACGTTCTGCCCCAGATCCCCGAGCTGGTCGCCACCCTCGACGATGGCGGCGCCGTCCTGGAGGTCGGGTCTGGGGCCGGCCGACTCTGTCTGGACCTGGCCCGGCGCTTCCCCGCCACACGTGTCGTCGCCCTGGAGTCCGACGCCGTGAGTGCTGAACAGGCCCGAGCCACCGTGCAGGACGCCGGCCTCGGAGATCGCGTCGAGGTGGTGCAGGCCGACGCGAACCAGCTCGCGGATCACGACGTCTACGACCTGGTCGTGATGAACCGGTCGCTGCATGAGGTCGGGGGGTCTGAACAGCACCTCAACGTGCTGCGTCGCAGCGCAGACGCACTCCGGGCCGAGGGCTGGACCGTCGTGTCCGAGCTGCCTTACCCCGACAACGAGGCCGACTACCGCGACGAGCCCGACCACCGGCGACTCGCGGGCGCACAGCTGCACGAGGCTATCGTCGGCTGCGCCATGATCACCACGTCTCAGCTGCCCGCGCTGATGCGCCGGGCCGGTTACGACGACGTGCGCGTGGTCGACCAACCACGGTCCTCACGCATCGTGAGCATCGGCCGACGACCTTCCCCGTCCTGACGTCTCAAGGAGTAGCACCATGCGCGTGACCGAGATCATCGCCGACCTGCACGTGCCGGATCTGCCGGCGGCGAGGGCCTTCTACGCCGACTACCTCGGGCTCAGCACGCAGGAGTTCAACCTGGGCTGGGTCGCGAGACACACCTCACCGGAGAGCGGCGTCACCATCCAGGTGATGACCACGGACGCAACGGCTCCGCAAGCACCGGTGATATCGGTCAGGGTCGACGACATCGACGCCGCGTACGCCGACGCCCAGCAGCGTGGGTACGAGATCGTTCATCCGTTGACGACCGAGGAGTGGGGCGTCACTCGGTTCTTCGTCCGGGCCCCCGACGGCAACGTGCTCAACATCGTGCAGCACCGCGACTAGCGACGACCGGGTGAGGAATCACCGCGTTCCACAGCACGCCGTCGCGGTGCGGGGCTTGCTGGTCGGGCTGCGTGTTGCCACCGCCGTCGCAGGCCCGCGTACGGATGGTGTGGCGACCCGGCGCCAGGTCGACCGACAGCCGGAACGGCCGCCAGGCCCAGCGGCCGAGGTCCTCGAGCAGCTCGGCCGACCGCCAGGGGCCATCGTCCAACGCCCAGTCGACCGCGGCGACAGGGGCGATGCCGGATCGCGCATATCCGTGCACCTCAACAGTGCCGCAGTCGAGGGCAGCCTCCCAGTCCAGTCTCAGCTGACTCTTCGGAGGGTGAGCCGTGGCCGGGCCGGTGACGTCGCCGGCCGCGTCGCGCAGCACGTAGTACTCGTTCGAGCGGTAGGAGTCGACCCAGGTGCTGGACAGCTCAAGCCTCTGGAGCCATTTGACGGAGTACGCGCCCACCCAACCGGGGACCACCAGCCGTGCTGGAGCGCCGTGGGCCGGAGCAAGGTCCTCACCGTTCATCGTCACGGCGACGATGGTGTCCGGGTCGAGGCCTTTGGCGAGCGGCAACGACATCCGGACCGGCTCGCCTTCGGAGTTGTCGTGGTCGAAGCCCACCGGGCCCACGTAGGCGGCGACATCCGACGGCGAGGCGAGCGCGAGCACGGAGGACAGCCTCGGGCCGGTCCAGGTAGCCAGCCCCAGAGCACCGAGGAACCACCGCGTGTTCTTTCTGGCGGTGGAGATTTCGAGGTCACCCACCACCTCGAACAAGCGTCTGCCGTTGCCTGCGCACTCGAGCCAGGCGTCGACGCTGACCTGCTCCAAAGCCTGCAGCTCTGTCAGGCCGAGCTCGAGGGGAGCGCCGGCGGCATCACCGTCGATCCGCAGGCGCCAGCTCGTCGGATCAAGCCTTGGGACCGCACCGGCGCTGCACACGAAGAAGGTGTCGACAGGAGTGCGCAGCCGGCCTAGGTCGGAGGCCACCGGCTCGAGACTGGTGCCCAGGCGGCGAAACCCGTTGTCGGGCTTGCCGTACCAGTGGTCAGTGGGTCCCATCGCCTCGTCAGCCTATCGAGGCTTGGTGTCGGTGCCGGCCCCGCTCATCTCGCGATGGCGTTGGCGGCCCCGGTCACCGCGATGCGAGATCCCGGGGTGGACAGGTCGATCAGCAGCAGGCTGGGGCGGCCCATGTCGACGCCTTGGTGCAGCGTCACTACCGGGTCACCGACGACCAGCCCGAGTGCGCGCAGGTAGCCGCCGAAGGCGGCGGCAGCAGCACCCGTGGCCGGGTCCTCGACCACGCCGCCGGGGGGAAAGGGGTTGCGGACGTGGAAGACAGTCGGGCGCTCGGCCCAGAACAGATGCACCGTCGTCCACCGCTGGGTGGCCATCAGGCGCCCGAGGGCGTCGAAGTCGTAGGCGAGCCGCGCGAGCCGTTCGCGGGTGAGGGCTCCGAGCAGGAGGTGGTGGTTGCCCGCGAAGCCGACGTGGGGTTCGAACGCGGGGTCGAGGTCGTCACGGCGCCAGCCCAGCGCCGCCAGCGCGGCATCCAGCACATCCTGATCCACCGGTCGGATGTCGGTCGGGGCCGAGGTGAGGGTGGCGGTGAGCTCACCTGCCTCATTGATCGTCGTCTCGACCGGCACCTCGCCGACCCGCGTCTCGAGGGCGACTGATCCGGGGCCGTACCGCTCGGCAAGGGCGACTGCGGTCGCGATGGTCGCGTGCCCGCAGAAGTCGACCTCGGCTCGCGGGCTGAAGTAGCGAATGCCACTGCGGGCGGAGTCGTCCCCGGGGAAGACGAACGCGGTCTCGGAGTACCCTACGTCGGCGGCAATCTGCTGCATCGCGGCGTCAGTCAGAGATCGGGCGTCGAGCACAACACCGGCAGGGTTGCCGCCGTGGCCACGGTCGGTGAAGGCTGCATACCGAAGGATCTCGGTGCTCACGGCTTCAGCCTGAGGGTGTGCGCACGGTCTCCCCACCGATCTCCGGTCCTGCGGGGGGACGTGATGCGTTCGGGGAGTAGTCCTACGCCGACGACCCGGGCGGGTATCACCTGGAGGCGCGGAAAGCGTGCGAGAAGGCGCACGGGCGGTGGCGCCGAGACGGGCGTATGTGAGGACAACGTCCGTTGCACCAGGAAGCGCTGTGCTGTTCGTTGAAGCATCTGGGTCCCCGCGGTGGGCAACCACCGGCGGCCCTGGATCGCGCGCAGCGTCCTGCAGCTGACCGCGCCACGGGGCAGTGGCCCCGCCAGGATGCGGGCGGCACAGACGGCGTCCTGGATGGCGAGGTTGATGCCGACGCCACCGATCGGCGACATGGCGTGTGCGGCGTCTCCGATACACAGCAGCCCCGGCCGGTGCCAGCGCCGCAGGCGGTCGACCTGCACGCTGAGGGTCTTGACGTCATCCCACGAGCCGAGGTCCTCGATGCTGGCGGCCAGTCCGGGCACCAGGGTCGTGACTGACGCTCGGAGGTCGTCGACCGGTCGTGCGCGCAGGTGGTGGTCATGTCCCTTGGGGATGACGTAGGCGATCTGCCAGTAGTCGCCGCGGTCGATGGCCAGCAGGATGCGCCCTGCTCCGAGATGCATGTTCAGCCCGGTCGGGCCATCCGGGGTTCGGCCGATGCGGAACCACAGGACGTCCATGGGTGCTCCGAACTCGGTCACCTTCAGTCCGGCGCGCTTTCGGACGATAGACGTGCGACCGTCGGCGGCGACGGTGAGACCGGCTCTCAGCTCCACCGGCCCCTCGAGGCCTTCGGCCAGTACCCCGCGGACGACGCCATCCTCCTCGATGATGTCCACGACCTCGTGGCGGCGCAGGAGCCGGAAGTTCGGCAGGGGCTCGGCCGCGCCGGCCAGCACGTCGAGGAAGTCCCATTGGGGCATGAACCGGATGTAGGGGTGGGCCACGCGCAACCGCGAGAAGTCAGCGATCCGGTACGAACCGTCGGCGAAGGTCGCCTTCAGCTCATCCACGTCGCGATGCGGAGCGTCGGCCAAGGCCCGGCCCAGGCCGAGATCGTCGAGGGCCTGAAGCGTCGACGGATGGACGGTGTCCCCGCGGAAGTCACGCAGGAAGTCGGCGTGCTTCTCCAGCACCGTCACGGCGACCCCTTGGCGTGCCAACAGCAAACCCAGCATCATGCCAGCGGGTCCACCACCCACCACACACACGTCTGTCCGCTGAACCGTCATCACAACATTCTGGCGATCTCCGGCTCCCGGTCAATGGCGGCCTGCAGTTGGAAGGGTCCGACGCGGCCGCGGGGCAGGGAGTCCTCGAGGAGCATCACCGCGATCGATCTGGGCGGCGTCCCACCCGGTCCGGTCCTGCTCGGCCAGCGGGACAAGTCGGCCGTCATTGACACGAGTGGCGGCCCGGGCGTCGACCAGGAGCATGAGCGCAAGGAGCCCCGCGGTCTCCGGATCGCGGGGCACAGCACGGTGGAGACGCTCGGTGATGCGGATGGCGTCGTCGGTCAGGGTTCGGTCGATGACCGTGGACCCAGAAGGCAACGAGGACCCGGTCGTGAAGATCAGGTGCAGGACGTGCCGGACAGCATGGAGCCGGGCCGGCACCTGCTCGGGAGGAATAGGTTCGAAGCGTGCACCGGCGCTGCGCAGGGTGGTCGTTGCCCGACTGACTCGCAGCGCAGCCGTGGACTCCGGGACAAGCAGACCGGCCGCGATCTGGCGGGTGGTGAGGCCGCCGACGGCACGCAGGGTGAGCGCAACTGCGGAGGCAGTGGTCAGCACCGGATGACAACACAGGACCAGCATCTGGAGCGAGTCGTCGTGGTCATCGACCCGCTGGCTCCACGTGGCGGTGCGGTCCTGCACAGTATGGAGCTCCCGGCGAGGACGTGCGGCATCAGAGCGCTGAGCATCGATGAGACGGCGAGCCGCGACCCAGATCAACCAGCCTCGGGGATTCGTCGGCAAACCTTCGCTGGGCCACTGCACGGCAGCAGCCAGGAGCGCCTCCTGGGCGGCGTCCTCGCATTCCTCCAACGCGACTCCCCGACGCTTGGGCGCAGCGAGGACGTGCGGCGCCTCACGGCGCCACACGTCCTCCAACCCACGATCCATGATCAAGCCGGAAACGGCATCAGGACTCGCAGCCCGGCCGCATCGTCGGGCGAAGCTCGATGGTGTCGCCCGGGCACGAGAACGCTTCGGCGATCTCCTGAGCACGCTCCTGCGAGGCGACGTCGATGACGAAAAACCCGGCAAGGTGTTCCTTCATCTCGGCGTAGGGCCCGTCCGTGGCCACAGGAGCCCCCTCGTACTGAAGGATCACCGAGGCGCCGGGGTCACCGAGCGCGCAGCCGTAGACGACCTCGCCCTTCGCGTCGGCATCGCCGAACACCTTGTCCCACCGGGCACCGAGCTCGTCCCGCTCTTGCTGGGGCAGCGCCTGGTACTCCGCAGTGTTCGCGCTCGTGGGATGCCCCCAGGGTTGGGGATTCGAGTGGATGAGAATCACGAACTTCATGGGAGAGCTCCTCACGTCGTCGGGGCCGTCGGTCGGCCCCATCACACGTACGTCGGAGCCATCCCACCAGACTCGACATCGCCTGGACGGCAGCGCCCCGTGAACCACGCCTAGGACGGAACACATAGGGCCAAGTGCACCCGCAAAACAAGCATGTCCGGGCGAATCTCGGTGAAGCTGACCGACCGTCCGGATGGGGAACCCCATGCGTGTCGTTTCAGACTGTCGGCGGCAGGGCGGCGACCAGGCGCGAGAGGAGACCCACAAGCACGACGTACTCCTCTTCCGACAACGCGGCGGCCACCCGCCCCCTGACGTCGTCGACCAACGGAGCCAGCCCGGCGTACTGACTGGAGCCCGCTTGAGTGAGCTGGAGCGAGTCTGCTGTGTCGTCGATCCATCCGCGTGAACTCAGATCGTCAATGACCCGGTCGACGACAACGGGTGGATCGAACGAGGTCAGAGCGCTGACGAGTTGGGCCCGAGGACTCGGCCCTCGACTCAAGGAGGCGAGCACCTGCCAACCCCGGCGATCGACGCCCTCGCTCTCAAGCGCGACATCGAAGGCGGCATCGAGTCGGGCATCGGCCTCCTTCAGCCACCACCCGATCGGCCGTGTCAAAGCCTGTTCGCTCACCGTTCCTCCTGATTCCGCGGCATCCCAGAGCACCCTACGAGAATGCGTGTGGCCCCACTGTGCCTCGCCCGCTCAGGGATCGTCGACCGGGACTTTACGTCGTTCATGCGCAGCACGGGCTGGTCGACGTCGAGGCCGTCCAGCAGGGACCTGCGCGACTGCCGTTCCTCGTCCGCCAGGTATAGCTCGTAGCCCTCCTGTGACTCGAACGAGACGAGGTGCACCTCGTGGAGCGTGTCCTCGGTCCGGCAGGCGCCGAACAAGATGACCACCGTGTCTAGGCAACAACGCCGGGACCTCGGATTCCCGGAGATCGGCGACACTGGTCTGATGAGACGCGTCCAGTCCTCTCAGCAGACCCGGTGGGCCCGGGTTGCGGCGCTCACTGTCGTGATAGCGGTGCTTCTCACCATCATCGTCTCGTTCGCCGTGGTCCGGGTCATCACTGACTTGCCGTCCATCCTCGATGGCACCGTCCCGGACGACGACTTCGCCCAGCGGTATGCGGCGCACCCATGGTTGGCCTACCTGCACATCGGCCCAGGCGTGGTCTATCTGCTCGGCACCCCGCTGCAGCTCTCACCCCGTTTCCGTACCCGGCATTACACAGCGCACCGCCGGATGGGCCGCGTCCTCGTGGCGTGTGCGCTGCTGGCCGGTGTTCTCGCCCTGGTCTTCGGGCTGCTCTACCCTTGGGGAGGCGCACTCGAAGCCAGCGCGTCCACGATCTTCGGCCTTTGGTTCGTGATGTGCCTGGTGCTGGGGTTCCGCGCGATACGCAGACGAGAGGTCCCTCGACACCGACGGTGGATGATCCGCGCGTTCGCCGTCGGCGTGGGTGTGGGCACGATCCGTATCTGGGTCGGTCTGTTCACCGCCGTCACCATCGGCCGTAGCGGTGGCCCGGACGGATTAACACTACCCGAGCAGACCACCTTCGGGCTGGCGTTCTGGCTGGCCCTGTCGATGCACGTCGCCATCGGTGAATGGTGGCTGACAAAGACCGAGAGTGGGGTGCGGGTACACAGCCCCAGCAGTGGCTAACAGCTACGCATCAGGCCCGCATGACCTCCCGCAGGCGCGGCGACCATCCCGCCCAGCACCGAGGCAATCCCATACCCTGCGTTCGCCCTTGTCGGTCGGGACCAGAGGCGCAATCGGGATCGTCGAGCGAGCCTTTCCCAAGGAGGGTTTTGACCTGAACGTTGTCGCGGCCCGCACCCGCCTCGTGCCGGACCGTCACCGGTCAGCGATCCCCTGCTGGAGCAGTGGTCGTTGGGCACAGGCCGCGGTTTGATCCGTCAGTCGGCCCTGGCCGCGCTGTCTAGTCTGTCGTCCATGACTGTGCTCTCCGGGTCGACAGTCACACTGCGACCAACGATCTCTGACGACGTGGCTGTCCTCGCCGACATCCGCGCCACCCCGGAGGTGCATCGACGATGGCGTGGTGAGGACCTCGACGCCGGGATCGCGGCAGATCTCGCTGACGATGACCGGCACCTCTACACGGTGCAGACAGCGGCGAGCGGGGAGGTGATCGGCCTCATTCAGTACTCGGAGGAGAGCGACCCCGACTACCGCCATGCCACGGTCGACGTCTTCCTGGATCCACGGGTTCACGGTCGCGGCTTCGGCGCCGACACCGTCCGCACTCTTGTCCGTCACCTGGTGTACGAGTTGGGGCATCACCGAGTGACCATCGACCCTGCCGCGGACAACGAGGCAGCGATCGCCTGCTACGCCAAGGTCGGCTTCCGCCCCGTGGGTGTGATGCGCCAGTACGAGCGCACCCCCGACGGCTCTTGGGCCGACGGCCTTCTCATGGACCTGCTGGCAAGTGACGCTGAGCTCGGTCCGTAGGGCTCTGCCCGCGGCACGATGGTCGTTCGGGACGCCATGCGTGTATCAGTTCAGCACTTCCAGGGACGCGACAGTGCGTTCCATCCAATTTACGCCATCGTCCTCGTACTCGCGGATCCGGTGGCGGATCATCCGGCCGAGTAGGTCAGCCGGGATGTCGTCGTCGTAGGGGAGCTTGACCGAGCCCTTGCCTGTATTGAAGGCGGTGAGCGCGCCGGAGAAACTCTCGCGCGTGCTGGGAGTGAAGACGATGTTGGCGTGGGCCTTGTGTGCTGAGACCATGAGCATGATCACGCCGTCGGGGTGCAGGTAGGCCGGTGAGCCCCACTTGACCTCCTCGATGAGTTCTGGCGCGACCGACCCGATCAGCTCACGTAGGGCTGAAACTCGATCGCTTGCCACGGTCGGCAGGCCGTTGATGTAGTCGTCCACGGTGTTCGCTTTGGGCGTCACTGGTCGCTCCGTTCGTTCGTGGTCCTTGTCGTGATTGTGGGCTGCCAGGAATGTCCGGACGGCACCTGCGACATGCCGATTCAGTTCAGGGCTGGCGAGTCGACCGTGCTCGCCGAGGAGCATCAATCGGTTGACCGGGTCGGCCATGACCAGCCAGTTGAAGTGAGTCGCTGACGTTCCGGCATCCGAGATTCGGAGCCTTCCCTCCTCGGCCAGTCGCGCGAACGTCGTTGTCAACGCATGGATCGTGCGCTGAGGACCGCGTTCGTGGAACGCTCGGCCCAGCTCAGGGAAGTAGGAGGACTCCGCGATCGCGTGTGACCGTGGATGTGCTCGGGCCCTGGTGTGTGGGCTTCGGGTCGGGACGTGGTCGTGGGATCGGGGCATGCCCTCGGTCACGACTACAGACCACGCCGGAACGTCTCATGAACCTGTTAATTGATGAGACCATGCTTCGCTAGGCAAGGCGGCCCCGCCGCGATGGCGGTGGCCTCGATCATGGCGTTGTCGGCATCCTGGTCAGGGGGTCGCCAGGACGGGTGGAACCCGTCGATGTCGATCAGGCTGGAGGTCCAGCCTTCGGCCAACAGATCACCGATGGGCCGCATGCGAGCCTGTTCGTGCGAAGTTTGCTGCATCTCGTGGTGCAAATCGCATGAGGGTCGACCGCCTGCCGCGCGTGCGGTCACGTGCCGTGCTGACGCCGCTCCTCTGAGAGGATCTCGCGCACCATGGGCTCGAAGAAGTCGAGTGACTCGCTCTGATATGAAGGGTCGAAGGACACCTGGTCGTAGTCCGCGCAGAAGTCCACGGTGGCTTGGTAGTGCGGGTGGTCCTTCCATTGGTCTCGGGCGTTCGGGTTCTCCCCGGTGTGGTGGTAGTAGTAGAAGCCCTGGAACACCCCGTGGTGCTTGACGATCCAGTAGTTCTTGTCGCTGACGTAGGGGCGAAGCACGGCGGCCGCCACCTCGGAGTGGTTGGCAGGGCAGAGGTAGTCGCCGATGTCGTGCAGTAGCACGCATACGACGGTTTCTGTGTCTTCTCCGGCCCGATGCGCGCGGGTGGCCGCCTGCAGGCTGTGGTCGAGCCGGGTGATCGGGTAGCCCGCGGAGTCCTGCATGGTGCGTAGCCACCCCAACACGCGATCTGGGAAGGAGGCCATCTCCTGGGCCTCGATACGGGCCAGCAGGGCGTAGTCCTCGGCCGTCCCGTCGGCCATGGCCGTGAAGCTCACGACCTCGGTGGTGTCCTCACTCATCAGGTGAGATCCAGTGCGGACAGAGGCTTGTGGGTGCCGGCAAGTACGCGACGGCGGGACATCAGGTCGTCGTACTCCATGTATACGTCCTGTAGGTGGCGCGCGCCGCTGGCGGGGTCGAAGGCCAGGCGACCATGGAGCACGCGGTGTCCGTGCACGGTCAGCAGGTCGCCGTTGCGTGACTTGAAAGGCAGCTTGTAGGTGTCACCGTCGATCAGCTGCCCGAGGAGCCGGTAGGCGCGATAGAACTCCTCGACCTCATCGAAGGCCACAGACAAGGGCTGCGCCAGTTGGTTGGAGTAGCGGAATGACTGCACGCACCCGTTGCTGTCTAGGGCAACCATCGGCGCGACGGCGGCAGTGTCCTCGTCGTCACTGAACAGCTGGAAGTGCACCGGGGTCCGGCACAGCGTGTCGAAGGCCTGCGGATCGGTGCTGCGCAGGTCGGCCAGCACGGCCCACCCGTCGGTCACCGTGCTCTCACCCCCATCGGCTTCGTTGACCAGGAAGTGCAACAGTTGCACGCTCGGTGGCCAGTGGTAGCTGGGCAGGTCGGTATGAGGTTTGAGCTCGATGGGGGTGTGCGCCACGTTGTAGCCGTCGGGGTCGTGACGCACGTTGTGGATCCGCTCGAAGGCGGTCTCGCGCACGTGGCCCAACGCCTCGGCGAAGCGCTCCACCTCGCCGTCCTCGGACGGTGTGTGCCGGACGATCGCCATACCGTAGTCGCGCACCGTGTCGAGGTAGGCGAGCTGGCCGTCCTTGGTGCCCACGACGTCAGCGTGCTCGAAGGTGGGCACCGAGCTCAGGCTCGAGTCCCACAGGACGGGGGCGTGACTGCGGCGGCTCCGCGCGTCGCCTTCATAGTTGTAGGCGGCGAGCCACCGCGAGGCATACGCCGATTGGTGTCCGTCATTCCACTCCACGTGCAGGGTCCCGGCATCATCGAGGTCGGCGCTGACGGCCGCGATGTCGGGAGGGATACGCGCGGTGAACAGACGGCGCTCCCCGGACTGGGCGACTTTGCACTCGCTGCACCAACAGTTGTCTCGCAGCCAGGGTCTCGCCGTCGATCAAGCAGCCACGCCGTCAACAAGCTCCATGGGCACTACACCTAGGGCGCCTGACTAGGCCTGCGTGAGGCCGGCGAGCAGCGCGATGGTCCGGCCGGTGATGTCCTGCGGCCATGGGAAGTGCGGGATGACCGCCCGCTGGTCGGCCAGTCCGTGCAGGCCCAGCCAGAGCGCGATGGCGTCGGTGTGTGGGTTGGTGCTGCTCGAGGTGCCGGCGGAGATGCAGTCGACCAGGCACGCGGTGAGCACCTTCAGTGCCTTCTGCCCGAGGGCCGTGACCTCGTCTTCGGTGATTGACTCCCCTCGCGCGAGGTCGGCAGTCCACAGCCCGCCAAACATCACCCGGTAGCGGGACGGGTGTTCCTGAGCGAAGTTTAGATAGGCGTGGGCGACCCGCACGAGGCCGGCCGTGGGGTCGTCCGGATCGGCGTCGGCAGCGTCCTCGAGTCGCCGGCCCGACGGGCCACGGCCCGCAGCGTAATGGACTCCGAGCTTCCGGTCTCGTCCAGCAGGAGCGCAGCGGCTTGGACGATCTCGTCGCGTAGGCGCTCGCCTTGGCCGCGCGGGTTGCGCCGCCGCATCGTCGGCGGCGTGGGATTGGTCATCCCGCGGACGCTAGTGGAGAGGGGGGCGGGCGTTGCGCTCATGGGAGCCGTGCTGAACCGCGACCGCAAGCATCACCGGGTACTCGCCGGGACCACGCACGCCGCACTGGTGTTCGACGACGATTTGTGTGTCGGCTGGTGCCAATTTGGGCCATCCGACGAGGTCGTGCGGATCAAGAACCGACGCGAGTACGAGAAGACTCGAAAAGCCGCGCTCCCTGACTGGCGCATCGGCTGCAACTACGTGCGAGCCGGCTACCGTCGACACCGAATTGCCACTGACGCTCTCGCTGGGGCTCTCGGGCTCATCGCGTCAATGGGAGGAGGACGCGTCGAGGGGTACCCCGAACCCGCCGGTGCGTGCCCAGCAGGATTCCTCTTCCACGGCGCACTGTCCACCTTCGATCAGCTCGGCTTCACCCGCGATCGGCCAATCGGCAAGCACCGATGGGTAGTCTCCAAGATGATCGACCCTGACTGAGATGCGCCGGTCTGAGGGGCAAGAAGCCTCCTTGTAGACGGCGTCGGCGCGCACAACCGAAGTGGGCCGTAGGCCCTATACCGGCCCGAAACCATCACATGCGCGGCGGTCACTCCATATGGTCTAGGCGCTCAATCACGCCGTGGCGGCGTCGGGACGAGGGCCGCATTGATCGATCAGCTTAGCCAACTCGGCTCGTCGCCGGTAGTGGATGTTGAGTTCAGTCGGTGCCGACGACGACTTCGATCGCGGCGGTGTCGATGTCCGCGGAAGCGGGGCACAAGGTTGAGCGTGCGGGACTTCGTGGGGAATGCAGATCGTGTCAGCGTCGGTCGTGTGACACGGGTAGGAAACGATCCAGTACGGCGGTCCAGGTGAGGCGGGTGTCGGCGCTGATAGCTGGGGAGGGCAGGCCTCCGTGCTGCACGACGAGAGCGGCCGTGCCGTTCTTCTTGGGTTCGCTGATGACGGTGATGTTCGAGCCGTGGTGACCCTTGGTCCGCCAGGTCATGCGATGGTCGGTCCCGCTGACACGAGGTTCAACACAGGTGAGTCGCCTTACGTCTGGATCGGTGGCCGCGAACGTCAACCACTTGCTCATCAAATCGGCCATCTGATGAGCCGTGGACCGGCTCACGCTCATGCGGAAGTTCCCATCCGGCTGTTGGCCGGGAACCCGTCGCCCAATGTGTTGCTCATAGGCAACAGCGATGGCCTGGGCGTACCAGCCGAGGTTGTCGACGATGCCGTCGAGCTCGGTCAGCAGGTGGGTGGCGATGGCGTGGTGATCGAGGTTCTCGGCGCCGACCCGGTCCATGTAGGCGAGCCAGTCAGTCCACGAGCGCTCGGTTGCCTTCTCGATGGCTTGGATCCGCGGTGTGCTCATCAGGGTCTCGGTGAGGTCTCTGGGGCGAAGTTCGACGCAGCGAACGCGACCGCAGCAGCCAGGTCGTCGTCGCTGACCTCCCAAGCGGTCTGGACGACCTCTCCCCATGCGGTGCAGCACCCGACGGCGTAAGCCTTCACCTCCGGGGAGTCCTCCCAGGCGGTGGGGTCGAACTCGACGCCGTCGAGCAGCAGGGACAGTCCGAGGAGGGCGATGTCCCAGCCGGTTCCGATGCCGATGGTGCCGCCGGGTCCGTAGGAGCGGACCAGTTCGTCGAGCACCGCGGCCGGTGTGGTGTGTTCGAGTTCGAGTTCGGAGCTCCCGTCGTTGCCGGAAGACAGCCGCACCTCGACCTCGGTGGCCATGCCCTCACCCAGAACCCACGTGACGCGGAGCAGGCGTGGCTCCTCGCACAGAAGGATCTCGCCACCGGCGTTGCCCTCGACCTGGAAGCTCCCCCCGGGGCGGAGGTTGCCGCTGACCGGCCCCATCCAACGGCTCAGTCTGGCCGGGTCGGTGCACGCATCCCAGAGCGCCTCGACGGGGAAGGCGTAGTTACGGCGTAGCAGCACCGACCGTCCCGGCCCGTCGGCTACGTCAAGGTCGCCGAGTGAACGGTGGGTGGTGTTGATCTGCTCGACGAGGTCGATCATGGTCGCTCCTTGTGATGTGGTGACAGGTGGGTGGGGGGGTCGGTGAGGTCGTCGTGGTAGGGCTCGCGTTCCGTGCGGCGATGGCGACGTAGCTCGACCTCCAGGGCGTCGAGGCGCTGATTCCAGAACTGACGGAACTGGTCCAACCACATGTCGACCTCAAGCAGCGGCGCCGCGTTGACGGCGTAGAGGCGTCGGGTCCCCTGGGGGCGAACCGTGACGAAGCCGGACTCGCGCAGGACCCGCAGGTGCTGCGAGACGGCCGGCTGGGAGATCTGGAACTCCGACTTGATCACCTCCGCGATGGCCCCCGAGGGCATCTCGCCCCCAGACATCAGCTCCAGCGCCCGTCGCCGGACCGGATCGCCCAAGACGTCGAAAGCTCCCATGACCCAATGATGCAGTACCAACTTATATAAGTCAAGAATGAAATAAAACCGCTTGTCGAGACCCTGGAATCAGGGTGGACCTTCACTGACTACGGGCCTGGACCGGCCTACGTGGGCATTCGGGGCGTCGGAGTAGCTGACGACGTCGAGGTGGGCGGATTTCGATTCGACGACGAGGTGGCCACCGGTGGGCCCCTCGTGCTGCTGTATTCCTCGCACCTGGACTCCAGTGCACAAGCCGTTCGCGACGCTGGTGGCGAGGTGACGCAGGAGCCGTACGACTTCCCGGGTGGAAGGCGCTTTCACTTCAAGGACCCCAGCGGCAACCAGCTTGGAGTCTGGTCGACACACTGAACGAGGGTCGCCCGGCGATCCCGCGTCGATTGCCGATCCCCGTCTGGGTCGTGGACCTGCGTCTTACCGCCGCCCAAAGGCGCTGGTCGCCCGTGCGTCTGGTCAGAGTTGAAGGTGGAGTCGTAGCGCGTCGTCCAGCAGTGCCATCAGGTGAGCCGGAACGAACCCGAGCGCGGGCCCGATCCTCTCGACGGAGACTGAGCGGATCTGCTCGGCTTGGGCTTTGGAGTCCACCCGCAGCCCGGTCTCCCCAGCGGACAGAGCGACCTGGAACGGGTAGACCCGCGTCATGTTGCTCGTCACCGGGACTACGGTCACCACGCCACGGCCGAGCCGGGCGGCAGTGGCGTTCGCGCGGTCGTTGCTGACGATCACGGCCGGGCGACGCTTACTGGCCTCCGAGTCACGGGCGGGGTCGAGGTCGACCAGGCGGATCTCACCGCGCAACATCGGCAAGACCGTCGGCGGTGGTCTCCTCCCACGCGGCGGCGTCCCCTGAGGCCTCCCATTCCTCCCACGCGGCGGCATAGGCGTCGTCGAGAGCGGGCTGGGCCAGCAGCCGGATGGCGCGCTGGATGGCGGCAGACCGGCTGGCCATCCCGGCGGCCTCGGCGTAGCGGTCCAAGGTGGCGACGTCCTCGTCCGGGATGCTGATGCTGAGCTTCATGGCCGACATCCTACCGTAGTAGCACCCTGTTACTACCTGGGCGTCGCTTCCGTGCATGCGCTGCACTCCGCCGCGATAGCCCGCGCCGGGCGGAACGCGAGTGCAGAGCTTCCTGGGATCTGGTGGGGGGTAGATAGGGATCCGTTCGCTGCGTACCCTGACCGCGTCGAGGGGATCAACATGACGGGTACGCCAGCGCCTGCGTGGCATCCGGACCCTGTGGGTCGTTTCCAGCATCGGTACTGGGACGGGAGTCGGTGGACTGA
>JBAUJO010000034.1:0-2120 GCA_049683875.1 Ornithinimicrobium sp.
CTGCTGCGCTGGGCCGAGGACACCTGGCGCTCGCTGGTCGAGATGACCCCGGAAGCGACCGGTCTGCCGGCCGACAACATCACCGGCGACCTGACGACCCGCAGCGGATACACCTCCCCCACCAACATCGGCGGATACCTCTGGTCGGCGGTGGTGGCGCGCGAGCTGCGCATCATCACCCCCGGAGAGGCGCAGCGCCGCATCAAGCGCACGCTGCGGACGCTGGCGACCATGGAGCACCACGAGCCCAGCGGCATGTACGCCAACTGGTACGACGAGGCCACCGGCGAGATGCTCCGCGTCTTCCCGGGCTCGGGTGACCCGATCGCGCCGTTCATCTCCAGCGTGGACAACGGCTGGCTCGGCGCTGCGCTGTGGGTGGTCAGGAACTCGGTGCCCAGTGCGTCCAAGCAGGCCGGCGAGCTGTTCGACCGGATGCGCTGGGACGCGTTCTACAACCCGAGCACTGCGGCCAACCCGGTTCCCCCCCACCCCGCCCAGCGTCCCGGCGGGCTGATGCACGGCGGCTTCTTCCTCGACGACCACGACCGGCCGGGCGGTGTCTACCTCGGTTCGCACATCGAGGCCCCCGACGTCTGGCTGACCACCCACCACTACGACACGATCGTCTCGGAGAGCCGGATCGCCTCATACCTGGGCATCATGACCGGCCAGGTGCCGCCGGAGCACTACTTCGCCGCGTGGCGGACCTTCCCGGCCACGTGTGACTGGAGCTGGCACGAGATGCAGCCGGTCGGCGAGACCCGCACCTACCTGGGCATCGACGTCTACGAGGGCGCCTACACCTACCGCGGCATGCGCATCGTGCCGGGCTGGGGCGGCTCGATGTTCGAGGAGCTCATGCCCAACGTCTTCGTGCCGGAGGAGGTCTGGGGCCTGCGTTCGTGGGGTGAGAACCACCCGCTGCACGTGCGCGCCCAGATCGAGCACGGGATGGACGACGCGGACTACGGCTACTGGGGCTTCTCCCCCGCCAGTGACCCGTTCGCCAGCTACCGGGAGTACGGCGTGGACCTGCTCGGACTGAACCCCGACGGCTACCACTCGGACCGGGAGGGGACCAACCCCGACCTCGGGTTCGGTGAGTGCCGGCCGGCGACCAACCCCGATCCGGAGTACGGGGACGGGGTCGTCACGCCGCACGCCGCCTTCCTGGCCATGATGTACGAGCCCGCCGCGGCCTTCGACAACCTGTCCCGCATCGAGGACGAGCTGGGCGCCTACGGCCCCGGAGGGTTCTACGACGCGGTCGCGGTCGTCTCCAACACGCCGGCTCAGCGCTACCTCTCGCTGGACCAGGCCATGATCATGGGCAGTCTGGGCAACGTGCTGGCTGACGACCTGCTGCAGCGCGCGTTCAGCACCCGTGAGGTCGCGGCAGCGCTGCGGCCCCTGCTCAGCATGGAGCAGTTCGGTGCGGGGACTGACGCATGACGGCGGTCGACGCGGACCGGCTGACGAGCCCCGACGGGGTGGCGTTCCGCGACCTCAACGGCAACGGGGTCCTCGACCCCTACGAGGACCCTCGCCGCCCGGTGGCCGAGCGGGTGGAGGACCTGGTCGGGCGGATGTCGCTGCCCGAGAAGGCCGGCCTGATGTTCCACACGGTGATCGAGGCCGGCACCGACGGCAAGGTGCTGGAGCACCCGGGCAAGATCAGCAAGTCACCCACCTCCGAGGTGGTGCTGGGCAAGCACCTGTCGCACTTCAACGTGCACGCGCTCGGGTCCGCGCGCATGGCGGCAAGGTGGCACAACGACCTGCAGTGGCTGGCCACCCGGACGCCCCACGGCATACCGGTCACCATCTCCTCGGACCCCCGCCACGGGTTCGTGGAGAACGCCGGGGTGTCCTTCTCGGCCGGGTCGTTCTCGCAGTGGCCGGAGCCGCTGGGGCTGGCGGCGCTGCGCGACCCCGAGCTCGTGCGCCGGTTCGCCGACATCGCGCGACAGGAGTATGTCGCGGTCGGCATCCGGGCGGCATTGCACCCCACGCTGGACCTGGCGACGGAGCCGCGCTGGGCCCGACAGGCCGGCACGTTCGGGCACGACCCCGCGGTGGTCACCGAGCTGGGGGTCGCCTACCTGGAGGGTATGCAG
>JBAUJO010000035.1:0-9995 GCA_049683875.1 Ornithinimicrobium sp.
GCCCAGGTCAGCAACGACCCCGACCCGGCGATGGCCGCCGCCCTGGACCGAGCCGGTGCACAGGCCGGCGCCGAGGCCGTCCAGGGGGCGGGACTGCGGATCACCGTGGACGACGCACCCGGTGAAGGCCTCGACGACGCCAGGGCGCCCACCAACCCCGAAGACCGGGTGCTCGCGGCCGACCTACAGACCCTGGTGAACGGGCTCTGGTCGGTCGGTGCCGAGGAGATCAGCATCAACGAGCAGCGGCTGACCTCCACCTCGTCCATCCGCTTCGCCGGTGAGGCGATCGTCGTCGACTTCCGGGGTCTGACCCGGCCCTACACGGTGCGCGCGATCGGCGACCCCGACGCACTGCAGGCCGAGCTCGACGACGGCGCCACGGGCGACTACTTCACCGATCTGAGCTCGGAGTACGGGATAGTGATGACCTGGGAGCGTGGGCGCAACATCCAGACTCCGGCCGCCGAACGCCTGACCACCCGCGTGGCCACCGTTCCCGGCGAGCAGGAGGAGGACTCGTGATTCCGGTTCTGGGCCTGGTGGTGGGGGTCGTCCTGGGGTTGGTGCTCCAGCCCGAGGTGCCACTGTGGTTGGAGCCCTACCTGGCGATCGCCGTCATCGCAGCGCTGGATGCGGTCTTCGGCGGTGTCCGCGCCGGTCTCGAAGGGGTCTTCAACGACCGGATCTTCGTCATCTCCATCGCCTCGAACGTGGTCGTCGCCGCTCTGATCGTCTTTCTCGGGATCCAGCTCGGTGTGGGCGCGCAGCTGTCGACCGGAGTCGTCGTCGTGCTGGGCCTCCGAATCTTCTCCAACGTGGCCGCCATCCGGCGCCATCTGCTGGGGGCCTGATGAGCACGCCGAAGCGAGCGGCGGCGTGGCAGCGCCTGAAGCGTCTGAGCGGTCCCCGACTGACCCGAGGCAACCTGTTGGCGGCGGGGATCACACTGCTACTCGGTCTGGCACTCGTGGCGCAGGTGCAGAGCACGGCCGCCTCGGACCTGGAGGAGCTGCGCGAGGAGGACCTCATCGCCCTGCTCGACGACGTCACGAGCCGTGCCGACAACCTCGAGGACGAGGTGCGACGGCTCGAGGAGGACAAGGCCAGGCTCGCCGAGGGTGACGACGACGCGGCGGCGGCCCGTGCCGCTCAGGGTCGGCTGGACAGCTACCAGATCCTCGCCGGAACGGTGCCGGTCGCCGGGCCCGGGGTGGAGATCGTCCTGCGCGACCCCGACGGCGAGCTGACGACGACCGCCATGATCGACCTGATCCAGGAGCTGCGCGATGGCGGCAGCGAGGCCGTCCAGATCGGGGACGTGAGGGTGGTGGCCAGTACCTGGGTGGAGATGCGTCGCGACACGCTCGTGGTCGACGGCACCTCCGTCGAGGCCCCCTACGTCGTCGAAGCCATCGGGGACCCGCACACCCTGTCCGGGGCGCTGGCCATCCCTGGCGGGTTCATCGACAACGCCCGGCGCAACGGCGGGTCGGTAGAGGTCACCGAGCAGCAGGACATGGTGCTGGACGCGTTGCACGAGCCAACACCGCATCAGTACGCTCAGCCTGTGCCTTAGCGCCTGGTCCGCCACGCCGACCGCGGACCGGTGCCGTCACCGTCGTCGGCCCTGCCAAGGAGACCCATGAGTGAGCTCGAGTACCCCGATGACCTGCGATACAGCACCGACCACGAGTGGGTGCGGGAGCAAGGCGACGGCGTGGTCCGGGTCGGCATCACCTCCTACGCGCAGGATGCGCTCGGCGACGTCGTCTACGTCAGCCTGCCCGCCGTCGGGGACGCACTGAGCAAGGGGGACTCGTGCGGAGAGGTCGAGTCGACCAAGTCGGTCAGCGACCTCTACGCGCCGTTGGCGGGGGAGATCACCGCGGTCAACGAGTCCTTGGACGATACGCCGGAGTCGATCAACACCGATCCGTACGGTGAGGGCTGGATGTATGAGCTGAAGCTCGAGGACAGGGCGGCCCTGGGGGACCTGCTCGACGTCGAAGGATATCGCGAGCACGTCAACTGACGGTGCCCGCTGGACTACAGTGAGATGTGGGCCCGTGGCGCCACCCCGAGCGAGGGCCCCGTGGACAGTGACGAGAGAAAGGCGGTGCCGGCGTGAGTGAACGGGAAAGAGAGCACCGCTGGAACGCCTCGGATCCGACGACAGCGCGGCTGCCCCCAGGCGCTAGTGCCTCCGGCGGAGAGCACACCTTCGAGGAGGACGCCCCCAGGCTGTCGACGGAGGACCAGGCGACCGTCGACGCGCTACGGCCCGGGACGGCGCTGCTGATGGTCCAGCGGGGCCCCAACACCGGAGCCAGGTTCCTGCTGGACGACGACGAGGTGGGCTCCGGGCGCCATCCCGAGAGCGACATCTTCCTGGACGACGTGACCGTCTCGCGCCGCCACGCGGTGTTCGTGCGGGACGACACGGGGTACCGGGTGCGAGACATCGGCTCCCTGAACGGCACGTACGTCAACCGCGAGCGGATAGACGAGGTCACCCTGGAGCCTGGTGACGAGGTGCAGATCGGCAAGTTCCGACTCATGTACTACCTCGGGCGGCAGTGAGATCGCCTCCGGCTGAGCCGCCGGAGTCCACCATCTCCATCGGGGGAGTCGTCACGATCCTGCGTCCGGACTTCCCCGACGTGAGTGTGTCGAAGATCAGGTTCTTGGAGTCCGAGGGTCTGATCGTCCCCGAGCGAAACGACAGCGGTATGCGGGTCTTCGCCCCTCACGACGTCGAACGCCTCCGGTTCATCCTCACCGCCCAGCGCGAGAGGTTCCTGCCGCTGCGTGTGATCCGAGAGCATCTGGACGGGTTCGACCGGCACGGTCAGCAAGGGCAGCTGACTCCGTCCGCCGTCGTGCAACCGCCGCCGGACGCTGCCGCTCCGCCCCCGCCACGACGCCGCCAGATGCGGGTCTCGCCCGGTGAGCTACGCGAGAGCACGGGGCTGGACCTGCCCACCTACAGCGCGCTGAAGAGCTTCGGGTTGCTGCGCGTGGACGCCGCCGGCCGGCACGGTGTGGACGACATGGAGATCGCCCGTCAGGCCGCCGCGTTGGCGGCATACGGCATCGAGGCGCGTCACCTGAGGTTGTTCCGGGTCGCCGCCGACCGGGAGATCGGACTGGCCGAGCAGGTGCTGGAGCCGTTGCGTCGGCGCCGCGCCCGCGGGGCCCCGGGGGCGGATCCGGATCAGGTGCAGGCCGATGTGGTCGCGCGCAGCCTCGCGCTGCACTCGGCGTTGGTGCGAGCCGGCCTGCGCAGCTCGGGCTGAGCCGCAACGTCAAGCGTGGCCGACCCGCCGGAGGTACGGTGGTGTGATGAGACAACTCGACGTGCTCGGGGTTCGGGTGGAGATGCCGACCAACAGCCCCATCGTGCTGTTGCGCGAGCGCGAGGGCCAGCGATACCTCCCGATCTGGATCGGGGCGCCAGAGGCCACGGCGATCGCCTACGCCCAGCAGGGAGTCGAGCCCCCGCGTCCGCTGACGCATGACCTGATGGTCAGCATCATCGCCGCACTCGGTCATGACCTGCAGCAGGTGAACATCACGGCGATGCGCGACGGGGTGTTCTACGCCGAGCTGGTGTTCGACGACGGCCAGTGCGTCATCGAGTCCCGACCCTCGGACGCGATCGCGCTGGCACTGCGGTCCTCCACCCCGATCTGGGCCGCTGAGGACCTGCTGGACCTGGCTGGCATCACCATGGCGATCGAGGACGAGGACGAGGTCGAACGCTTCAAGGAGTTCCTCGACTCGGTCTCGGCCGAGGACTTCGAGGGAGCAACCGGGTCATCCGGGGGCGACGAGGGGCCCGACTCCGAGTCCGGTAGCTGAGGTGAAGCTCCGGCGCGTCGTCGTTGACCCCGGTTCGGGTGCGGCTTACCGTGGAGAGCACCGTTCCACCGCGTTGTCTGCCGTGCGGCCCCAGAGGTACTCGGGCCCAGACAGGTTGCTCCCGGAGGAAGCCGAGCAACGAAGGTCGAGGTCGTCGTGGTAGCAGGGCTGCACCCTTCGGACGCCTCAGCGCTGGGCCCCCAGCAGGGTGTGCTCTTCGCGCACGAGTCGTTCTCCCTCGACGAGACCACCGGTTACCGCGGCCCGACCGCCTGCGGAGCGGCGGGGGTGACCTACCGTCAGCTCGACTACTGGGCCCGTACCGGGCTGCTCGAGCCCTCGGTGCGGAACCCGAGCGGCTCCGGGACACAGCGCCTCTACAGCTTCCGCGACATCCTGGTCCTGAAGATCATCAAGCGGCTGCTTGACACTGGTGTGTCGTTGCAGCAGATCAGGGTGGCCGTCACCCAGCTGCGTGAGCGCGGGGTCGAGGACCTGGCCAACATCACGCTGATGAGCGATGGCGCCACCGTGTACGCGTGCACCTCCGACGATGAGGTCATCGACCTCGTCCGCGGCGGACAGGGCGTCTTCGGCATCGCCGTCGGCAGTGTGTGGCGCGAGGTCGAGGGTGAGCTGTCGAGCCTGCCGACCGAGCGACACGAGGCCCGGACGGCGCACGTCGGCGACGAGCTCTCAGCTCGCCGTGCCGCCCGCACCACGGGCTGAGCCGGGGGCGCTGCCGCGCGCTGCCTTTGCTAGGTTGAGACGGCTGCCGGGGGGGCAGTGTCGGCCCTGCTGGACACCGGATAGTTGCGAAGGAGCCCTATGACCACGCCGCCCTCCCGCCCCCCTACGGCCGAGTTCGTCTCGCGGCACATCGGTCCGCGGGACAGCGACCTGCAGACCATGGTCAGTGCCGTCGGCTTCGACAGCCTGGAGGAGCTGATCGACCAGGCCGTGCCCTCGGACATCCGCAGCGAGCACCAGCTGGAGATCGAGGCGGCGCGCAGTGAAGGTGCCGTGACGGCCGAGCTGCGAGAGCTGGGGTCCCGGAACACGGTGCTGACCTCGATGGTGGGCCTGGGGTACTACAACACCGCGACCCCGCCCGTGGTGCGCCGCAACCTGCTGAAGAACCCGGCCTGGTACACCTCCTACACGCCCTACCAGGCGGAGATCTCACAGGGGCGCCTCGAGGCGCTGCTGAACTTCCAGACCCTGTGCTCGGACATGACGGCCCTCACCACGTCGGGGGCCTCGCTGTTGGACGAGCCCACGGCGGCGGCAGAGGCGATGACCGTGATGCGACGGGCGAGCAAGGTCGCCAAGGACGCCGTGCTGCTGGTCGACGACCACCTGTTCCCACAGACCCACGCCGTGCTTCGCACCCGGGCGCAGCCGGTCGGCATCGAGATCGTCCGCACCGACGTCGCGGCCATCACCGACGAGGTCGACTGGGCGCAGGTCACCTCGGGGCGTGCGGTCTTCGGGGTGATCGTGCAGTATCCGGGCGCCGACGGAAGGATCCGCGACTTCCGAGCGCTCACCCAGGCTGCTCACGACGCCGGGGCACTGGTCACCGCGGCGGCCGACCTGCTGGCCCTGAGCCTGCTCACGCCGCCGGGGGAGTGGGGCGCCGACATCGCGGTCGGCTCCGCACAGCGCTTCGGCGTACCGATGGGGTTCGGTGGTCCACACGCGGGTTACATGAGTGTGCGAAGCGGCCTGGAGCGGATGCTGCCCGGCCGCCTCGTCGGGGTGAGCAAGGACACCGACGGCTCCACCGCATACCGGCTGGCCCTGCAGACCCGGGAGCAGCACATCCGGCGTGAGAAGGCCACCAGCAACATCTGCACCGCGCAGGTGCTGCTGGCCGTGATCTCCAGCATGTATGCCGTGTGGCACGGCCCGGCCGGAATCAAGGCCAACGCGACGCGCGCCTACACCCACGCGCACGTCCTGGCCGACGCCCTGAGGGCCGGCGGCTACGGGATCAGTAACGACGACTTCTTCGACACCTTGAAGGTCACCGCGACCGGTCGTGCCCGGCGGATCGTGCAGCGGGCCGAAGGGCGTGGGGTGAACCTGTGGTGCGCCGACGAGAACACGGTGCTGATCAGCACGGATGAGACGACCATCGCCGAGCATCTGGATCTGGTCTGCGACGCGTTCGGGGTCGAGCCGCCGCGGGAACAGGTGGGCGAGCACCTCGCCGACGACACGGACTGGCGCGAGCAGCACCGACGCACGTCTGGCTACTTGGAGCACCCGGTCTTCCACCGCTACCGCAGCGAGACGTCGATGCTGCGCTACATGCGCCGACTGGCCGACAAGGACTTCGCGCTCGACCGCGGCATGATCCCGCTCGGCTCGTGCACGATGAAGCTCAACGGCACCACTGAGATGGAGACGATCACCTGGCCCGAGTTCGGTGCGATCCATCCGTTCGCCCCGGCCAACCAGTCCATGGGCTACCACGAGATGATCGACCAGCTCAGCGCCTGGCTGTGTGAGGTCACCGGGTACGACCGGGTGAGCCTGCAGCCGAACGCGGGGTCCCAGGGGGAGTTCGCCGGCCTGCTCGCCATCCGCGGCTACCACGTGGCCCGCGGTCAGGAGCAACGACGCATCTGCCTCATCCCCGAGAGCGCCCACGGCACCAATGCGGCCAGCGCGATCATGGCGGGGATGAAGGTGGTGGTCATCAAGACTCTCGACAGCGGCGATATCGACCTGGACGACCTGGACGCCAAGATCGCCGAGCACGGCGACAACCTTGCGGCGATCATGATCACCTACCCCTCGACCTATGGGGTCTTCGAGAGCACCGTGTCGAAGCTGTGCGCCAAGGTGCACGACGCCGGGGGACAGGTCTACGTGGACGGAGCCAACCTCAACGCGCTGATGGGTCTGGCCAAGCCCGGGCACTTCGGTGGCGACGTCTCCCATCTGAACCTGCACAAGACCTTCTGCATCCCCCACGGCGGGGGCGGCCCCGGGGTCGGCCCGGTCGGGGTGCGAGCCCATCTGGCCCCGCACCTTCCCAACCATCCGCTGGACTCCACGGCCGGGCCCGACCATGGGGTCGGAGCCATCGCCGGTGCGCCTTTCGGCTCGGCCGGCATCCTGCCCATCTCGTGGGCCTACGTGCGCCTGATGGGTGGCGCGGGGCTGACGAAGTCCGCCAAGGTCGCCGTGCTGTCGGCGAACTACATCGCGCACCGGCTACGGGAGCACTACCCGATCCTGTACAGCGGTGAGGGTGGGCTGGTCGCGCACGAGTGCATCCTGGATCTGCGCCAGCTGACGAAGGAGACCGGAGTCACGGTCGATGATGTCGCCAAGCGGCTGATCGACTACGGCTTCCACGCGCCGACGATGTCCTTCCCCGTGGCCGGCACCCTGATGGTCGAGCCGACCGAGAGTGAGGACCTCGCGGAGATCGACCGCTTCTGCGAGGCCATGATCGCGATCCGCGCCGAGATCGACGAGGCGGCCGAGGGTGACGTGGCGTCCAGTGTGTTGCGCGGGGCCCCACACACGGCCAGGTGTCTGACCGGAGCGTGGCCCTACGACTACGAGCGCGCCACGGCGGTCTACCCCAGCGGCGTGGACCCGGAGAGCAAGTACTGGCCACCGGTGCGGCGGGTCGACGGGGCCTGGGGTGACCGCAACCTGCAGTGCAGCTGTCCTCCCATCGAGCAGCTGGCCGAGTAGAAGGACCGCGGCTGGCTGGCGGGGTCCGGGTGTGGTTAGGTCTCCGCATGGGTGCAGAAGTCACTTCGGCAGCGTTCACGCGCGAACAGCGCAACAACTTCCGGCAGAAGGTGGTGCTGGACCTCGACGTCTTCGAGCGGATGCTCGAGGACGCTCGCTTCGACTTCACGCGGCCGCAGATGGGTCTGGAGATCGAGCTGAGCCTGGTGGACGAGAACCTCGACGCGGCGCTGATCAACGAGGAGGTGCTCGCCGACCTGCACGACGGTGACTTCACCTCCGAGGTCGGTCGCTACAACATCGAGATCAACGTGCCGCCACGGCCGATGGCCGGTGACCAGGCCGTGCGGCTGGAGCGGTGGCTGACCCAGTCGTTGCGCAACGCCGGTGACGCGGCTCGGGAGCACGGAGGCCGAGTCATCGCTACCGGCATCATTCCCACCCTGAAGGCCGAGGTGTTCGACGGCGACTGGCTGAGCCTGGGGGTGCGGTACACCGCGCTCAACGATGCCGTGCTGAACGAGCGTGGCGAGGGTATGCAGCTGGACATCCAGGGCCCCACCGGGGAGCAGGTGGTGCAGTACTTCGAGAACATCGGGCCACTGTCGGGATGCACGTCGGTCCAGCTCCACCAGCAGGTCACCCCGCAGGACTTCCCGACCTACTGGAACGCTGCGTCGGTGATCTCCGGCATCCAGATCGCGATGGGAGCGAACTCGCCGTACTTGTTCGGCCGTCACCTGTGGGCCGAGACCCGTGTGCCGCTGTTCTCGCAGATGGTCGACACTCGCTCCGAGGAGCTGAAGCACCAGGGCGTGCGTCCGCGGGCCTACTTCGGCCGACACTGGATCACCTCGATCTTCGACCTGTTCGAGGAGAACGTGAACTGCTTCCCGGCCCTGCTGCCCGAAAGCAGCGACGAGGACCCGGTCAAGGCCCTGCAGCAGGGGCAGACCCCGGAGCTCAACGAGCTCAAGCTGCACAACGGCACCGTGTGGCGGTGGAACCGGCCGATCTACGACAACTCCAACGGCGTGCCGCACCTGCGTGTGGAGAACCGTGTCCTGCCCGCCGGCCCGTCGGCGATCGACATGGTGGCCAACGCGTGCTTCTACTACGGCCTGCTGGAGAAGCTGACCTCCAGTGGTCGGCCCATCTGGACGAAGATGTCGTTCGCCGACGGCGAGCAGAACTTCTTCGACGCCTGCCGGGAGGGCATCAACACCACCATGACCTGGCCGGGTCTGGGTCGCATCCCCGCCACCGAGCTCGTGGGCGACCACCTGCTCGCTGAGGCCGAGGAGGGCCTGGCGGCCCTGGGCCTACGCCGACAGGTGCGTGAGCACTACCTGTCGGTGATCGAGGGGCGATGCAGCGCGCGGCAGAACGGCGCCAGCTGGCAGGTCGCCGCGACCGAGGCCTACGAAGCCGCGGGCTATGACCGCAACGACGCGCTGCGGGAGATGTTCGGGCACTACGTGGAGCACCTGGAGCAGAACCAGCCCGTGCACACCTGGCCGGTGCCGTCGGTCCCGGAACTCACCGACAACTAGCTCACCGCACGAGCTCAGCGACGACGGTTCCACGCCTCGATGACCGGGTCCTCGTGGTGGTGGCCGAGCACGGCCACGGTTCCGGTCTCGAAGGTGACCCGGCGCCCCCAGCGGGGGTTCTGCCTGAGGTACACCCCGGCCAGGATGCGCAGCGCGTGGCCGTGGCCGACCAAGGCGACGTCTCCGCGCTGCAGCTCGGGGTAGATCTCCTCCAGGACGCGTGACCCTCGAGCGGCCACTTCTTCCACGGTCTCCCCGGGTGTGTCCCCAGGGATCACGCCGTGCTCGAAGACGGTCCAGCGAAACCCACGACGCTCGCGGATGTCTTCGGTGGTGACGCCTTCGTAGCCGCCGTAGTCCCACTCGAGCAGGTTCTCGTCGATGACATCGGGGGTCAGCCCGGCCAGCTCGGCGGTACGGCGGGCCCGCTGCAACGGGGAGCAGCGCACATGGACGAACTCGAACTCCTCCAGCACCGGGCGGACCGCGGTGGCACCCTCCTCGCCCTCGGGCAAGAGCGGTAGGTCGGTCCGCCCGGTGTGCTGACCGGACTTCGACCACTCGGTCGCGCCGTGACGGATGAGAACCAGCTTGCCGCTGGGGATGATCGGGTTGCCGTCGTCGTCGAACTTCATCCCGCGACCCTACCGGTCGGCTGCCTCGCCTGCGCTGCGCGCCGAGCGGTCATCCAGCGTTCACTTTGACCTGTCACGGTGCGTCGATGACCTCGTCGAACGAGCCGGGGGGATCCCTGCCACGCACGATGACGCGCGGCCAGGCGGTGACAGTCGGCATGGGCTCGATGATCGGTGCAGGCCTCTTCGTGGTGTGGGGACCGGCCGCCGCGGCGGCAGGCCC
>JBAUJO010000036.1:0-4940 GCA_049683875.1 Ornithinimicrobium sp.
ACGATGTCGTGGACCAGGGTGCCGACCGCGCTGGACACCCTCGTCTCGGAGTCCGCCCCGTGCCGGGTCAGGAACCACCTCAACGCACACTCTTGGAAGGTCTGCAGCGCGGACGGCGCCACCGTCACGGGTCCGGCGGGCACCCGGGGGGCGTCGCCGGAGATCGTCCTCGCATCGAGCCACGTCGCGGGGTCGGCCCACGCGACCCCCTCCCGGGACAGCTCACGCAGGCGGTCTGCGCACGCATCGCGGCGTTCACGGTCTCCTGAGCGATGGGCACGGACCAGGTCACGCCGCAGGTCGGCGACCACACCCCGCAGGGTGAGCCGTGGGGGAACGGTGACGGACGGGCCAGTGCCCTCGGCCGGACGGACGAGGTCGACAAAGACCGAGGGTTGCTCATCCACGGTGGCGACCGCGGTCACCAGGAGTCGACGGCGCGCGCGGGTCAGCGAGACGTAGAACTGACGCAGCTCGTCGTCATGGACCTGCATCCACGCCGAGCGCACCCCCTCGGGGCCGTCGACGGGACGCTGGTGGAGCACGTCCACGAGTGACTCCGACCCCAACAGGCTGCCCCGCAGCTGCAGGTTGGGCCACACCCCTTCCTGGACCCCGACGACAGCCACCAGGTGCCACTGGCCGCCCGCGGCCGCCTGCGGGGTCAACACCGCGACTTCCTCGCCCGCAGCCCCTTGGGCCACCAGGGAGTCGCTCGCGACCTGCTGCCCCCCGAGGTGCGTTGCGAAACCCCACGGGTCATGCCGGCCCAGCCGCTCGGTGTAGTCCTGCACGGCGCCGAACAGGACCATCACGGCGTCCAGGTGACGATCCGCTCGAGCGCCCGAGCTGCCCCCGCGCCGCGACTCGCGCTCCCACAGCGCCGCCACTGCGCTGGCATCCCACAGCGCCCACAACACGCTGTGGGCGCTGCGACCCCGAACGGGTGCCCCCTCGCCGTCGACGAGCGCGTCACGCCCCGCCCTCAGCACCCGAGCCAGGCGCATCAGCGGCTCGAGGTCGGGGTCGGCCACACCGAGCGGGGCACCCCATAGGGGGTCGAGCACCCAGCGGCCCAGCAGCGCATCGGTGCCGTCGGTGGTCCTCGGAACGGTCGTCGCATCGCCGGCCGAGCCTGCCGCCTGTCGCCGTGCGGCACGACGCAGTCGCCGCAACGCGACCGGGTCGGCTCGGGTCAGCGCGGAGGAGAGCAGCTCGCTCATCAGGCTCGGGTCCAGCCGGTCCATCCCCTCGCACCAGCGCAGCACGGCCTCGTAGGCGAGCAACAGCGGCCGGACCGCCGGGTCGGCCGCGAGCGGTCCGTTCAGCGGAGCTGACCGAACCGGCACCCCAGCGGACTGTAAGGCTCTGCGCATCGCCGCCTGACGGGCCCCGGAGCGGCAGATCACCACCATCTGCGACCAGCCGAGGCCGTCGAGCAGATGCGCGCGTCGCAGACGGTACGCAACCAGCTCGGCCTCCTGTGACACGCTCGGCATGACTGCGACCTCGACAGCCTCCCCAGCTGGTGCCGTGGGCCCGTCGTGGTGGGCACCATCAGCCTGACCTCGAAGTGGGTGGTCGGCTGCGAGCCGCGGCCCGCGGTGCGCCGTGCCGGTCGTCACCCCGACACATCGGACGACCTCGTCGGCAGGGCGGGCGAGCACGGCCCCCTGCCGGTGACGCGTGCGCAGCACGAACCGGGAGAGGTGAGCAGAGGTACCGGCTCGCTCCTGAGCGAGCTCGTCGGCGAGCTGGACGAAGCGTCGCGGGAGGGCCCCACGGAAACCTTGGACAGCCGCGTCGCCGTCACCGATGAGCAGGACCCTCACCTGCGGGGTCGCGACCGTCGCGACCAGATGTGCTGCCGAGGCGGTCAGCTCCTGGGCGTCGTCGACAACGAGCAGCCGAAGCGCGCCCGTGGCGTCGCGGCGTAGGTCGGGGTCCGCCTCGACCGCCGAGGCCGCAGCGGTACAGATGGTCGCGGGGTCGTAGGCGCCGGGTGTGCCCAGCGCCGTCACCTGCTCGTACTCTCGTAGGACCTCGGCCGCGGCCACCCACTCCGGCCGAGCGTGGCGTTGCCCGAGGGACCGCAGACCTGGCGGGTCCAGCCCGTGTTCCGAGGCTCGCATGAACAGCTCTCGCAGCTGCCCGCGAAACCCGGCCGTGCCCACGGCCGACCTCATGTCCGCCGGCCAGGACGGGGAGCCGTCCCGGTCCTGCACATGTCCCTCCAACAGCTCGCGCAGGATGGTGTCCTGTTCGGCACCGGTGAGCAGCCGCGGCAGCGGGTCATCGGCCGCCACCGCCGCTCGCCGCAGGATCGCGAACGCAAGCGAGGACGGCGTGCGCACCAAGGGCTCCGTGCGGGTCCCCGGGATGTGCTCACTGAGCTCGGCTGCGAGCTGGTCCGCCCGGACCCGTGTCGGAGCTAGCACGACGGCTCCGTCGGGACCGGCCCCGGCCGGCTGGCCGGCCACGAGCTGCCGGACCGCGTGCTGGGCGACCCACGTCTTGCCGGTGCCCGGGGCACCGAGGGCCAGGACGACCCGAGCCGGCTCCGCCACGACCGCCGAGACCACGGCGGCCTGGTCTGGGTCCAGACTCGGTGCCGAAGCCGACGCGTCGCCCGGCAGGGGGAAAGGCGCAACCGCGTCCCAGGAACTGAACACCATGGCACCATCACATCAGTCCACGCCGACAGGCCGCACGCCTTGTTCGTGTCACGGCCCCGGACCCTGGCGGCACCGTCGGGAGGGCATACTGGCACCGAACTGGGAATGTCCCGGCGTAGAGCAGGAGGAGCACAGTGGAAGTTCGGATCGGTGTGCGTGACGTCTCGCGGGAGCTGACGTTCCAGTCCGCCCACAGCGGCGCGCAGGTGCGCGAGGCGGTGCAAGCCGGGCTGTCCAGCGCCGACGGCGTCGTCGCGTTGGAGGATGACAAGGGCCGGCAGATGCTGATTCCTTCCGCTGCCCTGGCCTATGTCGAGATCGGGGTGCAGGAGAAGGGCAAGGTCGGCTTCGGCACGGCCTAGGCACGCCCATGTCTGCTCCACACTGCGGGCAGGTCGCCAGGGTGGCCGTGCGATGACCCTCACTGTGCTCAGTGCCCTCATCGTGGGCCTCGTTCTCGGGCCGCTCGCACGACTCCTCGTACCCGGTCGCCAGGAGATCTCGCTCGTGATGACCGTGCTCATCGGCGCCGCCGGAGCGCTGGTCGGCGCCGTGGTCGTCACCGCGGTGAGCGACCGCTCGGGCTTCAACGCGCTCGCGCTGCTGGCCGGCGTCGTGGCAGCCGTCATCCTGGTGGTCCTCTACGGGTTCGTCTTCGGCCGTAAGGGCTCGGCGCCGCGTTAGCACACTCCCGGCTGCGAAGGTCGTAGACTCGAGGCATCCCGGTGCCCGGTCGGCACGACGACAACAGCTCCGCACCCATGTGCATGCCTGGCGGTTCCCGCCCGGCAACGAATTCTCCGATCGGCCCATCACTCGTCCTCGGTGAGACACCGCAGGCCGCCGATCAGAGAGATTCATGGAAGAGACCCGCAGTTTCGCCGACTTCGACCTGCACCCCGACGTGGTGCGCGCCTTGGCCGAGTCCGGCATCACCCATCCGTTCCCGATCCAGGCCATGACCCTGCCGGTCGCCCTCAGCGGTCACGACATCATCGGGCAGGCCAAGACCGGCACCGGCAAGACCCTCGGCTTCGGGCTGCCGATCCTGCAACGCGTCGTCGGCCCAGCCGACGAGGGGTTCGACTCCCTGGCCGTTCCCGGTGCTCCCCAAGCGCTGGCCGTCGCGCCGACCCGTGAGCTGGCCAGCCAGGTCGCGGCCGACCTCAGCCGCGCCGGCGCCCTGCGTGGCGTCCGAGTGCTCACGGTCTACGGGGGTCGCGCCTACGAGCCGCAGATCGAGGCGCTGGCCACCGGCGTCGAGATCGTTGTCGGTACCCCTGGTCGGCTCATCGACCTGGCCGAGAAGGGACATCTGTCGTTGGCCCATGCACGGACGGTGGTGCTGGACGAAGCAGACGAGATGCTGGACCTGGGCTTCCTGCCCGACGTCGAGAAGATCCTGGCGATGACCCCGGCGGGACGCCAGACGATGCTGTTCAGCGCGACCATGCCCGGTGCCGTCGTCTCCCTGGCCCGCGGGTACATGACCCAGCCCACTCACATCCGCGCGATCACCGACGGAGACGAGCGGCATACCGTCGCCGCAGTCGAACACTTCGTCTACCGGGCGCACGCGATGGACAAGGTGGAGATGGTCTCGCGCATCCTGCAGGCCCAAGCCCGTGGCCTGACCATCATCTTCGCGCGGACCAAGCGCACGGCGGCCAAGGTGGCCGACGACCTGACCGGTCGAGGGTTCGCCGCCGCCGCGATCCATGGCGACCTCGGTCAGGGAGCACGGGAGCAGGCCCTGCGAGCGTTCCGCGCCTCGAAGGTGGACGTGCTGGTGGCCACCGACGTGGCCGCCCGCGGCATCGACGTCGAGGCGGTCACGCACGTGATCAACTTCCAGTGCCCGGAGGATGACAAGACCTACCTGCACCGCACCGGACGCACCGGCCGTGCCGGGGCGACGGGGGTCGCGGTGACCTTCGTTGACTGGGACGACCTGCACCGGTGGACGCTGATCAACAAGGCCCTCGACTTGGGCATCCCCGAGCCGGAGGAGACCTACTCCTCCTCTGCTCACCTCTACGCCGAGCTCGACATCCCCCAGGGCATCACGGGCATGCTGCCGAAGTCGTCGCGGACCCGCGCCGGCCTGGCCGCGGAGCAGGTGGAGGACATCGAGGGCAGCCGTGAGCGTCGGGGCCACGCCTCTCGTGGGGGAAACCCGCGCGGCCAGTCGCGTTCGGCCGGCTCGGCACGCGCGCCACGAAACGACGGTGCGGATCGCGGCTCCAGGTCACAGCGCAGCAGCAC
>JBAUJO010000037.1:0-4804 GCA_049683875.1 Ornithinimicrobium sp.
CCTGGTCGGCTGGCAGTCCGTCGGAGAGCTGCGGGGACCGGACGGTGTCCACCGCGTGGTCGAGCAGCTCGCCGGGGTGCAGCTGCCAGCCAGCGCTGTGGAGTCGTTGATCCTCCCGGCCCGGGTCCGCGACTACTCCCCCGCCATGTTGGACGAGCTGATGACGGCCGGAGAGGTGCTTTGGCAGGGTCACGCAGCGTTGCCCGGTGACGACGGGTGGGTCTCGCTGCACCTGGCCGACTCGGCCCACCTGAGCCTGGCCGTCCCGGCGGCCTCCTCGGTGGAAGGCTCGTCGGTGGAGGGCCCTCGGCAGGGCGCCTACGATGGCGCCACCGCCGGCGAACACGCCGAGCGCGTGATGCGGGTGTTGGAGCACGGTGGCGCCTACTTCTTCCGGGCTCTCGCCGACGCCGTCGCGGCGGACGGCCCCCTCGACGACGCCACCGTGCTGGCAACGATGTGGCAGCTGGTGTGGGAGGGCCGGCTCACCGGCGACACCCTGGCCCCGTTGCGGATGCTGCTCTCGGGCGGAAAGAGCGCGCACAAGTCGCGCCGGAGCGGGCCACGGCCGGGGCGGACGACGCGATGGTCCAGGAGCCCGGCCGGCCTCGCCGCGGGCACGCCCCGAACGGGTCGACCGGCCATGCCGCGCCGGACGGGTCCGGCCACCGCTGCCGGGCGATGGTCGCTGTTGCCCGAGCCCGAGCTCGATGGCACCCTGCGCGCCGTCGCTACGGCCGAGCAGCTGCTCGACCGATACGGCGTGGTGACGCGCGGCAGCGTGATGGCCGAAGGTATCGAGGGTGGCTACGCCGGGGTCTACCGGATCCTCGCCTCGGCCGAGGAGGCCGGCCGGGTGCGCCGGGGGTACTTCGTGGAGCACCTGGGCGCCGCTCAGTTCGGCACCACGGGTGCGGTCGACCGTATGCGGGCCCTGTCCGAGGCGGTCGAGCGCGACCGCGGCGACGAGCGATCCAAGGTCGTCGTGCTGGCGGCGACCGACCCCGCGAACCCGTACGGCGCGTCGATGCCCTGGCCCACACGTGGTGGGGCCTCGGGCCGAGAAGGTCGCGGTAGCCGTGACGGTGGCGCCGATGGTGTGGAGCCCGCTGGGAGCCAGCACCGCCCCGGACGCAAGGCCGGCGCGCTGGTCGTGCTCGCCGACGGCGCGCTGGCGCTCTACCTCGAAAGGGGAGGACGCACGGCCCTGACCTTCACCGACGACGCGGACGCGCTCGGCTCAGCGGCTGCGGCCCTGGCCGACCAGGTCCGCCACCGGGGGGTCGCCACCCTTACCGTCGCCAAGATCGACGGAGGCCCGGCGCTGTCGAGTGACCATCCTCTGGCGGGGGCTCTGACCGGCGCCGGTTTCCACACCGCCCCGCAGGGCCTGCGAATGCGGCGCTGAGGGTGCCGGAGGGTGACGCGGTATGGCGGACCGCTCGGCGACTGCATACGGCGCTGGCCGGCGAGCTGGTCGTGGCGAGCGACCTGCGGGTGCCATCACTGGCTACGGTCGACCTCAGCGGCCGGCGCACCGTGGAGGTGGTCCCACGAGGCAAGCACCTGCTCCATCGCCTCGAAGGTGAGTTGACCCTGCACAGCCATCTGCGGATGGAGGGTCGGTGGAAGGTCTACCGCGGCCGGGGGCGTAGCGCGGCTCGCGGCTCGCGGCTTCATACGATCCGGGCGATCATCACCACGAGCTCGGTCGTTGCCGTGGGCGACAGCCTGGGCATGCTCGACCTGGTGCGCACCGCGGATGAGACCACGCTGGTGGGCCACCTCGGCCCGGACCTGCTGGACCCGGCCTACGACGGGCAACAGGCGGTGGCCAACGTGATGCGCCAACCCGAGCGGGCCATCGCCGAGGCGCTGCTGGACCAGCGCAACCTCACCGGAATCGGCACGATCTTCGCCTCGGAGCCGCTGTTCCTGCACGGGCTGAACCCGTGGACCTCGGTCGCACGGGTGGGCCAGGAGGAGGTGGCGGCCGTGGTCGACACGGCCCGGCGCCTGCTCGTGCTCAGCTGTCGCCTGGGTCGCACCACCGTCACCGGCCGCACCGACTCCGTCGACGATGCGTGGGTCCACGGCAAGGTGGGTCTGCCGTGTGGCCGATGTGCGAACACGATCCGGCTCGCTCCGATCGGTCAGCAGCCTCGGGAGCGGGTGATGTTCTACTGCCCCCACTGTCAGGGTGGGCTGGCTCCGACCGACAGTGGGGAGCGGCAGCAGCCGCTGGGGCACGGCCGGGAGCGTCGCACCTGAGGGCGGCTCAGGCGGCGGGCGTCACCGACACGTCTGCGTCGGGGGTGGCCTGGATCGTCAACGCATCGCGGTGGATCGGCTTGGCCAGACCGCCGGCCAGCATCGCGTTCATCTGCTGCTCGGATGCCTCGGCCAGGCTGACCCGGTCCGACACGCTGCTGAGCATGTCGGCCATGGACAGGTCCAGCGCCTTGCAGATCGAGGCCAAAAGCTCAGAGGAGGCTTCCTTCTCGCCGCGCTCTACCTCGGAGAGGTAGCCCAGCGAGACTGCGGCACTGGCTGAGACCTCACGCAAGGTGCGGCCCTGGCCCTGGCGCTGCTCGCGCAGCACATCACCGAGTTCGCGTCGTAGGAGCACCATGGGCCTTCCCTCCCTTGCTCGGTTCGTGCCGTGCGGTTGAACCGTCTCGTCGTGGGCTTGTCGTTGTCATAGGCATTCGCCACAGCGGTGACGATGGATCTCTACGGTACCTTGCGACCCCCTCCCGGCGTCGAGGGTGGGGGCGCGGTCACCGACCCCAGCGCCAGGGCCAGCGCGCTACGCACGGCCTGCTCGCGGACGTCGGCTCGGGAACCGCACAGGGTCAACGCCGCGTCATCGCCTCGTTCTTCCCGCGCACCGTCCACCCAGCGCACGGCGAGGTGCACGGTGCCAGGCGCGTGGCCCTCACTGGGGTCCGGGCCCGCCACTCCGGTGGTGGCGATGGCCACGTCACAGTGGAGCACGCGCCGGGCGCCCTGGGCCATCGCTTCGGCGCAGGCACGGGAGACCGTGCCGTGCTCCTCGAGCAGGGCGGCCGGGACCCCGAGCACGGTGCGCTTGATGCTGGGGGCGTAGGCCACGACGCCGCCCAGCACCACCGCGCTGGCTCCCGGCACACGCACCAGGGCATCGGCCAGCAGCCCCCCGGTCAGCGACTCGGCCACCCCGAGGGTGAGCCTGCGGTCACGGCAGTGGGTGATGAGCTCGCTGGCTAGCCCGTCGGTGTCCGGGTGCTCAGGCAGCGACATCCGAACCGCGCCAGATCCGCCACGCCTGGAGGAGATAGTCGATGCCGGTGACAACGGTCACGGCCAGCGCGGCATACATCACGACCAGCCCGAGCACGTGCAACAGGCCGGTCAGCGGCAGGATCAACAGCACCAGGCCGAGGGACTGCAGGGCGGTCTTGAGCTTGCCACCGCGGCTGGCCGGCATCACACCACGCTTGATGATCACGAACCGCAGCACCGTGATGCCGATCTCGCGCAGCATGATCACCACCGTCACCCACCAGGCGAGCTCACCGAGCAGGGACAGGCAGATCAGGGCAGCCCCGATGAGCGCCTTGTCGGCGATGGGGTCGGCAATCTTGCCGAAGTCGGTGACCAGCCCCTGACGTCGAGCGAGGTCACCGTCCAGCCAGTCCGTGGCGACGGCCACGACGAAGATGAGTGCGGCCCAGACCCGCATCGACGTCGAGGCGCCGTCATTGGCGAGAAGGACCACGACGAACAGCGGCACCAGCACGATGCGCAGCATCGTCAGGGCGTTCGGCACGTTCCACAGGGTGGGCTTGGATGCGCCCGTCGACGTGCTCATCGGGCACCGACCCTCACCTGAGCCGGGCCGCTGCCATCGAGCGGGTCGAGCACCCGCGCGAGAAGGTCGACCCCCATGGTGTCCGTGACCTCGGCGGTCACGATGTCACCCACGCGTAGGTCCGCGCCGCCGAGCAGGGAGGTAGTGCCGTCGACATCCGGTCCCTGCTGCTCGACGCGACCGGTCACCTCGCCGTTCACAGGATCGACCTCTTCGACCAGCACGCTCACCAGCTGCCCGATGCGCTCGGCGGTGCGCTGGGCGGTGAGCTCCTCCACCCAGGCACTGACCCGGGCGACCCGCTCGGTGATGAGCTGGGCGTCGTGCTGCTCGGCGTGCGTCTGGGCCTCCGTTCCGTCCTCGTCGGAATAGCCGAACACGCCGACGACGTCTAGGCGCGCGTGTTCCAGAAAGGCCATCAGCTCGGCGAGGTCCTCCTCGGTCTCGCCCGGGAAGCCGACGATGACGTTGGTGCGCACCCCCGCCTCCGGCAGCCGGCTGCGTACCTGATCGAGCAGCGCCAGGAACGACTCGCGGTCACCGAACCGGCGCATCCGGCGCAAGAGCGGCGCGGAGGCGTGCTGGAAGGAGATGTCGAAGTAGCCGGCAACCCCGGGGGTCTGCGCCATCACGTCGAGTAGGCCGGGGCGGATCTCGGCGGGCTGGAGATAGGAGACCCGCACCCGCTCGATGCCCGGGACGGCGGCCAGCTCGGGCAGCAGCTGCTCCAGCAGCCTCAGGTCACCCAGGTCCTTGCCGTAGGAGGTCGTGTTCTCACTGACCAGGAAGACCTCGGTGACGCCGCGGTCGGCCAGCCACCGGGCCTCGGCCACGATCTCATCGGGCTGCCGCGAGACGAACGAGCCGCGGAACATGGGGATGGCACAGAAGGCGCACCGCCGGTCGCACCCGGAGGCGATCTTCAACGGCGCCCACGGCGCATCGCCGAGG
>JBAUJO010000038.1:0-7825 GCA_049683875.1 Ornithinimicrobium sp.
CACCCGCACCGTGGCGCCGCAGGCATCATCGCGCCGAGCCGCCCCGCCGGCCCCACCTCGGCGCCGCCGCACCCCCCGAGGCCCGCACGACCTTCGACCCCGCCCAGGTCACATCCCCGGGCTGGACGGGCTGCGAGGCCTGGCCATCATCGCGGTGCTGGTCTACCACTTCACCCCCGAGGTGCTGCCCGGTGGCTTCCTCGGCGTCGACGTCTTCTTCGTCGTCTCCGGCTTCCTCATCACCACCCTGCTCCTGCGTGACCTGCACGAACGTGGCCGGATAGATCTACCGGGGTTCTGGCTCCGGCGGGCCCGCCGACTGCTGCCGGCGCTCGTGGTGGTGGTCGTGGTCAGCGTTGCCGCTGCTCGGCTCATCGGCGGTGACCTGCTGGTGGCGATCGGACGCCAGACGCTCGGCGCCCTGACCTTCACCACCAACTGGCTCGAGATCTCCGCCGGGGCCAGCTACTTCTCCGCGACGTCGCCCCTGCTCTTCGTGAACTTCTGGTCCCTGGCGGTCGAGGAGCAGTTCTACCTGCTCTGGCCCTTCGGGCTCGTGCTGACCGTGGTGCTGGCCCGTAGCACTCGCAGCCGAGTGGGGGTCGTGCTCGCTCTGGCGCTGGCCTCAGCGGTGGCGATGGCCGTGATCTTCGAGCCCGGCCAGGACGCGACGCGCGTGTACTACGGCACCGATACGCACGCGTTCTCGCTGATGCTCGGGGTGGCGCTGGCTCTGGCGTGGGCGGGGCCGGAGCGGGCGTGGCTGCATACCGCCTGGTGGCGACGCTGGCGCGGGTTGGCCGTGACCGCCGCCTTTGCCGGGCTCATGCTGCTGATGGCCACGCTGGACGAGCTGTCGAGCTGGACGTTCCGAGGCGGCATCGTGCTCGGCGCAGCCGCGACCGTGCTCCTCATCGCGGGCCTGTTGGAGCACGACAGCCCGTGGCGATCGCTGATGGGCCTGCGCCCACTGACCTGGCTCGGGCGCCGCTGCTACGGCATCTACCTCTGGCACTGGCCGGTGCTGATGATGGCGTTCGCGCTCTTCCCGGTGGCCCCGGGCACCGGCGCTTCGGCGGTGCTGCTGACCTCGGCCCTGGTCACCACCCTGGCGCTGTCGGCCCTGTCGTTCACCTTCGTCGAGACCCCGATCCGGCGGGACGGTTTCCTCCTGCCGGCGCGCCGCGCCGCAGCGTGGCTGTCGACACCGTGGCGCGTGTCGCGGGCACCCCGGTTGATCGCAGTTGCGCTCGCGGTGGTGCTGGTGCTGATGGTGGCGGCGGTCGTGACCGCCCCCGAGAAGTCGGCCACCCAGCGCCAGATCGAGTCCGCCCAGGCCCAGCTCGAGCAGCAGGCACCCCCACCGGCTGCCGAACGTGAGGCCGCAGCGGCGGTCGGTGTCGTCGAAGCGGCCCGCGAAGCGGCGCGAGCCCCGGTCGGGTCGACGGGGGCGGACGGCTCCTCCGGCCAGGGTCGCCAGGACGAGGCGACCCCCCAGCAGGACTGGGGCTACCGCGAGGACGACGAAGGCCTGCTCGTCCCGCCTGGGTCGCAGATCACCGCCATCGGGGACTCGCTCATCGTGACCAGTGCGGACGGGCTGACCTACCGCTTCCCCGGCACGAGCTACCTGGCCAAGTCCAACCGACAGTGGAAGGACGCCGAAGCGGTCCTCGACGACGCGGTGGGTGAGGGGCTCGTGCGCGACAACGTCGTGGTGCACTTCGGGACCAACGCCGGAGTCAAGGAGGAGCGGCTCCGCGGCTTCCTGGACAAGCTCGGCCCGGAGCGCCGCGTGGTGCTGATGAACCTCTACGGCCGGTCCAGCTTCACGAAACCTTCGAACGCCATCATCGCCCGGGTCGCCAAGGACTACCCCCTGGTCACCGTGGGGGACTGGAACGCCGCGGCGACCGCGCAGCCGGAAACCCTGCAGGGCGACGGGATCCATCCCGATATCGAGGGGATGCACGTGTATGCCGAGGTCGTCGCCGAAGGCTTCGATACCTTGGCGCGATCGCGGGAGTGACCCGCTCCGGGCCGATATGGCAGGCTCGGCGGGGTGAACATCGTCTTCGTCGAACCGCACTTCCCGAAGAACCAGCGGGAGTTCGTCCGGGCGCTGAGCCATGCCGGTGCCCATGTCATCGGGGTCGGCGAGACCCCGGCCGACTACCTCGACGAGGAGCTGCGGTCGTGGATGGGTCACTACGAGCAGGTCGGTTCGGTGACCGACGTCGACCAGATGACCGATGTCGTCCGTCGGGTGCAGAGCTGGGTCTGGGTGGACCGGCTCGAGGCCACGATCGAGTCGCACACGCTGCCCGCCGCCCTCGTCCGTGAGAACACCGGCATACCAGGGGTCTCGGTGCACACGACGTGGCTGTGCCGGGACAAGCCGTCGATGAAGCACGCGCTGCGCGAGGCCGGAGTGCCCACCGCCGCGTCGACCGGAGCCGACACGGTCGAGGAGGTGCGCCAGTTCGCGGCCGCAGTCGGCTACCCGCTGATCCTCAAGCCACGCGACGGAGCCGGTGCCGCCGGGACGAGCCGAGTGGCCGACGACCACGAGCTGGAGGTGGCGCTGGGCCAGTTCGGCGCCGGCACGACATCCATCGCGGTGGAGGAGTTCGTCGAGGGCCACGAGGGCTTCTACGACACGATCAGCATCAACGGCCACCCCACCCTGGACTTCGCCTGCCACTACTTCCCCGGTGTCCTCGAGGCGATGCGCCATCGCTGGATCTCCCCGCAGTACATCTCGACCAACCGGCTCGACGGCGGCGGACTCTACGACGAGATCAAGGAGATGGGGCGCCGGGTCTGCGCGGCACTGGGGATCACCACCTCAGCCACCCACATGGAGTGGTTCCACGGGCCGAAGGGCCTGAAGTTCAGTGAGATCGGGGTGCGCCCACCCGGTGTGGGCTGCTGGGACCTGTACAGCGCGGCCAACGACATCGACGTCTACCTGGCCTGGGCTCAGGCCGTGCTCTACGGCGGAACGGACATCCGGCCCAGTCGCAGCCACTCCGCCGGCATCATCGCCCTGCGTCCTGACCAGGACGGCCAGATCACGCACTACTCGGGGCTGGAGGCCGTGGAGAACCGGTACGGCAGGTGGATCCTCGACGCCCACCTGCCGCCTTCGGGCACCCCGACCCAGCCGGTGGAGAACGGCTACATGGCCAACGCATGGGTCCGCATGCGCCACCCTGACTTCGACACCCTGCACTCCATGCTCGACGACGTCGGTCAGACCGTGCAGGTCCACGCATCCTGAGCACTGACCAGTCGATGTCCACCGACGCCCATGTCACGCTGCTCGGCCCGCAACGCACGCCGAGGCTCGGCCAGGTCGTCGCGGCACTGGGCCTGAGCGAGGCACGGTTCGGTACCATCAATGCCGGGTGGCAGGAGCGGGAGCCCGACGACGAGCTGCTCAGCGAGACCCTGAACCACAACACGGTGAACCTGCGGCTCTGGCACCGGATGCAGCAGGTCTGGGAGTCCGACCCAGAGCTGGCCCAGGCGGATCTGGAACGGCGCCGGCTCATCGAGGAGATGCAGGAGCTTTACCTGCTCGGCCTCGACCACGCGATCCGCGCGTTGATCGAGCTGCTGCAGCACTCGCCGCGCGAGGAGCGGGTGCGCCAGAGCGCCATCACGGACGCCGAGACCATCATCCGCGACCTGGACCGGCGGCACCTGCAGCGGATCGAGGACGCTTATGCCGAGTTCTGGCAGCGGTGGCGACCGCACGAGCGCGACTCCATCGCTCGGGCGCGCCAGGCGGTGGCCCGCGAGCTGGCCGACACGCAGGCGGTGGTCCTCACCGGGGGCCACGTCGGCGTGCTACTCGGTGCCCTGCACCTGTTCAACATCGCTCCCGCCCTCGACGTGCCGATCATCGCCTGGGGCGCCGGGGCGATGGTGCTGACCGAACGGGTCGTGTTGTTCCACGACCGCGCCGCGCACGGGCCTGCCATCGCCGAGGTCTACGGCACCGGGCTGGGTCTGGTGCGGGGCACGGTGGCCCTGCCCTCGCCCCGCGAACGGCTCGATCTCGGCGACCGTGACCGGATGGCCGTGCTCGCCCGCCGCTTCGCCCCCAGCCAGGGGCTGCTGCTGGGCACCGGCACCAGCGTGCACGTCGGCTACGACGGTGCCCTGCCCCCCGGGGCCACGGTGCTGCTGCCCGACGGCTCGACCGGGGCCTCGGGGCTGGCGTCGTGAGCCAGCGGACCGCCGGGCCGTTCGGCGCCCGCCGCCGCACCAAGCTCGCGATCAACCGTCTGCGCGAGCGCGACCACGTCGACGAGGCTTCGGTCGATGAGTTCCTCAGCCAGCACGAGGTCCCGATCGTGGAGGGCCCGCGATGCACCTTCCTCTTCCGCGGGCAGGCCGACGAGGTGCACGTCATGCACCGCATCGTGAACCAGCCGCAGCACGTGCCGATGAAGCGCCTCGGCCACACGTCGCTGTGGTGGGTGACCATCGAGCTGCCCGAGGGCTCGCGGGTGGAGTACCAGATCAGCACGCAGGTCGGGCACGACCACGCGCAGTTCAACGACCCACTCAACCCGTACGTGGCGCACAGCCCCGTCGGGTCGTCCTCGGTCTGCCAGGCCAGCGGCTACCAGACTCCTGACTGGGTGCTCCACGACCCGGACGCGCGCCCCGGCGAGCTGCATACCGTCGAGCTGCCCAGCAAGGCACTGCGGCGCACGACCACGAACCGCGTCTATCTACCGGCGCGGTATCGCGAGAGCTCGGCATACCCGTTGCTGGTCGTGCACGACGGGGATGACTATCTGAACTACGCGGCCATGAAGACGGTGCTGGACAACCTCATTCATCGCCTCGACATGGCCGAGACCATCGTGGTGTTCAGCAATCCCGGTGACCGGCTCAAGGAGTACCCGAACAGCGCAGCCCACGCACGCCACCTGGAAAGCGAGCTGCTGCCCTACCTGAACGAGCGGCTGCCCCTGATCGACCGCCCCGCGGCGCGGTGCCTGATGGGAGCGAGCTTCGGTGCGGTCGCCTCTCTGTCCACGGCGTATCGCAAGCCCGGCCTGGCGGACTCGCTGTTGTTGCAGTCCGGGTCGTTCGTGTTCACCGACATCGGCGACGACCACGGTGGGGGCGAGGCGTTCGACCCCGTGGTCAAGTTCATGAACCGATTCCGAAGCACGCCACGGATGGTGGCCTCCCGGATGTTCATCTCGTGCGGTGTCTACGAGCCGCTCATCGTGCACAACCGCTCGATGGTGCCGGTGTTCGAGATGACCGGCGCGACGGTGCGGTATGTCGAGGCCCGCGACGGGCATTCCTGGGAGAACTGGCGCGACCGGCTCCGCGACGGTCTGTCGTGGATTTTCCCCGGCCCGCAGAAGTACGTCTACGAGTAGCCTGGCCTTTTCTCGCGGAATCCGGTCGGGCTTTCGGGACGTATCGATGAAGGAATAGTCATGGACACTTTCGATGGGGGGCCGGGGTCGAAGACGACCTACGTGCTCATCGACGGAGAGAACATCGACGCCACCTTGGGGAACTCCATCCTGAACCGGCGCCCCAACCCCGAGGAACGGCCTCGATGGGACCGGCTGCTCACCTTCGCCCAGGCGCAGTGGGAGCAGCCGGTGAAGGGCCTGTTCTTCCTCAACGCCAGCTCGGGGCTGCCGATGGCCTTCGTGCAGGCGCTGCGCGCCATCGGGTACGCGTGTGTGCCGCTGTCGGGCACCGGTGACGACAAGGTCGTGGACATGGCCATCCAGGCCACCCTGGAGGCCCTGCTGGGCCGGGACGACGACGTCATGCTGGTCAGCCACGACGGGGACTTCCTGGAGACGCTGGGGCCGCTGGTCGTCGGCGGCCGGCGGGTGGGGCTGATGGCGTTCGAGGAGTTCCGCAACAACGGTTTCGGGCCGTTGGAGGCGCGCGGGATGCAGTTCTTCGACCTGGAGCACGACGCGCGAGCGTTCAACACCCCGCTGCCCAGGCTGCGCATCATCGCCATCGAGGACTTCGACCCGCTGCAGTTCCTGTAGACCATCCCTGTGGACCGTTGCATGGGGACCGGTGCATGGGGGCCGGAAGCCTGGGCCGGCCTGGCTTTCGGGTGCGTGCGAGGCTGGGGCCATGACTTCTGCGACGACCTCACCCTCCCCCCTGGTGGTGGTCACCGGGGCGAACGGCCTGGTGGGCTCCCACGTCTGCACGGCCCTGAGCGAGCGCGACGGCAGAGTCCGGGCCGTGGTCCGGCGCGCCGGCACGGCCCCCCGCCTGCCTGGGGTGGAGGAGGAGGTCGGCGACTTCACCGACCCCGAGTTCGCAGCGGTCGTCGTCCAGGGTGCCGATGCCGTCGTCACCACCGTCCACCCGATGGGCTCGGACCGGCAGACCCAGCACAGCATCGGGGTCGAGGCCACCTCTGCTCTGGCCCGGGCCGCGCGCGACGCCGGGGTCGCCCGCCTGGTGCACATCTCCACCGCGGCCGTTTACGAGCTCAGCCCCCAGGGCGGCGACGTCGAGGAGTCCTCCCAGCTGGTCGACGACAGTGCGGGCGACTATGCGGTGACCAAGCGCGACACCGACGCGGCACTGGCGCAGGTCGACGGGCTGACCCGGGTGCTGATCCGGCCCCCGGCGATCCTCGGCAACGCAGAGAGCTCAGTCTGGAACACGCTGCGCCCCGCCGTGATGGCCGACGAGGAGCAGGCGCGCCACGCCATCCCTGAGCGGAGCTTCCCCTGGGTGCACGTCGACGACCTCGCGGCGCTCGCCGCCGACGTGGCCATGGCCCGCATCGCGGCCACCACCGATCTGTTGCGCGGCCCGGTGACCGGTGAGTGCACGCCGGTCAACGTCGCCGGCAGCCCGGCCACCATGCGCGACTACGTCGGCACCGTCGCGGACGCCGTGGGTGTGGACCCGGTGTGGGACGAGGGCCCGGCATGGACGGGGGATATCGACACCAGCCGCGCCCGCGCCTGGGGGTGGTCGCCCGCCGTGTCGCTGGACCAGGCGCTGTCCGAGCTCTCAGACGGACTCTCCGAGCGCGGCTGAGCCCAGCAGGGTCGCCTCGGTGGCCGGTTGACCCATCAGCATGGCGCCGGCCGGCAGCCCGTCGGTCGGCGCCGGCACCGACAGCGCCGGCACCCCGGCCAGGTTGGCCACGACCGTCCAGCAGTCCGTATAGGGCGCGGCCAGCGGGTCGGCCAGGTCCTCCGCGGTGATCTCACCGTCCAGCAGCGGTGCGGTGGTCGGCATGGTGGGAGAGACCACGACCGGGCACTCCTCGAACACGGACCGAACCTGCGCGATCAGTCGGCGCCGAACGGTGTCGGCCTTGGCCAGCGCGTCCGTGTCGTGCTCCCGCAACCGGATTCCGTACTCGTGGCGGCGGGTCATCTCCTCGCCGGCTCGGCCGCTGCGCACCCAGGGCTCGAGCCAGGCCAGCGCGGCCACCGAGGTCAGCACCATGTAGGCCTGCAGGGCCCTCGGCGCGTCCGGCACCGACACCTCGCAGACCTCCACCCCGTGGCCGCGCAGCCGCTCCAGCCACTCCCCGAAGGGACCGAGCACGTCGGGGCGGTTCCGGCCGGTGAGGAGCTCGCGGACCACACCCACTCGGACGGCCGCCGAGCCCTCCACCCGCTCCCCACCCATCGAGGCCAGGGCGAGGCGGGTGTCGGCCACGTCACGAGCCAGCGGGCCGACCCGGTCCAGCCCGCGAGCGAAGGGGGCGACGCCCTCCATCGGGACCAGCCCGGGCGAGGGCGCCATCCCGACGACACCGCACTGCGAGGCCGGTTCTCTC
>JBAUJO010000039.1:0-23135 GCA_049683875.1 Ornithinimicrobium sp.
CCGCCGCCCACCCCGCCGTCGTCGAAGAGCTCGTCTCCCAGCTCACCGGGCCCGACGACGCAGTCGTCCACTTCGCGGCCGAGTCGCACAACGACAACAGCCTGAGCAACCCCCGGCCCTTCGTGCAGACCAACATCGTCGGTACGTTCACCCTGCTTGAGGCGGTGCGCCGGCACGACGTCCGGCTCCATCACGTCTCCACCGACGAGGTCTTCGGGGACCTCCCACTGGAGGGCTCGGCGCGCTTCACCGAGGAGTCGGCCTACCGGCCTTCCTCCCCCTACTCGGCGAGCAAGGCAGGGGCGGACCATCTGGTGCGGGCCTGGGTGCGCTCCTTCGGGGTGCGCGCCACCATCAGCAACTGCTCGAACAACTACGGCCCCTGGCAGCACATCGAGAAGTTCATCCCCCGCCAGGTCACTACCCTGCTGCAGGGCGGGCGCCCCCGCCTCTACGGCACCGGCGACAACGTGCGCGACTGGATCCACACCAGCGACCATTCCCGCGCGGTGATGACGGTGCTGGACCACGGCGAGGTCGGGCAGACCTATCTCGTCGGTGCGGACTGCGAACGCTCGAACCTCGACGTCGTGCACACTCTGCTGCACCTGTGCGGCCGCGAGGAGGACGAGTTCGACCACGTGACCGACCGCGCCGGACACGACAAGCGCTACGCGATCGACGCGAGCCGAATCCGGGACGAACTCGGGTGGCGCCCCCAGTTCGGCGAGCTGGAGGACGGTCTGTCCGCCACGATCGAGTGGTACCGCGCTCACTCTTCCTGGTGGCAACCCGTCAAGGACTCCGTCGAGTCGCAGTACGCCGCCCGGGGGCAGTGAGCGCCAGGCTCACGTCGAGTCCGTCGACCCGCTCGGGCGCTCGCCCCTGGCCATCCGCATCACCTCAGCCACGATGTCGGGGTCGTGGGAGGGGTCGAACTTGCGCCCGAACATGTTGGGTGAGGAGGCCAGTTCGGGTAGGTCTGCCATGCACCACGTGTGCGGATGGCCGCGGCCACCCTCGCGCCAGGAGATGTGTCGCAGGTTGGAGTACCACGCCGAGCTGTCGTCATCGAGGTAGGCCCGTCGAGGGGAGTCCACGGCCAATGTGGCGTAGAAGAACTCCTCGGGCACGAACGTGTGCCTCAGGTGGCGTTGCGCCCACTCGGCGTGGTCCACGAAATGGCGGGCGAGGTCGGCGGTGATGCTGAACCAGGTGGCTCCGGTCTGGACCTCGCGCCCCCACGAGCGAGTCCGGTCGACCCGGGCGACGCCCTGGAGCCCAACGGAGGCCTGCTGCGCCGCGCGCATCGCCACCCCCCGTGGCCCCGGCCTGACCTTGCCGGCCAACAAGCGCTCGGACCAGTAACGACCGACCCGCGAGCGCACCTGCTCGGTGCGCCTACGTGGGTTGACGGCGATGAACTCGGTGCCGTCGCGGGCATCGACGAAGTCGATGATGTCCGACACCGGGCGCAGCGGCAGGTCCTTACCGGAAAGCAGGTGGATGTAGTCGAAGCCCTCCTCCAAGGCGGCCCGCAGAAGGTTGAGCTGGACGGCGAGAAGGCTGTACTGGCCCCAGCGCACCTCGATGCGGGGAATCAGGCGAGCATCGGCCAGTCGCGGGTGCCGCTCGAGCACCTCGGGGATGTTGCCGACGTTGAGATGAAGCACGGGAAAAGCTCGCGGATGGTCGACAAGGTCCATCAGCGACTCGGTCATGGCGAAATGGTCGTGGGCCATGATAGCGAATGCGTGCTGGTTCACAATTTTCCTGACTCGGGCCATTTGTCCCGACGACTATAGGACAACTGTGAGCGCATCGCCTCATGCTCAAGGTTCCTATTTTGCCCTGCACTCAATGCGAGCCAGAACCCGATCTAGTTGATCATTCCCGCCCCGACGGTCATTCCCGTGGCCTCGTCGATCAGGATGAACGAGCCGGTCAGACGGTTCGTACTGTAGGGGTCGCACAGCAACGGCGCGGTGGTGCGCAGCGTGATTCGGCCAATCTCGTTGAGACCCAAGGAAGTCGTGTCGACGTCACGGTGCAGCGTGTTGATATTCAGGCGGTACTGCACGTCTTTCACCAAGGCCCGCGCAGCCCTGGTGGTGTGCTTGATCGCCAGCTTGCGACGAACTCCAAGGGGCTCGGGCACCATCCAGCAGACCATCGCGTCGACGTCCTGGGTGGGTGTGGGCGCGTTCCGCGGCCGACAGATCATGTCGCCGCGCGAGACGTCCAGGTCGTCGGCGAGCCGCAGCGTGACCGACATCGGCGGGAAGACCTCGTCGACCTCCTCGTCGTGCACGTCGATCCCGGCAATGGTCGAGGTCAGCCCGCTGGGCAGCACCATCACCTCGTCGCCCTTCTTCAGCACGCCACCGGCCACCTGGCCGGCATACCCGCGGTAATCGTGGAACGCGTCGGACTTCGGGCGGATGACGAACTGCACCGGGAACCGCGTGTCGACCAGGTCACGGTCGGAGGCGACGTAGACGTTCTCGAGGTGGTGCAGCAGCGAGGGGCCCTCGTACCACGGCATGTTGGCCGAGCGCGTCACCACGTTGTCACCCTGGAGCGCCGAGATGGGGATGACGGCCAGGTCCGGGACCACGAGCTTGCTGGTGAAGGCGAAGAACTCCGCTCGGATGCGTTCGAACACGGCCTGGTCGTAGTCGACCAGGTCCATCTTGTTCACCGCCAGCACCATGTGCGGGACCCGCAACAACGACAACAGCACCGCGTGGCGACGCGACTGCTCGGTCATCCCCTGACGCGCCTCGACCAGCACGAGCCCCAGGTCGGCGGTGGAGGCACCGGTGACCATGTTGCGGGTGTACTGCACATGGCCCGGGGTGTCGGCGATGATGAACTTGCGCCGCGGGGTGGCGAAGTAGCGGTAGGCGACATCGATCGTGATGCCCTGCTCCCGCTCCGAGCGCAGTCCGTCGGTCAGCAGCGCCAGGTCGGTGTAGTCGAAGCCCTTGTCGTGGGAGGTGCGCTCCACCGCCTCCATCTGGTCCTCGAAGATCGCCTTGGAGTCCAGCAGCAAGCGTCCGATCAGTGTCGACTTGCCATCGTCCACCGATCCTGCGGTGGCGAACCGCAACAGGTCCATCGTCATCAGAAGTAGCCTTCCTTCTTACGGTCTTCCATGGCTGCCTCTGAGAAGCGGTCATCCCCCCGAGTCGCGCCGCGCTCGGTGACCCGTGCCACCGCCACCTCGTCGATGATCTCGTCGACCGTCCCCGCGGTGCTCTCCACGCATCCGGTCAACGTCAGATCGCCCACGGTGCGGAAACGCACCGTGCGCTCGGCCACCTCCTCGCCCGGTCTGAGCGGGTTGTGCTCGCTCTCGGACATCAACATGCCGCCCCGCTCGAACACGCGACGCTGGTGAGAGAAGTACAGCTCGGGGATATCGATCTGCTCGCGGCCGATATAGGCCCAGATGTCCAGCTCGGTCCAGTTGGACAACGGGAAGATACGCATGTGCTCCCCCGCGTGGATGCGCCCGTTGTACAACGACCACAGCTCGGGCCGCTGCATCTTGGGGTCCCACTGACCGAACTCGTCGCGGTGGGAGTAGACGCGCTCCTTAGCCCGTGCCTTCTCCTCGTCCCGGCGCCCTCCCCCGAAGGCGGCGGTGAACTCACCCTCCTCCAGCGCGTTCAGCAGCGTGCCGGTCTGCAGCCTGTTGCGGCTGGTTTTGCCGTCGTCCACCACGATTCCTGCGGCGATCGCCTCCTCCACCGAGGCCACGTGGAGCCGCAGCCCTAGCCGCTCCACCCATCGGTCCCGAGTCGCGAGCACTTCGGGGAAGTCATAGCCGGTGTCGACCTGCAATACGGGGAAAGGCACGCGGGCCGGGTAGAACGCCTTCTCGGCCAGGCGCAGCATGACGATTGAGTCCTTGCCGCCGGAGAACATCAGCACCGGCTTCTCGAACTCGGCGACGACCTCACGGAAGATGTAGATCGACTCCGCCTCGAGATGGGCGAGGTGGCTCAGCGTGTATTCGGGGTGAACAGACACGATCCCCGACAGTACCGGCCACGCGGGTCGATTCACATTTCATCCGGCGGTTGTCGGTGAACCGCGCGGCATTTGGGGTCTGCGGGGCCCTGCTCGACAATGTTCGCATGGGCGACGTGGGGGTGGACGTGCCGCGGGTGCTGCCGGACCCCTGGGTCCTGGATGATGTCGAGCTGCTCAGGCAAGGCGTTGCCGTACCGGTCACCGGGCCGGAGGCGACGTGGACGCTCGACGTCCCCCGGGTGGGCGAGGCCGACGACGTGAGACAGGTGGTCATCATCGAGCCGGAGGGGGTGCCGATGGCCCACCTTCCGGTGCGGCCCGCCCATGCCGAAGGGGGCGGGGGCTACGTGCCCAGCGGGCCGCCGACCCTAGTGGGCCGGCGGCCGGCACGGCCCTTCGAGCGTTGGCACCGCGGGGTCGACGCAGTGCCCGCACGGGAGGTGACCGTCGTGCTCGATCGCCGGCTCGATGCAACCGAGGTCGCCGCTGCCCTGCCTACAGGCTCCTCGGTGCTCGTCGTGCTGGTGGCCGCCGTGGAACGCGACGGGGAGACTCAGGCCTGGGATGTGGACCTGGCCCGGCATGCGGAGCGGCTGTGCCTGCGCCTACCCCAGCATCGGGCGGATCTGGCCGAGGTGGATCTGGCCATCGTCCCCGTGGCGCGCGACCACCCTCGGCGCGCCGAGCGCATCGCGGCGTGTGTCGCCGCCTACGGAGGGGACGGCCTGGTCGTCGACCTGACCGGCCCGCGGGACGACGCCGTCGACACGCCGGGTCGTGGCGCGGTGCTCTTCTTCACCGGACTGTCCGGCTCCGGGAAGTCGACGCTGGCCAAGGCCCTGCGCAACCTTCTCCTGGAGCGTTCGGAGCGCTCGCTCACGCTCCTGGACGGGGACGTGGTCCGCCATCACCTGTCCGCGGGGCTAGGTTTTTCACCTGCCGACCGGGATCGCAACATCCGGCGCATCGGGTGGGTCGCCGCGCGCATCGCCGAGCACGGTGGCCTGGCCATCTGCAGTCCGATCGCCCCCTACGAGAGGACCCGGCAGGCGGTCGCGCAGATGACGAGTCGAGCCGGTGGTGACTTCGTGCTGATTCACGTCGCCACCCCCGTCGAGGAGTGCGAACGCCGCGATCGCAAGGGGCTCTACGCCCGCGCTCGCCGAGGTGAGATCGCCGACTTCACCGGAGTCTCCTCCCCCTACGAGGAACCGCGCGAGGCCGACCTGCGTCTGGACACCACCGGGCAGGACGTGGACGAGCTCGTCGGAGCCATCGTCGACCTCGGCGTCCGCCGAGGGCTGTGGTCAGCTCCGGAAGCGGGCTGGTGATGCCGCCGGAGCTGCTCAGCCCCGATGCCGGGGTCTTGCTGGTGGTGAGCTTCGGAGTGGGCATCGTCGTCGGGCTGACCGGGATGGGTGGCGGCGCCCTGATGACGCCGGCGCTGGTCTTCCTGGGCATTCCCCCGACGGTGGCCGTGGCCAACGACCTCGTCGCGGCCGCCCTGAACAAGAGCGTCGGGGCGGCCGTGCACTACCGCCGCGGCTCACCCCATCGCCGACTGGCTGCCTTGCTGGTCGTGTCCTCGGTTCCCTTCGCGTTCGCGGGGGCCTTCGTCGTGCGAGCCCTCGGCGAGAGCATCGGCGATGTCGAGTCGCTGCTCCAGAGCGCCATCGGGGTGGCGCTGCTGGTCACGGCCTCCACCTATGTGCTGCGGGTCTACGTGACCATGCGGGCGGCGGCGCGTGGCTCCGGAGCAGTCCGAGCCGACGACACCCCGCCCCTTCGCGTCGTCCCGACGCTGCTCGTCGGGGCCATGGGGGGCGCGCTCGTCGGGATCACCAGCGTCGGCGCCGGGTCGCTGATCATGGTGGCGCTCCTGCTGCTCTACCCCACGCTGTCGGGCCTGCGCCTCGTTGGCACCGACCTGTTGCAGGCGATTCCCCTGGTCATGGCGGCCGCGGTCAGCCACGTCATCGTCACCGGGGTGGCCTGGGCGGTGCTGGTCCCCCTGGTCCTGGGCGGGGTGCCCGGCACCTACGTCGGCGCGCGCGTGGCCCACCTGGTGCCTCAGGGGGTGATCCGCCGAGGGATCGCCATGGTCCTCACGCTGACCGGGCTCGCACTGGTCGGGGTGCCGCCGACGTACGTGGGCCTCATCGGTGCGGGCCTGCTGATCCTCGGTCCAGCGGGCTGGGCGCTCGTGCGCTCGGCACACACCACCACACGGGAGGGCCAAACGACATCATGAGCGACATCGAAGACCACCAGGCCGCAGTCCGGCTTGCCGAGCTCGCCGGGGCACGCCTGCTCCAGGTGCGCGACGAGCTGCAGCGAGACGGGGTCACCGGTGAGCGCGCCAAAGATCTCGGCGACCAGGCCGCTCAAGGGGTCCTCGCGCAAGCGTTGAGCGCGCAGTTCCCGGCCGACGCCGTGCTCTCGGAGGAGGCTGCCGACGACCACGCTCGCCTGCATGCCGACCGGGTGTGGATCATCGACCCGCTGGACGGCACGCGCGAGTTCAGCGAGCTCGACCGTGACGACTGGGCGGTGCATGTCGCACTGTGGGTCCGCGGAGAGCTCACGGCCGGGGCGGTGGCCCTGCCCGCACGGTCAACGACCTACAGCACGGGTGAAGCGCCAGATCTGACAGCCAGGCCGACGGCCGCGCCCTTACAGCTCGCCGTGAGCCGGAGCCGCCCGCCGGAGTTCGTCAGCCGCCTCGCCGAACGGCTCGGCGCGAAGCTGGTGCCGATGGGCTCGGCCGGGGTGAAGGCCATGTCGGTCGTGAGCGGCGAGTGCGACGCCTACGTCCACGCCGGTGGGCAGTTCGAGTGGGACTCCGCGGCCCCGGTGGCCGTCGCCCGCGCCTACGGTCTTCAGACAAGCCGGATTGATGGTTCAGCGCTGCGTTACAACAACGCGGATCCTTACCTTCCCGACCTCGTGATCGCTCGACCGGAAGTCGCACCGGAAATTCTCGAGGTGTTGGCGGAATCGGCGCACTCCCCGTAGCCACACTTATCACCGGGTTACGATGTGTCGACTACGATGTCGTTTGTTGGGTTTATCCGTACGTCGTCACCGACATTGTTGGCTGCGGACTTCCAAGCGCTCGCCGGGGGTGGACTCCCTACGCCAGCACGCGAGGTTCGCGGTGAACCCACGTCTGACGAGCTGCCACGTCAAAGGTGTCCATGATCGGTGATAGGAAACGCATGAGGTCGTCTGCGCATCTCGGCCCACTGTTCCGCAGGCAGTTCCTGTTCAGCAACGAGAGCGTCGATGACGCGGTGCCGCCGGAGTTCGTTCACCTGCAGCTCCCGGCCGGTCACCTATATCACTCCCAGGATCTGCGCGTCCGGCACCTGAGCGACGCGTCCGGCCACCCCTGGTGCTTACTGGGTGAAGCGGTCGACGTCCTCACCGGCACGGACGTAGGCGAAGTGTTGTCTTCCACCTCCTGCGAAGACGTTGGATCGCTCTTCGGCTCACTGGACGGTCGCTGGCTGTTGATCGGCGACCACCAGGTCCACGGGGACATGCAGTACCTGATCCCCGTGTTCTACGCCCATGGAAGCTGTGCGAGCACGCCTTCCCTGCTCCCCTCCTACCGCGCACCACGGCCTCGCCTCGACATCGTCGACGTGATGGACTGGTTTCCGGCGCCACTGTCGGGTGTACCCGGTGTGAAGCGGTTACTGCCGAGCCAGGTCCTGGACGTGCGCGACTTCAGCGTGGCCTCCCGGCCGCTTCCCCTGGCAGAGTCCCTCACCGTCGAGGACAGTCTGGCGCAGATGCGTCGGTACCTCCGCAACTCGATCGCCGGCCTCACAGCGGAGCGGGTGGTCGTGCCACTCACGGCGGGGTGGGACTCGCGGCTCGTGCTCGCCGCATCCGTCGACGCCGGGGTGCCCGTTCAATGCGTGACGTTGGCGCATCCGGGCATGAGTGTCGCCGACCGTGAGGTGCCACCCCAGCTGGCCGACGCGGTCGGCGCAGACCACCGGTTCATCCTCCCGGGACGTGTCGACCGACGAGCGCGACGGCTCTACGACCACCAGGTCGGCGGGCACATCCGCGAGATGGACCGGCGCTTCATGTACCGGAGCCAGTATGCGTGGACGAGGGAGGGGGACGTGCTACTGCGCGGCCTGAGCCTGGACATCACGCGCCAGCATTTCCACCGAGACGTGCCGCGGGAGCAACCCGAGCTCGACGACCTCCGCGCACTGCTGAACCCGACCGCGATGCAGATGGACGGACTGCGCGCCTATGAGGAGTGGCTGCGCTTGGACCCGCAACCACTGTCATTCGACCTTCGGTTCGACCTCGAACAGGGAAATTCGGCCTGGGCGGCCATGAGCGGCGTCGTGCTGGACCTCACCGCCGCTTCGGCCCTTCAGCCTGGCAACACGGGTGTGTACCTGTCTGCAGCCCTGGGGCTGCCGGAAGAGATGCGGACCGAGTCGGAGCACCACGTACGCATCATTGAGGCGGTCCACGCACCCCTACTCGACTTCCCGGTCAATCCGCCCGAACCCCGGTGGCGGCCGCGACGCGTCCGGGCGGCTGTCCTGCGACGCGGCACCACGGCTCGGCGCTCGGTGGAGCTGCATCGTGCGCGTTGCGCCGGGGCGAGCGCGTCATGACCAAGCAACACTCGAGCTCCGAGGCCAGTCGGGCTCGAGGTGTGGCGCGGGCCGGGGTGCGAGCAGCCAAGGCGGGGATGGGCGTCGCCCGGGTGGGGACAGCGATCGAGTCCTTCGCGGCTGCGGATGTCGTGGCCATCACCTACGACGACGGCCCGGACGCTCACGCCACCGAGAGCATCCTGCAGGTGCTGCGTGATCGTGCGGTGAAGGCGACTTTCTTCGTGCTCATGACCCGGGTCTACCGCTACCCCGAAGTTCTCGAGGCGATTCGGGACGAGGGGCACGAGATCGCCTTCCATGGGCTGGATCACACCGACCTGGCCACCCTTCGCCCCGTCGAGGTGAGGCGCCGGCTCCACGACGGGATCCAGTCCTTGGAGGATGCGGCCCAGGTGCCGGTGCGGTGGTTCCGCCCGCCGTATGTCTCCCTCTCGCTCGCCGGCTGGGCCCGTTCGAGGCCTCTGGAGTGCGAGTTCGTGGCCTCTGCGAGTTCTTTTCGGGACTGGAACCCGATCTCCGACGCCCAGCGGCTGCAGCTCTTCGCGGCGGAGGTGAAGGCGGGCGACGTGGTTCTGGCCCACGACTCGTGGCCCACTGCGGATGACGGCGCCTTCGACGGGCCCGAGCCCGAGATCGACCGCGCCGCGCTGACCGCCGGCGCGCTTGACGTGCTCGAGGCGGCCGGTATGCGTCAGGTGACCCTCAGCGAGGCGGCCGCGCAGGGCAAAGCCCGCCGACCCGTTCGGACCTCGTTGCGCTCCGCTCGCCCGGGCAGACACCGAGGGTCTGCACAGTGAGCACCCCGTCGGTCTCCAGGCCGTCGACCCTGTCGGACATGGCGCTGTTCGTCCTCACTGCTGCGGCCCCCCCGATGAGCTACCTCGCCGCCTTCCTCTTCGACAGCCAGACGACGCTCACGGACTCCTCGTACAACACGGTCATCATCACCACGGGCAACGGGGCCCGCAACGTCCAGGTGCTGGCGATGGCCGCTGCTCTCCTGCTGTGCGCCCACCTGTTCATTCGCGGCGTGCGACGAGGGCTGAACCCGTGGACGGCGCTGCTGTTGCCCAGCGTGCTGATCACGCTGTGCGAGTTCCTGCGCGGCTCCACCGACTTCCCTGGGCTACTCGGCCTGACCGTCGCCCTCGTCGTCGTCCTGACCGCGGCCGTCACCACAGTCGACCGACGAGTGGTCCGCGCGCTCGGGCTGTGGTCCGTCTTCTTCCTGCTCTCGATCTGGGTCACGCACTTCCTGGGCCTCGGCGAGAGCTCGAAGGTCTGTCGCGATGACAAGTGCTCCTTCGCTGGCTTCCTCCTGCAGGGCTACATGGGGCACGAGAACGTCCTGGGCTTGTACGTGGCCTTCCTGCTTCCGACCTTCGCTTTCTTCGGCACCCGGGCGCGATGGAGCGCCACGACCCTCGCGGTGCTGACGGTGCTGGCGACCGGGTCGCGCACCGCGATGCTCAGTGCCTTCATCGCCCTGGTGGCCATGCTCGTGGTACGTCGCGTCTGGCCGGACCCGAACCGGCCTCGCTTCGAGCGCCAACCCGTGCTTGTTGCCCGCGTCATGGCTGTGATCCCGGCCGCGGCCACGTTGGCGGCCCTGCTGCTCTTCCTGCTCGCGCCGCCCGGCGCGCTGACCGACAGGGGTGATATCTACGCTCTGTTGCGCGAGTACGTGGCTACATCCCCGCTCTATGGCCCTGGTTCGAACGTTCTCGACAAGGCCTACGAGGCCTCGAAGACCGAATGGCTGATACCCCATCCACACAGCCAACCCGGATACCTGCTGGTGGTCGGTGGCGTCGTGACCTTGACCGCATTTCTCGTGGCCATGGCTTTGCTAGCCGTGACCGGGTCACGCCGGTCATCACTGCACGTCACCATGTTCGCCGTCGCACCGAGTCTGTCTTTCGCTACTGAAGATGTCTGGAGCTATGACTTCTTCGGTAGCTTCTTTTGGACTTTGGCGCTCACGGTGGCACTGTATTCGCAGGCCGCTCGTGGTCAGTGGGGGGATTCTTCCGTATGGGTTGATCGCGAGCGAGAACCCACCGCAGTACCGATACCTGAACGGAGTGGCTAGCCGATGGAGCTACGCGACTACGTCCGCCTCATCAGCCGCCGCTGGCGAACGATGCTGGCGGTCCTGTTGATCGTCATGTGTGTGGGAACGGCTTACATCATCTACTCGCCGAAAGAGTACGCCGCGCGAAGCCAGATCTTCTTCTCCGTCGGTTCGGTCGACGACGGTGACCAGCTTCTCGACCTCACCAGCTTCTCCCAACAGCGGGTGAAGTCCTACGCCGCCGCCGTGACCTCACCGCGAGCGCTTCAGCCGGTCATCGACGAGCTGGGTCTCGACACCACCACGACGCAGCTGAGCCAGTCGATTGACGCCACCGTCCCGCTGGACACCGTGCTGATGGAGATCGTGGTGACGGGAGAGTCCCGTGATGAGGCCCAGGACATCGCCCAGGCGCTGAACGACTCGATGCTGAATCTGATCACCGACCTGGAACAACCACTGTCCGGCCAGTACCCACTCGAAGTCTCCGTCCTGCAGGACGGGGTCCTAGACCGCGGTCAGCAGGGGCCGTCGGCGCCCATCATCCTGATCATCAGCCTGCTCGTCGGTTCGGTCCTGGCGTTCACCGCCGGCCTGCTACGCAACTGGCTGGACCCCCGCCTACGCGACGAGGCCGACGTCAGAGCGCTGCTGACCAACTTCCACCGCACCACCACATTGGTCCCCGACCCCAGCAGCCAGCTGGACACCAGTCACACCACCGAGATCCTGCGCCCTCATCACCTGTTCAAGATCGCCGCCGAGAGCCAGGACAAGCCCATCATGGTGCTGGGCCGGGGTCGCGTCGTCGACGCGGCCAGCGTCGGTCTCCGGGTCGCGTCGGAGGTCATGAGCGAGCAGCACTCCGTCTGTGTCGTGGACCTCGACACGGAGAAGGCGGGCGTCACCCGCCTGAGCAAGACCAAGGCCGACCAGGGCATCGTGAACCTCCTCGGCCCCGCACCGCGTCCCAGCGTGCGGGAGGTGTCCGCCCAGTGGCTCCCGCCCGAGGCGTGGGTCATCGGCGCAGGCCGGGCCGGAGACGGCGAAGGAGAACGGCCCAGTACACGCCAGGTGGCCGAGCTGATGACCGAGCTGCGGCGGGAGTACGAGCTCCTCGTCTTCGTGGGAGCCAGCCGCCGGACCACCGACCTCACTGCGGCCTTCATCGCGCGCTGCGAAGTCGTGATCACGGTGGTCGTCCTCGGGAAGATGCGCAAGCGCGACCTCGGACGACTGCTCGAGGCCGCCTACCAGAACAGCCCGCAGGCCGAGGTCGCGGTTGTCATCACCTGACGACGCGATCGTGCTCCCATGACGAACCGCAAGAAGCGCGACCGCACGCTAGGCAGCTCGATCGCTGGTCGGCGGCAGGTGGTGACCCAGACCCTGCAAGGCTGGGGCTTGACGCTGCCCGAGCTCAAAGCCCGGGCCCGTACCGGTGCGCAACAGCTGTGGCTGCACACCCTGATCGCGTTCGGCTTCTCTCAGTTCGTCATCCTTCTGGGCGCCTTCGTCCGGATCCCGCTGATCACCGGCGCACTCGGCGCCACCGGCTACGGCCTCTTCGTCATCATCACCTCGGTGAACCCGGTGATGAGCATGCTGGCCGGCGGGCTTTCGGGAGCGGCCCGCATCAGCGTGGCGGACCACCCGAACACCGCGGCGAGAGTGATCCGTCGCCTGCGCACCTTCGGTTTCGTGGAGGCCTTGGTGCTCACGCTGATCGGCGCGACCATCGCCGTCGTCGGCCGATACTTCATGCCATCTGAGGCGGCCGTGGCTCTGGCGATCTCGATCTCCGCGGTCAGCATGATCCTGCCGCTCGCCGCGTACGAGGGAGCCCTGGAAGGGTTCGGTCGCACAGCCTTGGCGCACCTCACATTGGCCGCCAACACCGTCGTCGGCGTACCACTGCTCATCGTCGGCCTCATGGTCTCCGAGTCGCTGCCGATGGTGGTGTTCGCCACCGCGCTCGGCACGGCAACGCCGTTCCTGGTCGCCGCCCTCGCGGTGCGATGGGGCACCCCGTACCGGCACCAGCGGCGATCGAAAGAGGACCAGAACGACGACACCAGCGAAGTCAACCTTGACCTGCGCCAGCTGTCCGGATCCATGACCGGATGGAGCCTGGCCAACCTGCTCGTCTACGTGGCCGACGCCGCCACTCTCGGCATTGTGGTGGGGGCCAGCGCGGCGGCGGAGTACGGCCTGGGGTGGCGAATCCTGGTACTGGTCACCGCCGTCCCCGAAGCCTTGGGAAGCTTGTTGACGGTCTATTTCGCAAAGATGCGCAGCGACCCCGAAAAGCGCGGCGGAATTGTGCGATCATTGCTGGTCTTGACGGGGGTTTTTTCCGCAGTGGGCGCCGTTCTTGGTAGCGCCTGCGCACTCTGGGGGCCAGCGATCGGGGGACTTCTTTCCAATGGTGAAGTGCAGACCCCAGCTCTTCTCTACATCAGCCTGGGCGTTTTCGGTGCCATCACCAGCACCACCGCGCCGCTGCTGGCAGCCTGTGCTGCGCACGGCCTGGTGTCGTTGCGCGCTCGGGTCGGCGTCGTTCTCGGCGTCATCAACGTGGGGCTCTCGGTGCCGCTGGCCGCATGGCTTGGCTCGGCCGGCCCGATCATCTCCAGCGTCATCTGCGTCAGTGTCATCGCCGTCTGGCTGTCCGTGGCGATCCTGCGCAGTCCCGACCGCCTCACCGCCCGAGGACAGGAGGTGAGCTCGTGAGCGACACCGACCCACGCGTGCTGGTGGCCGTGGCCACCTACCGCCGACCCGAGAGCGTGACACGTCTGCTTGACGCCGCAGTCGACCAACGGTGGGCCGAGCGCGCACAGATCCTCATCCTGGACAACGACCCCGACCGTTCCGCCGCAGCGGTGCGAGAGCACCCCGCCCTTGGCGACGCGAGCTACCTGCCGGTCGCCCAGCCCGGCGTGGTGTCGGTGCGCAATACGGCGCTGGAGCGGGCCAAAGAGGACGACGTCGACTACCTCGTCTTCGTCGACGACGACATGACCCCCTCGCCCGGCTGGTTCGACGCGCTGCTTGAGACCGCGGAGGGCTTCGGCGCCGACATCGTGCAGGGACGCATCGTGCAACCAGCCTCGGTGCTCGCCAAGGCCTACGCGCGCGCCGCCCTCGCCCGTCAGACCGACCGCGCCACAGGCTTGTTCGACGGGGACGTGAGCGGTGGCAACCTGCTGCTCCGTGGACAGTTCCTGCGTGCGAGCGGTCTGCGTTTCGACCCCCGCTTCAACGGAATCGGGGGTGAGGACACCCAGTTCGGGCGCAAAGCCGTGCAGCGGGGCGGCGTGCTGGCCTACTCCCGGGAGGCGACCACCCTGGAGCAGAACAGTGCTGACAGCGTCACCGTCGGCTCACTGTGGCACCGCTCCTACAGCAACGGTCGCTCGCTCACTGCGGTCAACCGCTCGATGGGGTCCAGCCAGCCGTTGCCGGCCCGAGCGCTCCGATGGTCAGCAGCCACACCGTGGTCGCTCGTTCGAGCCGGCGTCTCGGTGGTGGCCCGCGAGCCCGAGCAGGTCTGGCGCCATCTGTTCTCGGTGGCCCGGCACGCGGGGCGCTTGCGCAGCGGGACCGGGGACGCGGACGGGCACTATCGAGGGATCGGCGCGCTCGAGGTGGACCCTGTCTCGCAGGACGGCGCGCTTCGGTCAGTGCGGATCGGCCCGTTCAGCCTCCCGGACCTGAGCCGGCGCGACGTTGTGGACCGCCTGACCGCGATGGCCTGCGAGAACACGGCGGGCGCGGCCTACGCGCTGCACGTCGGAGGGCTCAACGCTCGGAACGACGGGGAGTACGTGAGCGCGCTGCGGCGCGGTGACCTGGTGTACGCCGACGGCGTGGCCGTGGTGTTGCTGGCGCGCCTCGCCGGGGCGACAAGGATCGAACGGGCACCCACCACCGATATCGGCTGGGACGTGCTGCGCCATCATGCTCGTCGGATCGACCGCCCGACCCGGGTGGCTCTCGTCGGGGGCCCGGAAGGGCTGGCCGACCGCGCTGCGCGGACACTGGAGCAGCAGGCACCAGTGCAGATCGTGATGACGCACGGTGGTTACGCCTCGGACTGGTCAAGCGTGCTGCAGTCGCTGCGAGCCTCGGAGCCCGAGATCACCTTCCTCGGCCTCGGCAGCCCGTTGGAGGTGACCTTCAGCGAGGCCCGTCGTGAGGAGCTACCCTCGGGGCTGATCATGACGTGCGGCGGCTGGTTCGGCTTCCTCGCCGCGGACGAGCGACGTGCCCCCGGCCTGCTGCAGCGCACGGGCCTGGAGTGGGTCGCGCGTGTGCTGCAGAGCCCCCGGCGGTTGGCGCCGCGCTACGCCACGGGGGTGTTGTCCTCGGCCCGGCTCGGTGTCGCTGTGCTGGTCGCCCGCGCGCGTCGGCGGGCGTGAGGCGCACCCCCGGGGTCACCCTCGCGAATGGGCAGCCCCAGCGCTGAACTCGGCCAGCACGCTGGGCGGCACGGTCGCCGGCTGCAGCGTAGCCGTTCCGCTCTTGCGCCAACGCAGCTTCTGAACCACCGAACCGGGGCTCATCGCCATCGCCATCGCCCCCTCCCTCACGGCGGTCAGCCTCTCGCGTCGTCCCACGGCGACCGCAGCCTTGCGATAGTGCGATCCGCTGCGCATCGCTCGTTTGGCCTTGCGGCTGAGCTCAGGGTGTTCCATCCACTGCTGGTAACCGGCGTCGGTGTCACCGCGGAGTCGGGCCCGCACCAGCTCTGCGGCCAGGAACTGCTCAGCGTAGGAGTTCGCGGTCACACCTCCCTCGTGCATGACGTACCCGGCCAACGCCCGCCCCTGGGGCCACACCAGTGAGCTGCCGTCCTGCACCAGGCGGACCGCGAGGTCGAAGTCCTGGCTGCGTTGAAAGTCCTCGTCGAAGCCACCGGCCGCCAACAGTCGGCGTCGTTCGACCAGCCCGAAGCTCAAGTGCACCGGCAGCGACTCCGCCCGTCGGAGGACGTCGGTGGCCGCGGTGGGATCCGTGTATCGCAGGTGGCTGCCTAGGATGCGGCCATCCTCACCCAGATAGTGCACCAGGGCACCGACGTAGGCGATGCCCTCCCCGATGAGCGGAAGCTGGGTTTCGATCTTGTCCGGGTAGAAGACGTCGTCGGCGTCGAGGAAGGCGATGAGATCGGCCTCGGTGGCCGCGATGGCCAGGTTCCGCGCGTGCCCCGATCCTCGGCGCGTTGAGTGGAGCAGCATCAGCCGCTCGTCGTCGATCGCCGCCACCCGTTCCGGCGTGCCGTCGGTGGAGTGGTCGTCGACCACGATGATCTGGTCCACCGGCACCGTCTGGTGCTGGATCGAACGGATGGCTCGCGTGATCGTCCGCGCACCCTGATGGACCGGAATGACGGCGCACACGCTCGGACGCTGCCCAGAGACCGGCTCAGCCATCAAAGCTCCAGAACCGCACGTAGTCCACGAGGTAGTCGGCCGGCAGCTCGGTGTCTGCCGACGGCTCCGGGGCCGGCGTCCAGTAGGGATCGCCCATCTGCAGGTTGACGTTGATGTCCCAGGGGGAGGAGGTGAACGTCTCCCCCCACAACCAGCTGTAGTCACCCTCCTGGCCGCTGACCAGCTCCTCGTCCTCCACGAGGTGGACGGCAAGCTCGCCGTCCATGTACGCCTTGAGCGAGTCGGGGGTGTACTCGACGGTCCAGACGTGGAAGTCGTCGGCACTCATGTAGGAGTCGGCTCCGGGCATCGTGATGGGCTCGTACCACCATCCCTCGCTTCGGCGATCACCCTCGGTCGACTCATGGACGGTGAAGCGAGAGGTTTCGATGAACTGGGCAGGACGAAACCTCTTGGTGGGATCCCCCCAGGCCTCCATGATATCGATCTCCCCCAACGAATCATTCGTCAGCCAGAATGCCGGCCATACCCCTTGCGATGACCCCCGCTCTGTAGGAATCTTCGCACGAAACTCCCACCGACCATACTGCGCCTCCCGCAGACCCTTGCTTTCGAGGAAACCTGTGGACCAATACCGCGTGTGCCCCATGTCCTGCACCGGCTCTGCGAGCTCTTCGAGACGGATACGCAACAAGCCGTCTCGGACGCAGACGGCGTCGCGGTCGAGGACCGCCCAGTCGTAGTGCTGGTTACCGTCGGTGTCGGCGTCACGCACCCGCCAGTTGGACTCATCGACCGAGTTTCCGTCGAACTCGTCGCGCCATTGCGGCGTGCCCCATCCTGGGACCGACGCCTCCTCGGCGGTGCGGGTCGTCGTGGCATCGTCCACCCTCTGCGTGCCCGCTCGTGAACCGTCGCCCTCGCCATCGAGTTGAGCGGAGAGGGGGACGACACCCAGAGCAGCGAGCGAAAGGCCGAAGACAGCGAGCGAACCCCCGATCGCGTAGCGCATCACGGCACCCCCAATGTGTTCTGCCGCAGGACACCCCGCCCGGGTTTTGACGCGGTGGAAGAGCGAAATGACTCTCGCTCTAGCAGATTAACAGGGGCATCTGAGAGAAGTATGAGCAGCCAAGGATCAGGTCGCCATTCCCCGTTGGTCGCTCACCCACATTCCCACGAGGCCCCGGAAGTGGGCGATGAACTCATCGTGCTCGTGGGCCGGATAGGTCGACCGGGCCGTTTCGACCAACAATGCGTCGAAGGCGTCGGAGTCGACCCACTCCAGCACGGCTTCGGGCAGGTGCGCGAGGTTCTCGGCGCACCAGTCCCAGTAGCGGTCGGCCTCGAAGTGGCGATCCGCCAGGGCCCGGTAGCCGACCATCTTGTCCTCGTACGACAACGAGTCGTCGTCGGCGATGTCGTAGTACTGCCGCGTGTTCAGGTCGACCTCACCACGACGTCCGGTGACCAGGGCGTAGGTCGACCACCGCACCAGTGCGGTCATGGCCCAGGGGAAGTAGTAGTGCAACGAGGTCAGGGCCACATCCGGGCATGCGTTGGCGTAGTCGATCGGATGGACCTCGTTGCCCGCGACGAGCATCTCGGCCGAGTTGAACTCCCACCCGAAGAAGGCGTTGACCACCTTGCTGATCGTCTCGGTCTCCCAGCCGGCCTGGTCGGAGAGGAAGTCGTGGGTCACGGCGTACCGGTTGTGCATCGGCTCGCCGGGGCGGAAGTCCATGACCATGGTCTCGGGGCCGATGGACAGTGCCCGCGCGAAGTGGTCGTAGTCCACCGTGGCCTGCAGATGCATCAGCATCTCACCGGACTCGTCGTAGGAGCGGTGCAGCCCCTCACGATCCTTGACCTCGGACACCCCGCGCCAGCCGCCCCCGTCGAAGGGCTTCATGTACAGCGGGTATCCGAGGTCCTCGGCGAGGCTGGTCAGGTCGAACGAGTCGTTGTACTGCTCGGCGGTGTAGGCCCAGCGCACGTTGTCCACCGGGTTCTTGTAGGGCACGAGCACTGTGCGCGGGACCTTCAGACCCAGGCGCAGCATCGCGCAGTAGGCGCTGTGCTTCTCCATCGCCTGGAAGGTGAAAGGGTTGTTGAGCAGGTAGGTGTCGTGGGTCAGGGCAGCCTTCTTCAGCCACTCCCGTGGGTGGTAGTACCAGTAGGCCAACCGGTCGATGACCAGGTCAGGGCGCACCGGGTCGGTGAGGTCGAACGGGTGGATGTGCAGCCGCTCGGCGCTGAAGTCGTGGGAGGTCCCCCCCACACTCAGCGGCCCGACCAGTCGCAGGACGTGCTCGAACGCCTGGGGCCAGTCCTGTTCCGCCCCGAGCAGGAGGCCGATGAGGTGAGATCGACGGTCGGTCATGGAGGGCAGCCCCTTCTCAGCAGAATCGCGGCAGGTGATGGGCGATCTGCTTGCGCCACCACGGCCAGTCGTGCGCCGAGTCGTGGCCCCACAGATCGAGTTCGTAGGGGATCTGTTTGTCCGCCAGGACCTGGGCCATCAGCTTCGCGCCGGGCAGCGAACGCGTCGGCGTGACCTCGAACGCCCCCTGGCCCACGACCAGCACGACGCTGGCGTGGGAGCGCACCCAGTCCAGATGGTCACCGTGCATGTTGGCCACGTATGCCGAGGGGTTGGCGAAGTAGGTCGCCTCACCCAGCTCCCCCCATCCGTTCCACGAGCTGGGGTCGAAGTTGCCCGACAGCGAGATGGCCACCGGGAACAGGTCGGCCCGCTTGAGCGTGAAGTTCACCGCGTGGTACCCGCCCAGGCTGCATCCGGTGGTGACGATGCCCTGGTGCCCCGGGGAGTCCGCCCCGATGGTCGGCACCACCTGCTCCAGGATCCACCGCTCGTAGAAGCCGTGGCGTCGGGCGCGCTCCTCGGTGGGCAGCTCGCGGTGGGACCAGGACATGTGGTCGAACGCGTCGACGGCGTAAACCTTGATCCGGCCCTGCTCGATGAGCGGCGCGAGAGCCTCGATCATGCCGTTGTTCTCGTAGTCCCACGCCCGCCCGGCCTCGGAGGGGAACGCCAACACCGGGCGTCCGAATTGCCCGTAGCGCATGACGACACCAGCACGATCCAGGCCCTCGCCCGGAATCTCGGCGCGCTCGCGTTCCATCTGCTCTCCCGGTGCTGTCGTTCAGGGGTCGGTGCCCAAGGATGGGCACAGCGTCCCACGTCTCGGGCCGCGGGTACATATTGCCGTGGCGCAGGGCCGCGGGCGGGCCGAGCCTGGCGGCGAGTGCCTCACCTCACGCGCGCCGGCCGTCCCGAATTTTCGCGACCTACCGGGTCGATGCGGCCGTGTCGAACGCCGCCGCAAGAAAACGTCCTGCCGCCCCGGTGAACGCCCGCAAACCGGCCTTGACCTGGTCAAACACCCCGTGAACGGGGGCTTCTGATCAGCAATACTGCTGCCATGGTCATCAGGGTCGGAGTCTTCGGCCGCGGGCGCCTGGGCACCTTGGTCGCCTCAGCGCTGGTTGCGGCGCGGGACCTCGAGTGCGTCTGGGTCCTCGGACGGTCGCAGACCCCACCGGAGGACGCGCCCGTGGACGTCGCCGTCGACGTCGGCCACCACGATGCAGTCGCAGAGCACCTCGAGTGGGCCGAACGGACCCGGACCGACCTGGTCATCGGCGCCACCGGGTGGCCGGCGGAGGCGATGCGAAGCACGACCCCTGAGCACGGCGTGCTCGTGGCGCCCAACTTCTCCTTGTCGATGGCGCTGCTCCGGCGATTCGCGGCGGTGCTCGGCGCGTATGCCGCGGCCGCACCGGGGCCGGTCGACCTCGCCGTCGTCGAGACCCACCACCGGCACAAGGTCGACGCTCCCAGCGGCAGCGCCGTGCTCCTGGCCGACGCCTTGGCGAAGGCCTCCGGTCGTCGCCCGGATGACATCGCCGGCGCGAGCCTGAGGCTCGCCGAGGTCGTCGGACGCCATGAGGTCCGCTACGAGACGCCGCTGGAGACGCTCACCCTGTCGCACGAGGCACACCGCCGCGAGGTCTTCGCCGAGGGCGCCCTGCAGGCTGCACGCTGGCTCCACGGACGGCAGGGCGCCTACACGCTGGACGACTGGGCGGCCGAGCATCTCGACGGCCTGTTCGGCGCCGCCCGCGACGACGCGACCGCGCAGCACTCGGCCCAGCCCGTGCTCGCCTGAAGCTGCCCACCAGACCCGCACCCGCACCCGCACCCGCACCGCCAGGAGACGACATGACCCCATCGCCCTTCACCGGCCTCGGCGTGGCCCTGGCCACTCCGTTCCGCACGCCCCGTCGGGTTCCTCGCGACGAGGCGGGCTCACGTGTCGCCGGGGTGAGGGGTCTACGCGCCGCGACACCGGCGGTCGACTTCGACGCCTTCCGCGCGGTGATCGACCACGTGATCTCAGGTGGCGTGGACTATCTGGTCGTGCTGGGGTCGACCGGCGAGGCGGCCACGGTGACCGACACCGAACGCGCGGAGCTGGTGCGGGTAGCCGTCCAGCGGGCGGGGTCGGTGCCCGTCGTAGTGGGTGTCGGCCACCAGGACACGGTGCGCACGTGCGACCTCGCGCTCGCCGCCCATGACGCCGGCGCGGACGGACTGCTGGTCGTGACGCCCTTCTACAACAAGCCGCAACCCGCCGGTATCGAGGCGCACTTCGCCCAGGTCGCTGCCGTCGTGCCGGGGATGCCGATCATCGCCTACAACGTGCCGGGACGGACCGGGGTCAACCTCACCGCGACCACGATGGCCCGGCTGTGGTCCATTCCTGAGGTCGTGGCGGTCAAGGAGTCCTCCGGTGACCTTCGCCAGATCAGCCAGATGTGCCTGCAGGCACCCGAAGGCCGCCACGTGATCGCCGGCGACGACGACCTCGCACTTCCCGCCATCGCGGTGGGTGCGCGCGGTCTCATCTCGGTGTGCGCCAACGTGGCCCCGGCTCCTACCGCCGCTCTGGTCGCCACAGCCCTGCGGGGAGACATGGAGTCGGCCCGCACCCAGCTGGGCGCCCTCGCTCCGCTGATGGCCGCGATGTTCGCCGAGACCAACCCGGTCCCGGTGAAGGCAGGGCTGGCCGCACTGGGGTTCGGCACCGGGATGGTGCGGGCCCCACTGGCCCCGGCCGAGCCCGACACCTGGTCCGCTGTGCACTCGGCACTGGCCGGTCTTCAGGTCGGTGCCGGTCTGGGCGCCGCCTCGTGACCGCTAGCGTCCAGAGCATGACCGACGAGGCTGAGCCCGCCCACGAGGTGCCGTCTACGGAAGAGCTCGAGATCTTCTTCGCCCGGAGCCTGGGTGAGATCGTGCGCGACGCCGCCGCGACGCAGCAGGTGCGGGCAGCCTTGGACGCCGCAGAAGCAGGCTCGGTGCGGGCCGCCTCACGGGACGCCGACGGGCAGTGGCGGGCCCATCCGTGGGTCAAGCAGGTCGTGCTGTCGGCGTTCTCGCTCAGTGAGCTGACCGCATACCCGCAGTGGCCTGGAGGTGCGGTCGACAAGTCGTTGGTCCCGGCCCGTCGGATGGAGGTCGCCGACGGGGTCCGTGTGGTGCCCGGGGGCACGTCGGTCCGCCGCGGTGCACACCTCGGTGACGGCGTGGTCATCATGCCGCCGAGCTACGTCAACGTCGGCGCCTGGGTCGGGGCGGGGACGATGGTCGACTCTCACGTGCTGGTGGGATCGTGCGCCCAGGTCGGCCGCGGCGTGCACCTGTCGGCGGCGGTGCAGCTGGGCGGGGTGCTGGAGCCGGTGGGCGCGCGCCCGGTCGTGGTGGAGGACCACGTGTTCGTGGGGGCGCAGTGCGGGCTCTACGAGGGGGTGGTGGTGCGAGAGGGCGCCGTGCTCGCCCCCGGAGTGACGCTGACCGCCTCGACCACGATCCATGATCTCGTGCACGAACGCACCCTCCGCGGGGAGGTGCCCGCGGGTGCCGTGGTGGTGCCGGGGACCCGCCCCGCACGCGGTGACTACGCCAGCGCGCAAGGCCTGTCCCTGTACGCCCCGTGCATCGTGAAGTACCGCGATGACGACACCTCGGCGGCGGTCGTCCTGGAGGACGCCCTGCGATGAGCAAGAGCGCGGTCTCGAGGCTGTCACGGTGACGGCCACTACGCGGATGAGCGGGCTCGGCACCTCGCTCATCCGCAGCTTCGCTGCGAGCGCACCGCAGCACAACGTGTCGCTGGCCCTGGGCGAGCCTGGGTGGGCCTTGCCTGAGGTGGCTCGTGACGCGCTGCGCGACTGGGCGCACACCACCACCTCCTGCTCCTACGGCCCGAACGCCGGCCTGGTCGAGCTCCAGGAAGCGGTGGCTGCGCACTACGACACGGGCGTCCACGAGGTCATGCTGACCGCTGGAAGCCAGGCCGCGCTGTACGCCGTGATGACCGCCCACCTCGATCCGGGCGACGTCGTTGCGGTGCCCGACCCCGGCTTCCCGGCCTATCGAACGGTGGCCCAGCTGGCCGGAGCCACGACCGTGCCCTACCCGCTCGGCCCTGGCGGCGGGCTTGACCCGGCGTCGCTGACGCGGGCCGTGGAGCAGTGCCCCGCGGGCACAGGCTCGGTGCGGATGGTCGTGCTCAACCATCCAGGCAACCCCACCGGTGCCGGTGCCAGCCTGGCGGCCGTGGAACAGGTGGCGGAGCTGTGCGCGCGGCATGACCTGCTGCTGGTCTCCGACGAGGTCTATCGGCAGCTGTGCCCGGCAGACCTCCAGCCCAGCGTGCGGGAGGTGACCTCGGCGGCGGTGGTGACCGAGTCGGTCAGCAAAGCATGGGCGGCCCCAGGGCTGAGGGTCGGGTGGGCCGTCGGGCCCTCTGCCACGCTGGCTCCCGCACGGCTGGTACACAACGCCATGAACACCGCGCCTGCTCGCCCGAGCCAGGCCGCCGCGGCCGCGTTGCTCGACGCATCGCCGCAGGTGCTGCCGGCCGCTCGGGCCGAGCT
>JBAUJO010000040.1:0-21443 GCA_049683875.1 Ornithinimicrobium sp.
CCCGGCAGCGGTGTTTGTGGTGGTGGTTCGCTCATACCCACCAGTGTCGCCTCGTGATCCAACATGTCGACCTCCCGCCCCTGTCGGGGCAATCAGGCCTCTTACACCGTTAATGCGATAGTCCCGATGACGGCGGTCCAGCTCACGCCACGGGGGGGGTTCTATGGGGTTGCGTGATGCGTAAGCCGTGCGGTGTCGTCGTGGATCGGGCAGCGGGGGTTTCATGGCAGTCCATGACTGTGAGCTCACCCGACGTGTTGGCGAAGAGAACTTCGTCGGCCAGACCGGTGAACAGGCCGTTCTCGACAACTCCGGGGATCCAGTTGAGTTCACGGTCGAGAACTGTGGGGTCGGGGATGGAGTGCAGGTGGGCGTCCACGATGAAGTTGCCGCTGTCAGTGACCACTGGTGATCCGCTGTCGCTGGCTCGCTGAGCAAGCGGCACATCCAAGGGGAATCCGTGCAGGCGCAGTAGCCGGTCGATGGATCGGGTGGTCGACTCCCAGCCGTACTGCACAACCTCGATGGGCAGAGGACCCGCACCCAGCTCGTCCCTGAGCTTGTCCGAGTCGGCAATCACCACGTAGCGGTCAGCAGCATCAGCCACGATGCGCTCCCACAGCAAGCTGGCTCCGCCACCCTTGATGATGTTCCCGCGAGGGTCTATCTCGTCGGCCCCGTCGACGATCAGTTCCAACCGGTCGAACTCATCGAAACCGGCCAGGGGAATCCCGAGGGATGTGGCGAGGTTGGTGGTCGTGCTTGATGTGGGCACACCGCGGACCGTGAGCCCGTCGGCCACTGCCGCGCCGAGGGCTCGAACGAACCAACGACTGGTCGTACCAGAGCCGAGGCCGACAAGCATCCCCGGTTCTACGTAGCGTTCGACGGCGGCTGCACCGACCGCCTTCTTGGCTTGGTCTTGAGCGCTGAGGGACGGCATACCCGTGCTCCTTCGATATCGGGGGCGGTATCACCGTGGCCACGGCTTCGTCGGTGGCCTGGCTCCAGCAATCGAGACGGCGCCCACCCACGAGAAGCTCATGGTGTTGTCGGTATGGGTGATGCGGCAAGGCGAAGTGGCACTCATCGCGCACATCCTCATCCGATCTCGGCAGCTTTTTCAGGAAGGGCCACCGGACAGCGCAGGGTTTGTCCCCGTAGCGCTCGACGCCCCTCTTCGACAGCCAGCGACTGCAGCCTTGCCATCGACTCGGTGGAGTAGAACGCCACGTGTGGAGTGAGGATCACCGAGGGCCGGGACCGCAGTGGATCATCGACGGGCAACGGCTCGGGGGTGGTCACATCGAGTGCCGCACCAGCCAGTTGTCCCGAGTCCAGAGCCCGGCCCAGCGCATCTTGGTCAACCAAACCTCCCCGCGCAGTATTGATGAGAAAGCTACCTTCCTGGAGCTCCGCGAAAGCTGTGTCGTCAAAGAGGTTCCGGGTGTCATCAGTGAGCGGCAGGTGCAAAGAGACGATATGGGCGCGATTCAGGAACTCCTTCCATCCCACGAGCTCGATCTGTTGCTCGGCGAGTGCGGCGGTTTCCGCGTAGGGGTCGTAGGCGATGGTGCGGCACCCGAATGCCTGGAGGCGGTGCGCGGTCATCTGGGCGATCCTTCCGGCGCCGACTAGTCCAACCGTGCGCCCCTCCATGCTGGGGATCAATCCGAAAGCATCCGGCCCGGGGCTGGCCCCACTGTGCAAGGCGGCGTCGAATTCGTGAACCCGGCGCACCAACATGAGCGCAAACATTGCGGCGTGGTCGGCGACGACGTTGGCTCCGTAGTCCGGGACGTTGCACACGCGCACGCCAGCGTCCGCCGCGGAGGTGAGGTCGACGTTGTCCACACCGACCCCGTACCGGATGACCACCGCCCCCTCCGCGAGCTGCGGCAAGAGGTCCGGACCCAGCGGGGCAACTGCATTGAAGACGACGTTTGCGCCCTTGACCACCTGAGCTAGATCGCTAGCGCCGTCCCAGCGTCGGTAGCTGGCTCCCTCGCTATCTGCGAGATCACGCTCCATGCTGTCGTCGTTGACGGCCGTGTCGGTCACCGCCACGACAGCCTTTGAGGAGTCCTGAGAAGGGGGGGTCATGGTGCCGCCTCCGTAGCTATACGCAGATCGTGGAACACGTCGACACGCTGTCGGTCCACCGGGGTGCTAGTCCGCCTGCCTCACACAGTCGACGAGCGTATCCAACTCTGGAGGACTGCTCGAGACGACAGCACGCAGGTGGTGGGTACGCCTGTGGACAGCTTCTCCGTAGTCCCGGTGGGGCGAACGATGTTTCAACATACAGCACGGTCGCGTCAGGGTACTGATGCCGCCGGGTCGGTGGTGTGCTCAACGAGATCGGTTGCAGGCCGGAGAATGCCGGCCTGTGTAGCATTCACCTCCAGCAGGAAACCGTCCAGATGATCGCCCACGGAGTACGTTGGCCAGGAAGCGATCGGAGGGGCCGGGACGGTCATGCGCGTAGACCGACCGTCAGGCTCGTTGCTGACCTCGAACGCCGTGACTACCTGGAGAAGCGTCTATGTTGGATCTGTTCGACGTCACCGGGCGCGTTGCGCTCGTCACCGGATCGAGCCGCGGCATAGGCAAGGCTCTGGCGACGGGGCTCCTCGACGCCGGTGCCGTTGTTGTCCTGAACGCTCGAGGACAAGATCAGCTCGCCGCGACGCGGGACGAGCTCGTCGCCGCCCACGCGAACGCGAGCATCCATGCCGTTCCGTTCGATGGCACTGACGCCGCCGAGGTCGCACGGGGAATCGACGTCATCGAGTCTGATGTTGGGCCGATCGACATCCTCGTGAACAACACCGGGATGCAACATCGCGCGCCGTTCGTCGATTTTCCCGAGGACGTGTGGCACGCGCTCCTCGCCACCAACCTCACGAGCGCATTCCTCGTTGGCCGCGAGGTCGCCCGGCGCATGACTCCACGGGGCTGCGGGAAGATCGTCAACATCTGCTCGGTCCAATCGATGCTCGTCCGGCCCGGCATCGCTCCCTACTCAGCGACCAAGGGTGCTCTCGCGCAGCTGACGAAGGGAATGTGCGCCGATCTGGGGCCGGCTGGGATCCAGGTCAACGCCATCGCGCCCGGGTATTTCAGGACCGAGCTCACTGCACCTCTCGTGCAGGACGAGGCCTTTACGTCCTGGGTGGAGGGCCACACACCGGCCGGGCGCTGGGGCGATGTCGAAGATCTCGTAGGCGCGCTGCGATTCTTCAGCAGCGCGGGAAGCGACTTCGTCACCGGCCAGATTCTCTACGTCGACGGAGGCATGACATGTGTGCTGTAACGCTCCGCGCGTCGCGCGGGCAGCCGCGTCCACGACCTTCCTTGGCTCCGATGTTGCTCACAGCGGAACTGTTCAGACGACCCACGACGCAACGTCGTCGAGAGCGCCTTGTAGGACCGGGCGGCGACGGCACTGAAGGATCGCCTCGCCACGGCGGCCGCCATACCCGCCCTCAGCGTCAGACTGCTGCTCTGGGCCATTGCGCCACATCCGGTCTGCCACTCCTGGGAACTTCGCCTCTGACAGGGTCGCCTTGCCCCTGTCACACCCGGGATTCACGGGTGGCTCACGTTGCGAGGAGGAGTCAAGGGCACTAGACAAGGAGACGTCGAACGAACTCAGCAGGCGCGACGGTGCGTCTCCACGGAAGGTATCGCTGATGCGCCCGCAGCCCGGTCCGCCGCCGCGTTCTTCCGGCGTGGCGCCGCGACTTCGCTCCCTGAATGCACCGGTGGGGCTCTTGCTTCTGGTCTTTCTCGTGCTCGGGGTGGTCAGCGGGTCGGTCATCTGGTGGCAGCTCACCATCGGTGACGGGGCCTCCATCGTGCTCATCTCAGTCCACTCGTATGTCGGGTTGCTCGGCTTGCCGGTGCTGCTGGCCAAGATCTCCTCTGGGGTAGCTGCGTGGCGCCATCGGAATCGGGCGCCACGGCCAGCTGCTAGCCACAGACGGCTGACAAACTTGATGACAGCGGCACTGATCCTGGTGATCCTTGCCCAGTACGCCAGTGGGGTCGCCATGTACCTCAATGGAACGGCGATCTCCGGGGGACTGCTGAAGACCGTTCACTTGTGGTCTGCGTTGGTCGGCACGCCGGTCGTCAGCTACCACGTATGGCGCTTCCTTCGCCGCGCCCGGGCGACCGTCCGGACCACGGTGGCATCTGCGGACCAGTCCGGCCTCACGGCCGGTCGCCGGCACATCATCACCGCCGGTGCGTTGGGCTTGGTCACGTGGGGCACCGTCCGCGTGGCGGAGGGGAGTGCCAGTGCACTGAGCCAGCGGGGACCCAACGACTTCCCCGTCACCCTCACCTCGGGTGGGGCCGACCAGCCCGACCCCGCCGAGTGGCGGATGCGTGTGGATGGGCAGGTGCAACGGAGGCTCGTGGTGTCACTGGCCGATCTGCGCGCCGGACCCGTGGAGCGCCACACGTACAGCCTTGACTGTGTGCTGGGCTGGTCGGCTACCCGCACCTGGGGTGGGGTGCCGCTGTCCTACTTCCTCCAAGAAGCGGGGGCCTCCGCAGACCTTGTCAGCGTCGTGGTTCACAGCACCACCGGATACCAGGTGGCACTGTTGCGCAGCCAGTGCGAAGACCCGCGCACCATGGTGGTCTGGGAGGTCGACGGTGTCGACCTCACCTCCGAGCACGGGTTCCCGGCCCGCATCATGGCGCCGGACGTCATCGGGGAACGGTGCCTGAAGTGGGTCGACCACGTGACCGTGATCGCCGCATGAGGTCCATGATCCTGCCCGCAGTCGGCATCCTCGGGTTCACCGTGCTCGCTGTCACCCGGGTGGAACCGCCGACCGACCTCGGCAGCTGGATCGACGGGCCCCTTGCAGGGGAGGTCGTTCTGGCCATGGACAACGACGGGGACGCGGTGGTGGTGGGGACTCGTCGCGGGCTCTTCCGGGTGCGCGGGGACGGCAGCTCACAGCACCTTGACAAGGTCGACGGCCCGGTGCACACCGTCGCAGCGCAGGCCGACGGTGAGTTGTGGGCGGGAACCGACGACGGTCTCGTGGTAGTCGACGGGGGCAGCGTCAAGACCCTTGCCTTCGCCGGCGAAGCGGTCATGGACCTCGACGTCGGGCAGGGGACCGCCGTGGCCGGGACGGATAGCGGTGTGCACCGCATGACGTCGGATGGCAGCTGGCAGCGCGCGTGGCCTGCCATCGACCAGCCGGGGACCGCCGTCGGTGCGGTCCTGCGCGCCCCACGGGGGCTGGTATTCGCGCATCCGCAAGGGTTGGCGCTTCTCAGACCGTCGGGGGTCGTCGAAATCATCGTCCCGGCTGTCTCGGTCGTCGCACTCGGGCAGTGGTCTGACGACGGCCCACTCTGGGCCGGAACGCGCGGCGAGCCGCTCCTGCTCCGCTCCACGGACGAGGGCTCGAGTTGGACCCCCCGTTCCACAGGGCTTGGCTACACGTCGGTCCGGGCCGTCGCGATCGATCCCGCGACCGACGGCGAGCTTCTTGTCGGCGGTACCGGGCTCGCCGATGGCAATGGCAATGCCGGAATCCAGCGCAGCAACGACGACGGGACTACCTGGACCGCGGTGCAGGGGCGGCTCACCAACACCCACGTCTACGCCCTCGCCACCCGCATCGAGCCGCTTCGCGTCAATCTCCGGCTGGCCGGTACGAATGCCGCGGCCTCGCTGCCGTTGCCCGTCTCCACCACCCGTTGGTACGCCGGGACCAACGGCGGCGGCGTCTCAACCCACCGTCCGGACGTCGCTGCCCTGCACGTCTTGGGGGCGGCGGCGCCCTTCCTCTCGGTCCTGGAGCCGCTGTGGGGCGGCGCACTGCTCCTGATCGTCCTCGTGACCGCCTATGAACACCTTCGCCGCAGCCGTCAACCGACCCCTCGCGGGCCTCCGACGCCCCTTCGCGCTACGGACCGTATACCAACCGACCACAGCCACGTAACGCCAAACTGAGGAGAAAACCATGCGATTGACACCGACACGACGCTTCATTCCGACCAGTCTGGTGCTGGCCGGGATGATCACACTGACTGCCTGTGGTGGTGGTTTCAGCGAGGACGAGGGAGGTGGGGGCGGCGGGAGCGAGGGCGGCGGCAGTAGCGACGGGCCCGAGCTCTCCGACCCGCCGGCCATCGAGGGCGACGTCGTCTCCGACGGAGACTCATACAAGATCAGGTTCGGCATCGGACTGGCCGAGGACTCCGCGCAGGCGCTGTCGGTGGACTACTTCGGGGAGATCCTCGACGAACGCAGTGACGGGCGCATTGAGGTCAACCTCTTCCCGAACAGCCAGGTTGGCGACGACCTGCAGATGATGAACGCGCTGCAGAGCGGCAGCTTGGAGATGACCTACCCGTCGACATCCCCGGCCACGTCGTTCGTGCCTGAGCTGAAGCTGTTCGACCTGCCCTTCCTGTTCCCGACCCCCGAGGACGCGGACGAGCTGCTGGACGGCGAGATCGGCACCGAGATGCTGTCATCGTTCGAGGGGTCCGGGATTGTCGGGTTGGCCTGGGCCGAGAACGGCTACCGGCAGTTGACCAACAGTCGGCGGGCGGTCAGCACGCCCGAAGACGTGAAGGGCCTAGGGCTGCGGGTGATGGAGAACCCGATCCAGGTGTCGATCTGGGAGACCCTCGGCGCCAACCCGACGTCGATGGCCTTCGGTGAGGTGTTCAGCGCCCTCGAGCAGGGCGTGGTCGACGGGCAGGAGAACCCCTGGTCCACCATTCTGACCTCCAGGTTCTACGAGGTGCAGAACCACGCTTCGGAGACGCGCCACGTTTACACCCCGTTCATGATCCTGATCGGCGAGAAGTACTACAACGGCCTGTCCGGGGCAGACCAGAAGCTGATCAAGGAAGCAGCCGTCCAAGCCGGTGAGTATCAGCGCGTCATCTCGCGCGAGTTCTCTGACTATGCCGTCGACGAGCTCGCCAACCAGGGCATGGAGATCACCGAGCTGAGCGACGATGAGCGCGCCGCGTTCCAGGAGGCCGTCCAGCCCGTGTACGAGCAGTATCGGGAGGAGATCGGCGCCGACCTGGTTGACCGGGCCCAGGAACAGACCCAGAACTAGGCGGGCCTGATGGGGGTGGCTCGCGCAAGCCACCCCCATCAGAGCTCGTTCACCGACACGGCAAAGGAGGCACACAGTGGCGCACAAACATTCGGGCGCTGACGAGCAGGACCGTCCCGGTCAGGACTTCGATCCGCAGCAGGCGGCCGGGGAGGAGGATGACAACGACTGGTACGGAGACCTGCCGCCCTTCTTCCGGGTCATAGACACGGTCGTCAAGACCGTGATGGTGATCTTGCTCGTGATGCTGATCGCCGCGGTGGGGACGAACGTGTTCGGCCGGTTCGTGCTGAACACCTCGATGCCCGGGTCAGCCGAGCTCTCCCGGTTCCTCTTCATCTGGGTGATCTTCCTCGGCGCCGCGCTCGCCCACCTGCACAACGAGCACATCGCCGTCACCCTGTTCGTCGAGCGGCTTTCGCCGTCGCTGCAACGCTGGGTCGAGGTGCTGAAGGAGCTGATCATTCTGGTCGTGGTGGCCGCCCTGCTAATCAGCTCGAGACAGGTGATGTCGATCAACCCCGGGACGTCGCCGCTGCTCGGGGTGCCGCTGCAGTGGGTCAACGTCGCGGTGCCGATCAGTGCTGGGCTGATGGGCGTGGTTACCTTCTACCGCATCGCCGTCGCGCTGCGGTCCTCCCCCGATCGAACGGCGGCATAGACATGGAAACTTGGGTGTTCATGGGCGTGCTCTTCGCCTGCATCCTCATCGGGGTGCCGATCTCCTTCGGTCTCGGTCTGGCCGCCATCGCGATGATCTTCGTCATGGACACGAGTCTGGTGATCCTGGCGCAGGCAGGCATCCGCGGGGTCAACAACTTCCCGCTGCTGGCCATCCCGTTCTTCATCCTGGTCGGCGAGATCATGAGTACCGGTGGGCTCGCCCGGCGGCTGATCGCGTTCGCGCAGGCACTTGTCGGGTTCATCACCGGCGGGCTGGGACAGGTCAACGTCGCCGCCTCGATGTTCTTCGGCGGGATCTCCGGGTCCGCGGTTGCCGATACCTCCGCCATCGGGGGAATCATGATCGGCCCGATGAAGGAGCAGGGATACACCGGCGGTCACGCCACGGCGATCACTGTGTCCTCTTCGGTCATCGGCATCATCGTTCCGCCGTCCATCCCGCTGATCCTTTTCGGGATCGTCACCAACACCTCGATCAGCCAGCTCTTCGTCGCCGGCATCGTGCCCGGGATCTTGATCGGGCTGGTTCTCATGTTCACCACGTTCCTCACGGCCCGCCGTTTGCCAGGTGGTGCCCGTGTGCCGTTCGACCTGGGCAACCTCGGGAGCACCTTCAAGAGCGCGAGCCTCGGGCTGGCCCTGCCGATCCTGATCGTCGGAGGGATCCTCTCAGGGGTTTTCACGGCGACCGAGGCCGCCGTGGCCGCGGTGGCGTATGCGCTCATCGTTTCGCTCTTCGTCTACCGGGAGCTGAAGTTCACCGACCTGTGGCCGATCCTCATCCGCACCGGGCGGCTCACCGGCATGGTGTTGTTCCTCCTAGCGATTGCCACCACGGTCGCCTTCCTGCTGACGACCGCACAGGTGCCGCAGCAGATCGTTGATGCGACTTCGGCCTTCTCAACGAACCCGTACGTGGTGCTGGCACTGGTCAGCGTGGTGCTGATCGGGGTGGGCGTCGTGATGGATCTGACCCCCGCCATGATCATCCTGGCGCCGATCCTGACGCCTGTCGTGGTCGCGGTAGGTGTGCCCACGGTCTACTTCGGTGTCCTGATGGCTATCGTGCTGGGCGTGGGCCTGATCACCCCGCCGGTCGGCACCTGCCTGTACGTCGGCTGCGCCGTGGGCAAGGTCTCTATGGAGGAGCTGCTGCGGAACATGTGGCCGTTCTACCTTGCCCTCGCCGCGGTGTTGGCGCTCGTGATTCTCGTGCCGGGCATCGTCATGTGGCTGCCGAACTCCGCTCTGTGAGCTCACCGGCTGTCATCACCGCCGGTGAGACGATGCTCTTGGGTGTTGTCTCACCGGCGGGACGGCTGCGGCACGCGCGGTCGCTGGACGTCGGCATCGGCGGTGCGGAGTCCAACGTAGCTATCGGGTTGGCCCGGCTCGGGGTGCCGACCCGGTGGATCAGCCTGCTGGGCGACGACGAGGTCGGTCAGACCGTGCTGGACCGGGTTCGTGCCGAGGGCGTGGACACCGCTGCGGTGCGCCGGGTAGGTGGTCGTTCCACTGGAATGTACCTGCGGGAGCAGGTGGGCAGCACCGTGCGAGGCACCTACTATCGCCAGGGTTCCGCAGCGTCCACGTTGGCGCCAGGCGCCATCGACCGCCAAGACCTGCAGGACGCGACCTGGCTGCATCTGACCGGCATTACCCCAGCCCTGTCCGCGGAGTGCGCGGAGTTCGTCGGCTGGGTCGCCGCGGAGGCGCGGCAGGCCGGTCTCAGCATCAGCTACGACGTCAACTACAGGTCGCGGTTGTGGGACGCGCAGTCGGCGCGCACCTTCACCGAGTCAGTACTGCCCTCGGTCGATCTGTTGTTCGTCGGCACCGAGGAAGGCCAGGTGCTGTGGGCGTGGGACGACGACGAGGCCATGGCCAGGCAGTTGGCCGAACAAGGCCCGTCCGAGGTCGTCCTCAAGCGAGGCAGCGTGGGCGCCGCCTCCTGGAGCGACGGTTCCTTCACCGAGTCACCCGCCTTTGCGGTGACGCAGGTCGACCCGATCGGTGCCGGTGACGCGTTCGCCGCGGGCTTCCTCTTCGCCCACCTCGGGGGCTGCTCCGTCCAGGACCGCCTGCGCACAGGCAATGCCCTCGGCGCGTTCTGTGTGCGCGAGCACGGAGACTACGAAGGCCTACCCAGCCGCCGTGAGCTCGACGACTTCCTCAACAACCGCACCGACCTCGGGAGATAGCAATGCTCGAAGGCGTCTTCGTCGCCAACGTCACCCCATTCGCCGCTGGACCGGACTACGCCATCGACGTCGAGGGATACCTCGACCACGTGCGGTGGTTGGCCAGCATGGGGGTTGACGGGATTGTTCCCTTCGGCACGAACGGGGAGGGACCGTCGATCGCCACCGGGGAGAAGCAGGTCGTGCTGGACGCACTCATCGCGGAGGAGCTTCCGCTGCAGATGCTTCCGACGGCCGCCGAGGGAAACCTGCCGGACACCCTCACCATGCTGAGGCACCTGAACGGTCTCGACGTCTCGGCCGTCTTGGTGCTGCCCCCCTACTACTTCAAGCCTGCCGACGAAGCCGGCCTGCGGGCCTTCTACGAGGTGGTCATCGAGGAGAGCCGACACCCCGTGGTCATCTACCACATCCCCACGTACGCCGTGCCCGTTCCGGCCGAGCTTGTCACCTCGCTGCCGGTGTGGGGGGTCAAGGACTCCGGTGGCCAGAAGGCCTACTCCGACGCCGTGAACGCTGCCGGGATGGGGGTGATGCTGGGGACCGAGGACGACTACCCGGGGCGCCTACCCGGCTCGACCGCAGTCATCTCCGCGCTGGGCAACATCGTTCCCGAGCAGGTCCGCGAGCTCTACTCCTGCGTCCGCAGCGGGGACCACGCACGGGCCGAGGAACTCTCCGCTCACCTTCGCAAGGTTCGGGCGCTGACCAAGGAGTACGCCTCGCCGGGCGTCCTGAAGGCCCTGAGCCAGGCCCGACACCGCGGTTTCATGGGCACCGTGAGGCCCCCGCTGGTCCCGCTGCCAGCAGGGTACGACGCGGCGCTGGCGCTGGCCGAGATCGGGGTGCAGCACGAGGTCCCGGGGGAGCGGTAAGCGGTAGTCCACTTCCAGGTCTCCCGGGACAGCAGGGCGCCGCTGGGTCGGCGACCAAGGGGCATAAGTTCCCGCCCACCATGTCGAGAACCGTCGGACGGCTCCGACCCTGTGGCGGACGTGGCCGCAACGGGCCGCCAATACCAAGGAGATGACCGAGATGACCAAGTACCTGCTGCTGAAGCACTACCGATCCACAGCCAAGCCTGATGACCGCGCGGAGCAGGACATCCCGATGGCCCAGTGGGCACCGCATGAGGTCGAGGCCCACCTCGGCTTCATGCACGACTTCGCGACGCGACTGGAGGGGACGGGCGAGTTCGTCGACGGGCAGGCGCTCGCTCCCGAAGGCCTGTGGGTGCGGTACGGCGGCGAGGGACAACCACCTGTCACGGACGGCCCCTTCGCCGAGACCAAGGACCTGATCGCCGGCTGGATGGTCATCGACGTCGAGGGCCAGGACCGCGCGGTCGCGCTGGCGGCCGAGCTATCGGCGGCCCCCGGGGCGCAGGGGGAGCCGATTCACGAGTGGCTCGAGGTGCGCCCATTCCTGAGCGATCCTCCGACGGTCACGGAGTGACCGGCACCTTCGACGACGCCACTCTACGGCGCCTGGTGCCCGAGGTGATCGGCGTCCTCGTCCGGCGTGGAGCAGACTTCGCGGCGGCCGAGGACGCTGTCCAGGAGGCGCTGGTCACCGCGCTTTCCACCTGGCCGGACGACCCTGCCCGGGACCGGAAGGCGTGGATGATCAGCGTCGCGTGGCGCCGGTACATCGATGCCGTTCGCTCCGAGTCCTCACGGCGGACCCGGGAGGCGCGCATCGAGGCGGCGGCGGCGGCCCCTGGTGCGGCCGCGCAGCGCGACGACACTTTGAGCCTCTACTTCCTGTGCGCGCACCCACGTCTGACCCCCGCCTCAGCGGTGGCGCTCACCCTCCGTGCGGTCGGGGGACTCACCACGCGTCAGGTCGCAGCGGCATACCTGGTCCCGGAGGCAACCATGGCACAGCGGATCAGCCGGGCCAAGCGGTCTGTCGCGGACGTCCGGTTGGACACTCCGGGTGATCTCGACACGGTGATGAGAGTGCTGTATCTGGTCTTCAACGAGGGCTACGGCGGCGACGTGGACCTTGCGGCCGAGGCGATCCGGCTGACCCGCCAGCTCGCCGCTCTGACCGACGAGCCAGAGGCGCATGGACTGCTCGCCCTGATGCTCCTGCACCACGCACGCCGTGCCGCCCGTACCACCGAGGACGGTCGACTGATCGCGCTGGTCGATCAGGACCGTACCCGCTGGGACACGCGGCTGATCGCTGAGGGAGTCGAGATCCTGCAGTCGGCCCTCAGCCGGCACCATCTGGGTGAGTACCAGGCACAAGCAGCCATTGCCGCTCTGCACGCCGACGCCCGAGAGGTCGAGGAGACCGACTGGGTGCAGATCGTCGAGTGGTACGACGAGCTGCTGCGGCTCGGCGACAACCCCGTGGTTCGGCTCAACCGTGCTGTGGCGGTGGGCGAGGCCGACGGTGCACGGGCAGGCCTGGACGCGCTGGCCGAAGTCGACGTGGAGGTGCCCCGTCACGCGGCCGTGGCGGCGCATCTGCACGAGAAGTGCGGTGACCTCGAACGCGCCGCTCGTCTGTACGCCGAGGCCGCTGCCAAGGCGACAAGCACCGCCGAGTGCCATCACCTGACTACCCAAGCCGCGCGCATCAACCGGGGCGGTGAGGCCCCGGTCGACTGAGCCCGGCATCCGGCCGCAGTGAGAGCCGGGCACGCTGTGCGCCGGCGAACCTGCGCTAGCCTCGGAGGATGGCTCAGCCGTTGATCGCCACCGGACCCCTGCACGAGCTGCCCGGTGACCTCCGAAAGGCGTTGGCCGACGACGATGAGCTGGCAGCCTTGTGGAACGACATCACTCCGCTGGCCCGCAACGAGTTCATCTGCTGGGTCACGTCAGCCAAGCAGGCCCCCACCCGTCAGCGCCGGATCCGGCGCACCGGGGAGGAGCTGCGGGAGGGCAAGCGCCGCCCCTGCTGCTGGCCCGGGTGCGCCCACCGTGAGCGGACCGGCCGTCAGTAGCACTCGTTCCCACCGTCATGATGCTTATCGCGTCCAGGCGGGGTAGCTGGCGTTGGCCTGGTCCTCGACGCCGGCACTCAGCGACGCCGTTCCACCGAGGAGGGTGAGCTGGGCCGGGGACAGTCGAGCGAGCTCGTGCATGACCGGGTCCGGGATCCGCGAAGACCGGGCCAGCAGCAGCGGTTGCCGCAGCGAACCGGCCAGCGCCGCTCCGGTGAGGGCGTCCGGGAAGGCCTGACCCGAGGCGAGAAAGGCTCCGGACTGCTCGGCGGAGAGCTGACCGGCGATCGCGACCGCTGTGCTGTAGCGGCTGTCGCCGTAGAACCGCGCGTCTGCCCCGATCTCGGCGTATACCGCAGGAGAGACCGCGTTCGGGCCTCCGAGTACGACCGTACGCGACGGGCTCAGCGTCTGTAGAGCGTGCCGGGTGACCGGGTCGAGGCGATCCGGGCGGGTGAGGAGCACGGGTGCCCCCTGCTGACCGGCCAGTGCTCCGCCGGCCAGCGCGTCCGCGAGCGCATGGTCCTCGCCACTGGCGACATAGACGGTGTCAGTGTCCCTGGGGAAGCGCTCAGCCAGCGTGGCGGAGACTGCATACCGGCTTCGCCCACCGACTCTGATCACGGGGTCGGCGTAACTCTTGAGATCCTCGCGCACGGCGTCACTGACCACGCCGGGTCCCCCCACGATGACGATCCGCTCCAGCGACAGGCCCCGCAGGGCGGCCCGAGTGGCGGCAGGTAGCGAGTCCCTGCGGGTCAGGACCATCGGGGCCGGTGCCCAGGCACGACCGCGCGAGACGTCAGGCACGACACCGGCTGCCGCTGCGGATGCTGCGGATGCCGCATCGGCGAAAGCGCCGCCGTTGACGACGTAGACGGTGCTGACCTCGTTGCGGAACTCCGGCACCAGCGCTGCGGCCGTGGCGTACCGGTCCGTGCCGGCCACCCGCTCGACGCGGGGAATCGGAGCCGGCTCGCAGTCGCACCCTGTCTGGGTCGAGCCCGACTGGTCCTGACCGGACCCGACCGAGCCGCCCGGCGAGCTCGCTGAGCCCGGTCGTGGGGTCCACGTGTGCGCACTGCTTGTCCCGGTCGCCTCGGCCGCGCGACCTTTGGCGTGCGCAGACACGATGACGGAGGGGCCCGCGTCGTCATCGGGCCCTCCGTGCTCGTCGTCAGGTTGAACCGTGATCACCCCCCCGAGCGAGACCGAGGCCGCGAGCAGCAGTGCGCCCCCGGCCCGTCGGGCTCCGACGACGGAGGCTCCCACGCCCACCGCCTTCGAAACTGCCCCCATGACCGCCCCGTTCGTTACTGCGTCACCAGCCGAGAAGAGCTCGCCGACCGTCCCCGCTGCCAGTCTCACATGAGGCCGACATCGAGGCCGCGGGGGACCGGCCCCCCGAGCGTCCCGGCGGGCGGGTCCGTAGGGTGGTCGCCATGGGAGTGCAACCGGCCACGCGCCCGCGGGTGATCATCATCGGATCGGGCTTCGGGGGGTTGTTCGCCGCCCAGGCGCTGGCCTCGCAGCCGGTCGAGGTCACGGTGATCGCCAAGACCAGCCATCACCTGTTCCAACCCTTGCTGTACCAGGTGGCCTCCGGGATCCTCTCCCCCGGCGAGATCGCTCCGTCGACCCGCGAGGTGCTGGCCAAACAGAAGAACGCCGAGGTGGTGCTGGGCAACGTCACCGACATCGACGTCGAGGCCCACACGGTCTCGGTCTCGACCCTGGGCCTGCAGTACGACTACGACTACGACTACCTCATCGTGGCCGCCGGGTCCGTGACGTCGTTCTTCGGCAACGACCACTTCGCGCGCGACGCCCCGGGGATGAAGAACATCGACGACGCTCTCGAGCTGCGAGGAAGGATCTACGGGGCCTTCGAGCTCGCCGAGATCTCTGCGGCGCGCGGGGAGGACGAGGACGCGGCCCGCCTGATGACCTTCGTCGTCGTCGGCGCCGGGCCCACGGGCGTCGAGATGGCCGGGCAGCTCGTCGAGCTCTCGAAGCGGACCTTGGAACGCGAGTTCCGCCACATCGCCCCCGAGGACGCCAGGATCGTCCTGGTCGACGGCGGTGACTGCGTCCTGGGCTCCTTCCACCCCTCCCTCCAGGCCAAGGCCCAGGCGGAGCTGGAGGAGATGGGCGTAGAGGTCCGGCTCGGCGCCATGGTCGACGACGTCGACGAGCTCGGCCTGAGCTACCGCGACACGGCCGGTGACTCCCACCGGATCGAGGCGGTGGCCAAGGTCTGGGCAGCGGGAGTCACGGCCAGCCCCCTGGCCTCGGTGCTGGCCCACCAGGTCGGCCTCGAGGTTGAGCGCGACGGCAGGTTGCCGGTCAACGAGGATCTCACCCTTCCCGGCCACCCCGAGGTGTTCGCGGTCGGCGACATGGTGGCCCTGGATGAGGTGCCCGGGGTGGCCCAAGGGGCCATTCAGTCCTCGCGGCATGCGGCCGCGCAGATCGCCCGTGCGGTGGCGGGGGAGCCCGAGAGCCGGCGCTTCGAGTACTTCGACAAAGGGAACATGGCGACGATCGCGCGGTTCAGGGCCATCGCCGAGGTCGGTCCGGTCCGGGTCACCGGCTTTGCGGCGTGGACCATGTGGCTGGTCGTGCACCTCTTCTACATCATCGGGTTCAAGTCCCAGGTGAGCACCCTGCTGCACTGGGCGGTGACCTTCGTCGGGCGGGACCGGGCGCAACGCACCATCACCGAGCAGCAGGTCTTCGGTCGGTTGGCGATGGAGCAGATCGACCGGCAGCTGCCCGAGGTGATGGGACGCATCATGCGTCCGATGGGAGCGGCCAAGCGCACCCGGTCCACCGGTGGCACGGACCAGCCCACCGAGCAGGGGTAGCGCGTGCCCGACCCCTATCCCGTGGTCAGCCACACCCTCGAGAACGGCTTGACCGTGGTCATCAGTGAGGACCACCTCGTTCCCGAGGTGAGTGTCAACGTCGGGGTGGCCGTCGGCTCACGGCATGAGGAGCCCGGGCAGACCGGCTTGGCCCACCTCTTCGAGCACCTCATGTTCGAGGGGTCAGCGCACGTCGACGAGGGGGAGCATTTCTCCGTGCTGATGAGCCACGGGGGGAGGTGCAACGCCACGACGTCGTTCGACCGGACCTGCTACTTCGACTCGGTGCCTCGAGGCGCCGCGGAGCTCGCCCTCTGGTTCGAGGCGGATCGGCATACCCGTCTGCTGCCCGCGGTGACCAAAGCGAACGTCGACAACCAGCGCGACGTGGTCGTGGAGGAGAAGCGTCAGCGGTACGACAACCAGCCCTACGGTGACGCCCTGGTCGCGATGTGCGAGGCCGTCTTCCCTGACGGCCATCCTTACCGGCACACCCCGATCGGCTCGATGGAGGACCTCCACGCAGCCTCGTTGGACACGGTCCGCGGCTTCTACCGGCGCCACTACGGCCCCTCCCGCACCGTGCTGACCATGGTGGGCGACCTCAGCGTCGACGAGGGGATGCAGTGGGCCCAGCGCTACTTCGGGGCAGAGGCTCCCGGAGGAGACGGGCTCCTGTCGGACCGGTCCGTGACGGCCCCCGTGCCGCCGTTGCCCGAACCGAGTCGGCGGTCCATGCCCGGGCAGGTGCCCACCGATCGCGTGTACGCGTGCTTCCGGCTGCCCGAGATCACCTCCCCCCACTTCGTGGCCTGCGCCATGGCGCTGGACCTGCTCGGGGGGATGGCGTCCTCGGCCCTGCACCGCTCGCTGGTGCGTGAGCAGCAGATCGCCATCGACTGCGGCGCCGCAGCGCTGGGCTTGGTCGACGGAACCTCGCTGGCCTACATCGTGATCGACGTCGAGGGCTCAGCGAGCGTGGAGGCGGTCGAGGAGTCGTTGTGCACCGAGCTGGCCGCTCTGGGTGACCAGCCTCCGCGCGAGGAGCTGCTCGCCGCCACGGCCGCAGGCGCGGAGCGCTCCTGGCTGGAGTCCCTGGCGTCTCTGGAGCAGCGCGCCGACATCATCGGGCGGGCCATGCTCACCCACCACGACCCCGACTACCTGAACACCTACCTCGACGACATCCGCGCGGTCACCCCCGACCACGTCACCGAGGTGGCTCGGCGCTACCTGTGCCCCGAGTCACGGGCCGTGCTGGCCTACCGTCGATCGGGTGCCACCGCGTGAGCGCCGGAGAGCAACGGGAGGCAGCGATGAGCGCCCCGACTGGGGGACCGCCCCGACCCGCCGTCCGGCCGGCGCAGCCGTGGACCTTCCCCGCTGCGCATCGGCACCGGCTTCCCGGTGGCGTCCAGCTGGTGACCCTCGACCTGCCCGGCCAGCACGTGCTGTCCCTGCGCCTGGGGCTGCCGGTCGCTCTCTCGGCCGAACCACGGGACCTCGAGGGGGTGGCGTGGATGGTGACCCGCGGGTTGGACGAAGGCACGAGTCGCCACAGCGCCCAAGAGTTCGCCGAGCTCATCGAACGTCACGGCATCGCCCTGGGTGCCGGGATCGCAGAGCAGGGTCTGGTCATCGAGATGGAGGTCACCGCCTCCCACTTCAGGCCCGCCGTCGAGGTGCTGTCCCAGTGCCTCACCGAGGCGATCTTCCCCGACCCTGAGGTGGCTCGGCTGAAACGAGCCCGTCTCAGCCAGATCGACCAGGCCCGCGCCGACGCCGCGGGGCGCGCCGCGGTCGAGTTCGCCCGGGCCTACTACCGACCAGGGGACCGTGCCGGCCGCCGGGCCGGGGGTGAGCCGGAGACCGTGGCTCGGATCACCGGCGAGGACGTGCGGCGCTTCTACAGCGACGTGATGATGCCCCGGGATGCTGTGCTGGTGCTCGCCGGCGACCTGTCCGGTCTCGACGCCGACCCGGTGTCGATGGTCACCGACGGACTGGCCGGATGGACCAGCGTGACCGGCGAACCGGATGGGCGCTCCGGGCACCGCGGCCGGCCGCCGGTCATGGGACGACGTCGTGACGACGCGGCCGTCACCGTGTTCGTGGACCGGCCCGGCTCGGCGCAGAGCCATCTTCACCTGGGCAGGCCGGGCCCCGGTCGTCGCACCGTCCACGGGTGGGGTGCCTACCAGGTGCTGGCGTTCCTGCTGGGTGGGTCACCTCAGTCCCGGATCGACGCGGTCCTGCGCGAGGAGCGCGGCTACACTTACGGCATGCGCGCGGGCTTCCGGCCGCGCGGCGAGGGCGGCGTCTGCAGTGTGTCCGGGTCGGTGCGCGCCGATGCCACGGCCCAGGCGCTGGCCACCCTGCGCGAGGTGGTCGACATACGCGGCGAGGACCTGACCGAGGCGGAGGTGCAGCACGCGGCTGACTTCGTCGCCAAGACCGCACCGGGCCGCTACAGCACGGCTGACGCCATCGCCAGCGACGTGGCGCGACTGGCCCTGGACGGGCTCGGCCCGGACTTCGTGACCGGCACGGTCGAGACGTCGCGCACCATGACGCGGGCAAAGGCGGCTGCGGCCTGGGACGACGTGGCTGACGGCCCCGGATGGACCACGGTCGTGGTCGGTGACGCCGCCAAGCACCTGGGAGCCGTGGAGCAGCTCGGCCCGGTGCGGCTGGTGCCCGCCCCCTAGCCCTGGCCGAGAAGAGCGTCCAGGGCGGCCTCGTGCAGCAGCGAGTTGCTGGACAACGCCCCGTCGCCGAAGGGGCCGTCCACGCCCCCCAGGTCGCTGAAGCGTCCCCCGGCCTCGGTGACGATCGGTGCCAGAGCCGCCATGTCGTGGACCGCGAGGCAGGGGTCCAGCCCGATGTCCACAGCACCCTCGGCCACCAGACAGTGGCTCCAGAAGTCGCCGTACCCGCGAGTGCGCCAGCAGGTGCGAGCCAGGTCGAGGAAGCCGGATCGCTGCTCGTGGCGCCACCATTTGTCCAGCGCGGCGTGGGAGAGCGAGGCGTGCTCCATCCGGGAGGTGTCCGACACCGAGATCTGTCGCGCCTGGCTCAGGCTGCGCCCGGTCCATGCTCCCGACCCGGTGGCCGCCCACCAGCGTCGCTGGAGAGCCGGCGCAGCGACCAGGCCGAGCACGGGCTCGCCCTGAACGACGAGGGCGATCAACGAGGCCCAGATCGGTACGCCACGGATGTAGTTGCTGGTGCCGTCGATGGGGTCGATGATCCACCGTCGGTCGCCGTGCCCCGTCGTCGGTAGCTCCTCACCCTGGATGACGTCGCGGGGGCGGGTCCGCGCCAGCTGCGACCGGATCGCCTCCTCGGTCAACCGGTCGGCCTGAGTCACCAGGGAACCGTCGTCCTTGGCCGTGACCTCCAGGTCGGCCGAGCGGAACATCTGCATCGTGTACCGCTCCACCGTGTCGGCCAGGACGTGCGCCAGGCGCAGGTCGTCAGCGAAGTTGTCCACGCGCCTCACCGTAGCCGCTGGCGGGTGGGGTTCTGGCGCAGGACAGTCCGGCTCAGTCGCCGGAGCGGCTGCGCAGCAGGCGGCGCAGGGAGTCCAGCCGCGCCCGGCCGTTGGCCCCGGCCTGACCTGACTCGACGAAGCGGTCCAATGCGCAGTCGGGTTCGTCGTGGCTGCAGCCGCGCGGGCAGCCCTCCGCCCCCGGCGCGAGGTCGGCGAAGTGGTGCACGAAGGTCGCGGGGTCGACGTGTCCCAGGCCGAAGGAGCGCACTCCCGGGGTGTCGACCACCCATCCACCCCCGTCCAGGGGCAGGGCCACCGCGCTCGTCGAGGTATGCCGTCCCCGCCCGGTGACGTCGTTGACCACGCCGATGGCTCGCCCGGCCGAGGGGACCAGCGCGTTGACCAGGGTCGACTTGCCCACTCCGGAGTGGCCCACCAGCACGGTGACCTCGTCCGCGAGCCGGCCGCGTAGACCGGACAGGCCAGCCGGCTCGGCGAGGCCGGCAACGTCGTCATCGCCCCGGCCCGGTCCCGCGGCCAGCACCACGGCGGCCACCGACAAGTCGGCGTACTGCTCGATCAAGTCACCGGGGTCGGCCAGGTCGGCCTTGGTCAACACGAGCAGCGGCTCCAGCCCTGCGTCGTAGGCCGCGACCAGGCAGCGGTCGATCATCCGTGGCCGTGGCTCCGGGTCGGCCAAGGCGGTCACGATTGCCAGCTGGCTGGCACCGGCGACGATGACCCGCTCGACACGGTCGCTGTCGTCCGCGCTACGACGCAGCACGGTGGTGCGCTCGCCCACACGCACGATTCGAGCAAGCGAGTCGGCGCCGCCGCTGGTGTCGCCCACCATCGCGACGCGGTCGCCGACCACGATGCGTCGACGGCCCACCTCGCGGGCCCGCATCGCCACCACCGAGCGTCCGTCGAGATGGACGGTGTAGCGCCCCCGGTCCACCGCGATGACCATCCCTACCTCGGCATCGGCGTGGGCCGGCCGGTCCTTCGTGCGGGGACGGGAGTTGCGCCGCCCGGGTCGCACTCGGACCTGCTCGTCCTCGTATCGGTCGTACCGTCCGCTCATACCGGTGCCGGTTCTGCGCCCAGCAACTGTGACCACATCGCCGGGAAGCCCGGGAAGGTCTTGCCGGTGGTCTCGACGTCCTGCACTCTCACACCGGCAACCCCCGCACCGAGCACCGCAGCGGCCATGGCCATGCGGTGGTCCCGGTAGGTGCGCAGGAGGGCCGGACGCAGCGGCCTCGGCCGGATGACCAGGCCGTCCGGCGTGACCTCGACGTCACCACCCATGCGCGACAGCTCGGTCTGCAGGGCCTGCAGCCGGTCGGTCTCGTGGCCCCGCAGATGCGCCACCCCCCGCAGCCGGGAGGGTGTCGATGCCTGGGCCGCGACGGCCGCGATCACCGGAGTGAGCTCGCCGACGTCGTGCAGATCGACATCGACGCCCCGTAGACCTCCCGGCGCCGGGCCGCTGACCTCGAGACCGTCCGCAGTGTGGCGGCAACGGGCCCCCATCGCCTCCAGCACCGATCTCATGGAGTCGCCGGCCTGCGTGGTGGACTGTGGCCATCCGGTGACGGTGAGCGTCCCCGAGGTGACGGCGGCCAGAGCCAGGAACGGAGCGGCCGAGGACAGGTCCGGCTCGATGTCGACCTCGATCGCGCGGATGCGCCCGGGCTCGACCCGCCACACCCCCGGTGGGGTCTCGCGGACCTCGACCCCGACCCGTTTCAGCGCCTGCATCGTCATCTCGATGTGAGGCCGGCTGGGCAGCGTCGCCCCCACATGGCGCAGGGTGAGGCCCTGCTCGAAGCGTGCTCCGACCAGCAGCAGCGCGGAGACGAACTGTGAGCTTGCCGAGGCGTCGATGTCGACGTCGCCACCGCGGACGCTTCCGGTGCCGCGCACGACGAAGGGCAGGCGGGTCGCACGATCTCCCGATGGCGACTCGACCCGCACGCCGACGTCGGCCAGGGCGTCGAGCAGGGCCGCGATGGGCCTGGTGCGAGCCTCGTCGTCGCCGTCGAACACGCTGACACCGGCAGCGAGGGCGGCCAGTGGGGGCACGAAGCGCATGACGGTCCCGGCCAGGCCGGCGTCGAT
>JBAUJO010000041.1:0-6554 GCA_049683875.1 Ornithinimicrobium sp.
GGTGGAACCGGTGGCCCGCCCAGCGGCGGCTTCCGCGGCGGTGGCGGAGGTCGCGGAGGCGGCCCCCGGGGCCGCGGCGGCACGCAGGGAGCGTTCGGACGAGGCGGCGGGAAGGTCCGCGGCCGCAAGTCCAAGAGGGCCAAGCGCGCCGAGTTCGAACAGATGCAGGCGCCCTCTATCGGTGGCGTCAATGTTCCGCGCGGGGACGGTCAGACCGTCACGGTGCGTCGTGGAGCCTCGCTCACCGACTTCGCGGACAAGATCAATGTCGACCCCGCGTCGTTGGTCACCGTGTTGTTCCACTTAGGTGAGATGGCTACAGCCACCGCCTCGCTGGATGAGGACACATTCGGCATCCTCGGCTCCGAGCTCGGCTATGACATTCGTCTGGTCTCTCCGGAGGAGGAGGAGCGCGAGCTCTTCACGGCCTACAACATCGACCTCGCAGCCGAGGCAGAGGCTGAGACCGACGACGACCTGCAGCCGCGGCCACCGGTCGTCACGGTCATGGGCCACGTGGACCACGGCAAGACCCGTCTGCTGGACGCGATCCGGGAGGCGGACGTGGCCGAGGGCGAGGCCGGAGGCATCACCCAGCACATCGGGGCCTACCAGGTCCGCGCTCAGCATGAAGGCAGCGAGCGAGCGGTGACGTTCATCGATACGCCGGGTCACGAGGCCTTCACGGCCATGCGCGCCCGAGGCGCCAAGGTGACCGACATCGCGATCCTGGTGGTGGCGGCCGACGACGGCGTGATGCCACAGACCATCGAGGCGCTGAACCACGCGCAGGCGGCCGACGTGCCTATCGTCGTGGCGGTCAACAAGATGGACGTCGAGGGCGCCAACCCGCAGAAGGTGCGCCAGCAGCTCACCGAGTACAACCTCATCGCCGAGGAGTACGGCGGCGAGACGTTGTTCGTCGATGTGTCGGCTAAGGCCGGTCAGAACATCGAGCAGCTGCTGGAGGCGGTCCTGCTCACCGCCGACGCGGCCCTGGACATGCGTGCCAACCCGGACAAGGACGCCCGAGGGGTGGCCATCGAGGCCAACCTGGACCGCGGCCGCGGCCCAGTGGCCACCGTCCTGGTGCAGCAAGGCACCATGCGGGTCGGCGACGCCATCGTGGCCGGCGCGGCGCATGGCCGTGTGCGCGCCATGCTCGACGAGCACGGCAACAACGTGACCGAGGCGCTACCGTCGCGGCCGGTCCAGGTGCTCGGTCTGGCGTCGGTGCCCCGTGCCGGAGACACGTTCGTGGTCGCTCCAGATGACCGCACGGCGCGTCAGATCGCCGAGAAGCGCGAGGCGGCGGACCGACAGGCATCCCTGGCCAAGGCGCGCAAGCGGATCAGCCTCGAAGACCTCAACCAGGCGCTGGCGCAAGGCAAGGTGGAGACTCTCAATCTCATCCTCAAGGGAGATGTCTCCGGGTCGGTGGAGGCCCTGGAGGATGCCCTGCTGCAGATCGACGTGGGCGAGGAGGTCGACCTGCGGATCATCGACCGCGGCGTCGGCGCCATCACGTTGAACAACATCAACCTGGCGATGGCCTCAGACGCCATCATCCTGGGGTTCAACGTCCGCGCCGAAGGGCAGAACGCCGAGGTCGCTGAGCGCGAAGGCGTGGAGATCCGCTACTACGGCGTCATCTACCAGGCGATCGAGGACATCGAGGACGCCCTGAAGGGCATGCTCAAGCCGGAGTACGCCGAGGCTACGTTGGGCACGGCCGAGATCCGCGAGATCTTCCGGTCCAGCAAGTTCGGCAACGTGGCCGGGTCACTGGTGCGCAGCGGCGAGCTTCGGCGCGGCGCGAAGGCGCGCATCACCCGCGACGGCGTGGTGGTCACCGAGGGCCTGGAGATCGCCGGGTTGCGGCGCTTCAAGGATGACGTGACCGAGGTTCGCGATGGCTACGAGTGCGGCGTCAACCTGGGGTCGTTCAACGACATCCGGGTCGACGACATCATCACGACCTACGAGATGCGCGAGATCCCGCGCACCTAGAACGGACGTGATGGGGTCCCGGGTCCTTGCTAGGGCCCGGGGCCCCACCGTCGACCACCCACACCGGGAGCACTCAGGAGGAGAGATGGCCGACACCGGCAGGGCTCGCAAGATCGCCGAGCGCACCAAGGTCCTCATCGCGAGCGGGCTGGACAGCCTTGTCAAGGACCCTCGTCTCGGCTTCGTCACCGTCACCGAGGTGAGGGTCACCGGTGACCTGCAGCACGCGACCGTGTTCTACACCGTCCTGGGCGGCCAGGAGGAGCGCGAGGCCGCTGCGGAGGTGCTGGCCGCGCACCGTGGTCGGCTGCGATCGCACGTCGGCAAGGGTCTGGGCATCCGGCTGACGCCGTCGCTGGAGTTCGTGCTGGACGCGCTTCCCGAAGACGCCGCGCACCTGGACGAGGTGATGCGCCTCGTGCACCAGCGCGACGCGGAGCTGGCGGCGGCGCGCCGGGCCGCAGCCTATGCCGGGGACCCGGACCCCTACCGCAAACCCCATGTGGAGGAGCGGGACGAGCCGTCAGGGTACTCACGTGAGGTCGAGGCGCCCCCGGTCGATGAGCCCGCGATCGATGGGCCCGCGGTCGATGAGCGCGAGGGCGACGAGCGCGAGTCGTGAGCATTGAGGGCCTTCTGCTGATCGACAAGCCTTCTGGTTGGACCAGCCACGACGTCGTGGCCAAGTGCCGCAGAATGTGCGCCACACGGCGGGTAGGACACGCGGGAACCCTGGACCCGATGGCGACTGGGCTGCTGGTGCTCGGAGTGGGCCGCGCGACCAAGCTCTTGACGTTCCTCGTCGGCTTGGACAAGCGCTACGAGGGGACGATGCGCCTGGGAGTGTCGACGCTGACCGACGACGCCGAGGGTGAGGTCACAGCACGCACCCCGGCCGGCACCGTGAGCCACGGCCAGATCCTGGAGGCGGCGCACCAGCTCACCGGCTCCATCGAGCAGATACCGAGTGCGGTGAGCGCGATCAAGGTCAACGGCCGGCGATCATATGCGCGGGTTCGCGCCGGTGAGGACGTCGAGCTGGCGCCGCGTCCGGTCACCGTCCATCGGTTCGACGTGCAGCCTCGGCCCGCACCCGCGGAGCCAGAGGTGGTTGACGTGGACTTCACGGTCGAGGTGAGCTCGGGCACTTATGTCCGTGCCCTGGCTCGTGACCTGGGCGAGGCGGTCGGCGTCGGGGCGCACCTGACGGCGCTGCGACGGACGAGCGTCGGCTCCTTGGACGTGGAGCGTGCACTGTCGATGCAGCAGGCGGCCGCCCGCGAGGATCGCGGGGTGATGCCGATGGAGCAGGCTGCGCGCCAGATGTTCGTGGTGCGGACGCTCGACGCCGACGAAGAGCGCTCGCTGCGGCACGGGGCGCGGCTACCCGGTGTGGCGGACCCGCGCCCGGGTGCGGTGGCGGGCATCGGCCCCGGGAGGGTGCTGGTGGCCATGTTGGAGGAGACGACGCAGCAGACACGCAGTCGTGTCGTCTTCCCGGCCGGTTAGAGTTACGGCCGTGGAGCGCTGGAGGACCATCGAGGGTGCGCACGCTGCTCCGCATTCCGCGGTGGTGACACTGGGCAACTTCGACGGGGTCCATCGAGGGCACCAGAGCCTGCTGGGAGCGGCCGCTCGCCTCGCCCGCCAGCGCGGGAAGCGCAGCATCGCGGTGACGTTCGACCCGCACCCCGTCGCGGTGCTCCATCCGGACCGCGCACCGGAGCAGATCATCGACGCCGACTACCGGATGGCTCTGATGGCCCACTGCGGCCTCGATGTCACCGTCATGCTTCCCTTCACCTATGAGTTCGCCCAGTTGACCCCCGAGGCCTTCGTGCGCGAGGTCCTCGTGCAGGCGCTGGGCGCCGCGGTGGTGCTCGTCGGTGAGGACACCCGCTTCGGCGTCGGCAACAGCGGTGACATCGAGACCATGCGGGACCTCGGCCGCACGCACGGGTTCGAGGTGGTCACGCACGACATTGCGGGTGACCAGGCCGAGGGCAGACGACTCTGGTCATCCAGCGCGGTGCGCCAGGCTCTGGGCGCGGGCTCGGTGCACCTCGCCGCGGAGATCCTCGGCCGGTTGCACCGGGTCTCCGGCACGGTCGTGCACGGTCACCACCGAGGACGGGAGCTCGGGTACCCGACCGCCAACCTCGGACCCGACCGGCTGGGCATGGTGCCGGCCGACGGGGTGTATGCCGGTTGGCTAGAGCGGGTGGAAAAGGCGCCCGACGACGAGGACCGTCGTCTTCCCGCGGCCATCTCGGTGGGGACCAACCCCACCTTCACCGACGTTCCCGAGCGCACCGTGGAGGCCTACGTGCTGGACCGGCTCGACCTCGACCTGTACCACGAGACGGTCGGGGTGGACTTCGTCTGTCGCCTGCGCGGAAACAGCCGGTTCGACTCGGTGGATGAACTGCGCGAGCAGATGGCCCGTGATGTCGCGGTCTGCCGGTCCGTTCTGCTGGGCTGAGCGATGGCAACGAGGGCCGCGACCGGGCGCGCCGCCCTGAGGACGCGCAGTGCCGGTCGTCCGGTCGCGCGGCGCTATCTACGTACCGACTGGGGGATGTTCGTCGCCGCGCTGGGCCTCTCGCTGATCGGGGCCGTGCTGGTGTGGTCGGCGACGCACCGCGACGTCGGGATGGCGCTGACGGTGCGGCACCTGATCAACACCGCGATCGGGGTGGTGCTGGCGGTGGCGGTCGTCCGGCTGGACGTGCGGTGGATCCGCGCGGCAGCCCCGCTGATCTACCTCGGGGGTCTGGCAGGGCTGGTCCTGGTGCTGACTCCGGCGGGGCAGGTCGTCAACGGTTCACGCTCATGGCTGTTCCTCCCGGGTGGCTTCTCGTTGCAGCCGGCAGAGCTGGCCAAGATCGGCCTGGTCATCGGTCTGGCAATGATCCTCGCCGAGGGTCGCGACCCCGGCATCGGGCCCGGCGCGAAGGAGGTGTTGCCGGCGTGGGCGCTGGGCGGTATCCCGGCGGTGTTGGTTCTGGCCCAGCCGGACCTGGGCACCACGCTCGTGCTCGGCGCGATGACGATCGGCGTCGTCGCCGTCTGCGGTGCCCGATGGTGGTGGACCTTTGCCGCGGCCACGGCGGTGCTGGCGGCGGTGGTGGCGGCGCTACGGGTGCCGTTGCTGGACCCCTACCAGGTGAACCGGTTACTGGCGTTCGTCAACCCGAGCCTGGACCCTGAAGGCATCGGCTACCAGAGCGCACAGGTGCGCCTGGCGATCGGCTCCGGAGGTTGGGCCGGGGCAGGCCTGGGGCAAGGGCGGCAGACCCAGGGAGGGTTCGTGCCGTTCCAGGAGACGGACTTCGTCTTCTCGGTCGCCGCCGAGGAGGCCGGGTTCTGGGGTGCTCTGGGCGTGGTGCTGCTGCTGGGGTTCCTGATCGTCCGGGCGCTATGGGTGGCCTTGGTCACCGACGACCCGTTCGGGCGCATCGTCGCGGTCGGGGTGGCGTGCTGGTTCGGCTTCCAGACGTTCCAGAACGTCGGCATGAACTTGGGCCTGATGCCGGTGACGGGCCTGCCGTTGCCGTTCCTGTCCTACGGCGGGTCCTCGATGCTGGCGTGCTGGCTAGCCATCGGCCTGCTGGCCAGCACCCAGCACGCCCCTCGACGCCTGCGCTGGCAGGGTCAGTAGCGCACCGGCACGAACGTCTGCTCGTGCATCGGTGGCCGCACATAGGGCACGTCCTTCATCACCGGCAGCTCGACCGGCTCAGGCGCGACGTCCTCGTACTCGAACTGAGAGAGCAGATGACTGATGCAGTTCACGCGCGCGCTGCGCTTGTCGTCGGAGGGCACGACATACCAGGGCGCCTGCTTGATGTCGGTGTACTGGAATGTGGTGTCTTTGGCCATCGAGTAGCGCACGTAGTACTCGTGCTCGGCGAGGTCCATGTCGGAGAGCTTCCACCGCTTGAGCGGCTCGGCGTTGCGGGCCTCGAAGCGCTTGCGCTGCTCCTCGTAGGAGACCGAGAACCAGTACTTGATCACGATGATCCCAGACCGCACGAGCATCCGCTCGAACTCCGGACAGCTGCGCAGGAACTCGGCGTGCTCGTCCTCGGTGCAGTACCCCATGACCCACTCCACGTTCGAGCGGTTGTACCAGGAGCGGTCGAACATGATCATCTCGCCGGCTGCTGGGAGGTGCTCGACGTAGCGCTGGAAGTACCACTGGGTCTGTTGGCGCTCGGTGGGCTTGGGCAGTGCCGTCACCCTGACGGTGCGTGGGCTGGTCCTCTCGGTGATCCGCTTGATGACCCCGCCCTTACCGGCTGAGCCACGGCCCTCGAAGATGACCAGCACCTTCAGACCCTGGCTCTGGATCCAGTACTGCAGCTGGACCAGCTGCTCCTGTAGCCGCTCCATCTCGGCCTCGTAGATGTCCTTCCGCAACCGGCCCTTCTTGGTGTAGCTGTCGGGGTCGCCGCGCCGCTCGGTGCGTTCGTCGTCGGCTCCGGCGGGTGGGGTGGCGTCTTTGCTCACTGTGGCCTCCTGGGGTTGTGCTGATGTTCCAG
>JBAUJO010000042.1:0-1848 GCA_049683875.1 Ornithinimicrobium sp.
CAGCTGGCCCACCTCGACGCGGTCACCCTCGTTGATCCGGACCTGCTGGTTGTAGCAGTTGCCCTGGTTGGACCGGGTGAACTTGTCGACGCGGTAGCTGGTGTAGGTGCCGTCGTCGTTGGTGACCGAGACGAGGTCGGCGGAGACCGCGGAGACGACGCCGGCCTTGTCGGCCCGCACCACATCGCCGGAGTCGAGCGCGGCGCGCCACTCCATCCCCGGGCCGACCAGGGGCGACTCCGCACGCACCAGCGGCACGGCCTGACGCTGCATGTTGGCACCCATCAGGGCGCGGTTGGCGTCGTCGTGCTCCAGGAACGGGATCATCGCGGTCGCGGCCGAGACCATCTGGCGCGCCGAGACGTCCATGTAGTCCACCTCGGAGGCGGGCACGTCGACAGCCTCGCCCTCCTTGGCCCGGACCAGCACGCGCTCGTCGAGGAAGGTGCCGTCGGCGGAGAGCATGGCGTTGGCCTGCGCAATGACGAAGCGGTCCTCCTCGTCGGCGGACAGGTAGTCCACGTCGTCGCTGACCTTGCCGTCCTTGACCCGGCGGTAGGGGGTCTCGACGAAGCCGAAGGGGTTGATCCGCCCGTAGGAGGCCAACGAGCCGATGAGCCCGATGTTCGGGCCCTCAGGCGTCTCGATCGGGCACATGCGTCCGTAGTGCGAGGGGTGGACGTCTCGGACCTCCATCCCCGCGCGGTCGCGAGAGAGCCCGCCGGGGCCCAGCGCCGAGAGCCGGCGCTTGTGGGTCAGCCCGGCCAGCGGGTTGTTCTGGTCCATGAACTGGGAGAGCTGGCTGGTGCCGAAGAACTCCTTGATCGAGGCCACGACGGGCCGGATGTTGATCAGGGTCTGCGGGGTGATGGCCTCCACATCCTGGGTCGTCATCCGCTCGCGGACCACACGCTCCATCCGGGAGAGCCCGGTACGGACCTGGTTCTGGATGAGCTCACCCACGCTGCGTAGGCGCCGGTTGCCGAAGTGGTCGATGTCGTCGACCTCGGCGAGCAGGTCCTCCCGCTTGCCGCCGCGCGTCACCTCGATGCTCTCTTCGCCGGCGTGCAGCGCCACGATGTAGCGGATGGTGGCCACGATGTCGTCGACCCCGAGGACGGACTCGTTCAGCGGCGCTTCCAGCCCCAGCTTCTTGTTGATCTTGTAGCGCCCGACCTTGGCCAGGTCGTAGCGCTTGGGGTTGAAGTAGAGGTTCTCGAGCAGGTTCTGCGCCGCCTCACGGGTCGGCGGCTCGCCCGGGCGGAGCTTGCGGTAGATGTCCAGCAGCGCCTCGTCCTGGTCGGCGGTGTTGTCCTTGTCCAGGGTGAGCCGGATCGACTCGTACTCGCCGAACTCCTCGAGGATCTGGGCCTCGGTCCAACCCAGCGCCTTCAGCAGCACGGTCACGCTCTGCTTGCGCTTGCGGTCCACCCGCACGCCGACCATGTCGCGTTTGTCGATCTCGAACTCCAGCCAGGCACCACGGCTGGGGATCACCTTCGCGCTGTAGATGTCCTTGTCCGAGGTCTTGTCCAGCGAGCGCTCGAAGTACACGCCGGGGCTACGCACCAGCTGGGAGACCACGACCCGCTCGGTGCCGTTGACGATGAAGGTCCCTCGGTCGGTCATCAGCGGGAACTCACCCATGAAGACCGTCTGGCTCTTGATCTCACCGGTGGAGTTGTTGATGAACTCGGCGGTGACGAACAGCGGGGCGGAGTAGGTCATGTCCCGCTCTTTGCACTCGTCGATCGAGTACTTCTGCTCCTCGAAGCGGTGGTCGCGGAACGACAGCGACATCGACCCGGAGAAGTCCTCGATCGGGGAGATCTCCTCGAAGATCTCCTC
>JBAUJO010000043.1:0-1958 GCA_049683875.1 Ornithinimicrobium sp.
GTCCAGCCCCAGACGGAGGCGCCCTGCGGCTTCGGCGATCGCCGAGGCCTTGTGCGGCAGGACGTCCGGCGGTGGACCACCGACGGCCTGCGGCCAGAAGAAGTGGAGCTGGCGCAGGGCTGCGGAGTGGAAGGTGCGAGCCTGCACCCCGGGCACTCCCAGCGCCCGCAGGCGGGTGCGCATCTCACCGGCGGCACGGGCGGTGAAGGTCACGGCGAGCACCCTCGGCGCGTGGAGCGCGCCGGACCGCACTCCGTAGGCGACGCGATGGGTGATCGCGCGGGTCTTGCCGGTGCCGGCACCTGCGAGGACGACCATGGGGCCGAGCGGGTTCGACGCGACCTCGCGCTGCTCGGGGTCGAGGTCGACGAGAACGGCGTCGGCGTCGGTGGTGTCCCCGCTCGGGACCGTCACGACGCGTCGCGGCCGCGGAACGGCCCGGTGGGCTCGTCGGCCTGCTCGATCTCCCCGCCGTACCAGTCCTCGATCAGTCGACGCGCGATCGAGACGCGAGGGGGCAGCGCCACCCCGCCCGAGCGCACCGCCCAGCCCAGCTCCCCGCGGGCGAACCAGGCTGCCTCGGCGATCTCCTCGGGGTCGAGGTCGAGCTCGTCCCCCAGCGTCCGTGCCGAGAAGCCGACCATCAACGAGGCGGGGAACGGCCACGGCTGGTTGCCGCGGTAGGTCACGTCGCGGACGGTCAGACCCACCTCCTCGCGCACCTCTCGCGCCACCGCCGACTCCAGGGACTCACCGGCCTCGACGAAACCAGCCAGCACCGACATCCGACCCTGCGGCCAGTGCGGGCCTCGGGCCAGGAGGATGCGGTCCTCCGTGTCGGTCACGGCGACGATGACCGCGGTGTCCATGCGCGGGTGGTGTTCGGAGCCGTCGTTGTCGCAGATGCGCACCCAGCCGCCCTGCGCGGGCGAGGTCTCCGACCCGCACCGGGGGCACCGGGGGTGCCGGGCGTGCCAGTTGGCCAAAGCCACGGCGCTGGTGAAGATGCCCGCGTCGGTGTCACCCAGCTCGGCGCCGGCCTCGCGCAGGTTGCGCCAGCCCTTCGCCCGACAGTCGGGTCGCTCCGGGTCGGCGTCCGCGCGCACCACGACGAGGTGGTCGCGCTCCTGCTCGTCACGACCGATGTAGAGGGTCAGCCGGGAGGCATCAGCCACCTCTGGTGCCCGGGAGACCATGCGCAGGCTGCCGTCGACGCGGCAGGTCCGGACCTTCCCCTCCACCAGGTCGTAGACCCGGGTGGCGGACCGCCCGAGGGCCTGTCGCACGATGTCAGAGTCCCGCCGGCGGTTCCCCACCCGGTCGAGCGTGCCCCTGGACAGTGAGAGGTCCAACAAGGTCTCGTCCACACTGCTCACTACGCCACTGTAAGACCGATCCGCATCACCGGCGGCCTCGCCTGCGGCGAATCGGTGGACGAAGGTCCTACGGTGGCTCTGTGACCCGCAGCGACCTTGCCCTCGCAGGACTCGCCTGTGCCGCCGTTCCAGGGATGAAGCCGGTCTCGGTCCAGGAGCTGCGCCGCGGGCCCGACGCCGAGCCGGCAGAGCACCAGAGCGCACTCGTGGAGGACTCCACCGGTCGGCGCTGGGTCGTCGTCGCACCGCTCACCCCGGTGGCCTCCGCCGAGCTCGAGCGCAACGACCCGCTCGTCCGCCAGCTGGCCCGCCACCTCCCGTTCAAGGTGCCGGCGGCGGCGGGGTATGCCTCGGTCGGGGTGAACGGCCGAGCCGCGGTGTTCCCCTACGTGGAGGGGTCGACGCTCAACCTGCACCGTCTGCCTGCAGGCCCTGGGCTGGCCAGCGCCGTCGGCCGGGCGGTGGCCGCGGTCCACAACATCGCGCAGGGCTTGTTCGAGGAGTTCGGCGTCCCGGCCTTCGACGCCGCGGCCCACCGAGCTCGCCGGCTGTCCGAGCTGGACCGCGCCGCCGAGACGGGAC
>JBAUJO010000044.1:0-17227 GCA_049683875.1 Ornithinimicrobium sp.
GGCCAGCCCCTGCCGGGTCGCTGGGCTCAGTCGGCCAGCGGGGGCGGGTAACCTCACTCGCCGAGGTGGGCCAGCAGCCGCACCTCGCGGGCGACCCGTCCGTCGACATCCACGACGCGCTCGCGCCAGGCCCCGTCGGGCTCGAGCCCTCCCGCGGAGCAGAACGACCGCACATCCTCGTCGTGGGCCAGGGTCCAGGCCACCAATGCTTGGTGGTCGCAAGCGCGTAATGTGTCGACGCTGGCGTTCAGCAGGCGCGAGCCGTGCCCCGCGCGCCGGGCCTCGGGGTGGACCCCCATGACGTACACCTCACCGGTGCGCTCGGGCAGGCCAGCGTCGGTATCGGCGGCCGGGCCCAGGGCGGCGAAGCCGACCACCTGCTCGCCGGCGCAGGCCACCAGGACGCGGTGCCGGGTGGAGGGAGGGTCGGTCAGGGCATGGCGCCACGCCGTGGCGAACTGCCGTGGCTCGAACTGCTCGATCGCCTGCGCCGGCAGGACGCCGGCGTAGGCCTCCCGGAAGACGGCGTCCTGCACCATGCCCATGGCGGCGGCGTCGGTATGCCGGGCCGTGCGCACGCTGGCGTCCGCGGCAAGCGGGGGCTGACCGGCGGCCCCGCTGGCCTCACCGGGTTCGCTGGGATCGCCGTGGGAATGGTGCGGATGGCTCACCGTGTCAGTTTGTCATTCTCGGGTCGGGCGTTCGGCCCAGGGCATGGACAGACCGGCGAGGGTGTTCACCGTGCCAAGGGCCGTTCGAGATGCGGGAGGCCCGCTGCCCATCGTGCCCAGTCGGAAGGAGTGCTGCGTGAGCCTCATCGTGAAGCGCCCGGCGCGTCGGCGACCCCGGTTCCACGAGCTGGTGGTCGCTGAGGTGCACCGGCTGACCGAGCAGGCCGTGGCGCTGACCTTCCAGGTGCCCGGGGACTTGCGAGCCGAGTTCGACTTCGCCCCCGGTCAGCACCTCACCCTTCGAGCCACGCTGGCCGGCGAGGACGTCCGCCGCTCGTACTCGATCTGCGCCTCCCGGGGGGAGTACCAACGCACCGGTCGGCTGCGCGTGGCCAGTGCCCGGGTCACGGGTGGGGCGATGTCGAACTGGTTGAACGACCATGTGCGCCCGGGTCAGCGTCTGGAGGTGATGCCGCCCCTGGGGGAGTTCACCGTGCCGACCGCTCCCGAGCGTCGCCGGCACCACGTCGCGGTGGCGGCGGGCTCGGGGATCACCCCCGTGCTCTCACTCGTCACCACGGCCTTGGAGGAGGAGCCGCGTTCCCAGGTGACGTTGATCTTCGGCAACAAGCGAGCCGACACGGTGATGTTCGCCGGTGAGCTGCACGCGCTGAAGGACCGCTACCCCGCGCGACTGTCCTGGATCAACATCCTGTCGCAGGAGAGCACGGGGACTGCCCTCTACGACGGCAGGATCGACGGCCCGCGGATGACCGCCCTCATCGAGGCCCTGGTGCCGGTCGAAGGGGTAGACGAGTGGTACCTCTGCGGTCCTCACCCGATGGTCACCCAGATGCAGCTGACTCTGGCCGAGCACGGCGCCGACCCGGCGCACGTGCACGAGGAGGTCTTCCACGTCGAGGACGTCACCACCGCAGCAGCGCCGATGCCCGACGACGGGTGAGATCGCGCCGCGCTCAGTCGAAGCGCGACCGGTCCATCGCGAAGACGAATCGCCGCGAGGGGTACTCCGACAGCGACCACAGCTGGTCCATCGAGGGCCAGTAGGTGATGTCCTCTGGCCCTGGTGGGAGCGCGTCGTCGTGTCGGGTCAGCTCGCCCAGCTGGCCTGCGTAGACCCGGCCCTTGGTGCGCCGTCCCCGGCTGGCGCTGATGTAGTACCGCCCACGCACCGTGACCGCGCCTTGCATGTGACCGACGCCCGCGTCGTCCAACGACGCCGGCTGACACCGCCCGTGGGTGTCGGCATTGAGCACCAGCGAGTCGGTGTCGAGCGAGAAGCGGGCCAGCCGCGTGCTCATCTCACCTTGGCCGTACTCCCCGGCGATGAGCTGCGGCGGGTTGGCGCTGCGGTCCAGGGAGAGGAAGGAGTAGCGCAATCGCTCCTCACCGCTGTGCGACTCGCCGCGGAAGCGCAGGCCGACGGGCAGGACGTAGCGGTAGCCGAAGCTCGCCTCGCTCGGTGGTACGCGGACGATGTCGTCGAGGCGGCAGCTGAACAGCCCGCGCCGGGTCGCGGCCAGGTGCACGTGCTCGCCGGCCCAGACCACGCCGCCGGCGTGAATGTGTAGCGGGCGCCACGAGGGAGCGCCCCGCCATGTCCACCAGGGCAGGACGACCAGCACGTGCCGGTAGCGCAAGGTGTCGAGGTCGACCAGTGTGATGCGGCTGCCCTGCCCTCCGCCGGGAAGGTTCTTGCAGTACCAGGTCGTCATCACCAGGGATCGTCCGCGCACGTCCTCGGTGTGGCTGGCGTCGGCGGTCGTGGTGATGCCTTGCGGCCACCAGAGCTCGGAGTCGTTGTCCTGCTCGTTCCACGTCAGGCCCCAGCGCACCGCGTCACCGGGCACCTGGGCCGCCTTGCCCTGCCGGTTGAGGTCGTCCAGGACACCCGCGATCCCGACGCGCTCGCCACGCTGGGTAGCGAGGGCCTCGATGTGGCTGGCGTGGTGCATCGCGCGGCGCAGGTGGATGCCGTGGGGTCCCGGCACGTCAGCCCCCACTCACGGGCGTGGTCCGCGTGTCGCGGGGAGCGCGGGGCCCGCTCGTCTCGGCGGTCTCGCCGGCGGGTCGGATGGCGCCGAGCATGCCGGTCGCGACGCCGACCGCGATGCAGCTGATCGCACCGCCGGGCCAGAAGATGTGCTCCTCGCGGATGAGCCACGACCCGCCGAGCAAGAGGAGGGCGGGCACCACCGTGACGACGTGCAGACCCCGCCGACGCAGCACATCGAGGGTGACTAGCACTGCGCAAGCGAAGAGGGCCCAGGCGCCGATGTCGCCCATCCTGGTCCCGATCTGGAAGGCCAGGCTGATCGCCCGCGGCCGAGGGACGGCCTCCTCACCGAGCTGCCACGTGGTGTAGCCGTTGCCGATGCCACTGACGACATCCAGCGCCGTGTAGAGGATGGCGTAGACGAAGGCGGTGAGCATGATCGCCACCGCGACGGGGTCGCGGCGGCCTCGGACCAGCCAGGCCAGTGCTGCGCCCACGAGGGGGAAGATGAAGACGCCGGCGACGTGCATCCAGAACCAGTGCTCCGCGCTGCTCGGGTCGAGCCGGTGCGGATGGGTCATCCCCGTCACGCCGAGCAGCACCCCCGGGGCTGCCAGCAGCAGGAACGGTCTCCACCCCTCGAACTGGGCTCTCACGTCACCGACGATAACGCTGATGGTCCGGCGGTCCAGCGAGAGAGGGCAAAACCGTCGTGCTCCTCGCGGCTCTGCTCGCTCCAGCGCTCGCGGTCGATCGCCGGGAAGGTGACCGAGCCCGCCGGGCTTTGCGCGACTTCGGTGAGCACCAGGGTGTGTGCGAGGTCGATGGTCTGGCGATAGATCTCCCCGCCCCCGGCGACGAACACTTCACCGTCGCCCGCGATCAGCAACGCCTCGGCCAGCGAGTGGGCCACCGCGGCGCCCTCGGCGTGCCAGGTCTGGTCGCGAGTGATCACCACGGTGCGGCGGCCGGGCAGCGCGGACCCGATCGACTCGAAGGTCTTGCGCCCCATGAGTAGCACACCGCCCATGGTGAGGCGCTTGAAGTGACGTAGGTCTTCAGGGAGGTGCCACGGCATCGCCGAACCGTCGCCGATGACACCGTTGGCACCGACGGCGGCTACCAGAGTCAACCTCTGATCGAATCCGCGGGTCAAGACTGTGGCCCCCCGCGTGTCTGCCTTGGCGCCGAGTGCCCGCAGCGCTTGGGCCTCGTGTGGCACCAGGTGCTCCGGCGGCTGGTCCACCGGCCACCACTGGAGATCGGAGGCCTTGTCGGGCTCGGCGATGTGCGGCTGGCCCTCCCAGCGCCGGACGGCGAAGAAGAAGTCCATCCGCTCCTCGATGGGCTCGTGCGACGCCGTGGTGCGGTGCACTGTGGTGACAGGCTCCAGGTCCTGCGCCGCGATCTCGACGCCGAGCTCTTCCCGCGCTTCGCGCACGGCGGCGGTCAGCACCGACTCGCCCGCCTCGACGTGACCGGCGGCGCCGGAGGCCCACCACCCGTCCATGTAGCCAGCGACGTGGCGGCGTTGCAGCAGCACCTGATCGCGGCCCTGCTCGCCCGGCTCCTCGCTCGGTCGCAGCAAGAACAGGTAGGCCGACGGCACGACGCTGAACCGGGCCTGGGTCATACCGCGATCGGTGCCTTGATGCTCGGGGCGGCCACGTAGTCGCGCACCTCGACGTCGTCGAGGTCGAACCCGTCGATGGTGCCCACGTCGGGGTTGAGCCACAGGGTCGGCAGCGCGGTGGGCGTGCGGGTGAGCTGCTCGGTGGCCTGGTCGATGTGGTTGAGGTAGAGGTGGGCATCGCCCAGGGTGTGCACGAAGTCGCCGACGCACAGGCCGGTGACCTGGGCGACCATGTGGGTGAGCAGCGCGTAGGAGGCGATGTTGAACGGCACCCCGAGGAAGATGTCGGCGCTGCGCTGGTAGAGCTGGCACGACAGGGTGCCGCGGCGGTCGGCCTCACCCTCGGGCGGGGGAGCGACGTAGAACTGGAACATGGTGTGGCACGGGGGCAGGGCCATCTGGTCGACCTCGGCCACGTTCCACGCCGAGACGATGTGGCGGCGGGAGTCGGGGTTGGTGCGGATCGCCTCGATGACACGGGCCAGCTGGTCGATGGTCTGCCCGTCTGGCGTGGGCCACGAGCGCCACTGGTGCCCGTAGATCGGGCCGAGGTCGCCATTCTCGTCGGCCCACTCGTCCCAGATGCTGATCCGGCGCTCGTGCAGCCAGGCGACGTTGGTGTCACCGCGCAGGAACCACAGCAGCTCGCCGATGATCGAGCGCAGGTGCAGCCGTTTGGTGGTCAGGGCCGGGAAGCCGGCGGTGAGCTCGAAGCGCATCTGGTGGCCGAAGACCGACAGGGTGCCGGTGCCGGTGCGGTCGTCCTTGCGCACGCCCTCGGTGCGGACGCGCTCCAGTAGGTCCAGATAGGCGCGCATGGCCTTCATCGTACGCACGCTCGCCTAGGGTGGGGCGCATGAGCCACCCGCATCCTGAGCTGTCCTCCCCGCCCCGTTTGGCCAAGGGCGGCGTCCGTGTCGTGGCGTTGGGTGGTTTGGGCGAAATCGGGCGCAACATGACCGTGATCGAGCACAAGGGCAAGCTGCTGGTCGTGGACTGCGGGGTCCTGTTCCCCGAGGATGACCACCCCGGGGTCGACCTCATCCTGCCGGACTTCTCTTTCATCGAGAAGCGGATGAACGACATCGTGGCGATCGTGCTCACGCACGGCCACGAGGACCACATCGGCGCGGTGCCCTACCTGCTGCGGGCCAAGCCGGACATCCCGCTCGTCGGCTCGACGCTGACGCTCGCGCTGGTGGAGGCCAAGCTCAAGGAGCACCGCATCAAGCCGTATACCCTCGGCGTCGCCGAGGGTGACACCGAGGGCCTCGGGCCGTTCGAGTGCGAGTTCGTGGCGGTCAACCACTCCATCCCGGACGCGCTGGCCGTGTGCATCCGCACCTCGGGCGGCACGCTGCTGCACACGGGGGACTTCAAGATGGACCAGGTGCCGCTGGACGGGCGGATCACCGACCTGCGCGCCTTCGGCCGGCTGGGGGAGCAGGGTGTCGACCTGTTCCTGGTGGACTCCACGAATGCCGAGGTGCCCGGCTTCACCACGCCGGAGCGCAACATCGCGCCGGCCATCGACCGGGTCTTCCACCAGGCTCGGCGCCGTATCATCGTCGCGTGCTTCTCCTCCCACATCCACCGCGTGCAGCAGGTGCTGGATGCTGCGGAGGCCTCGGGCCGCAAGGTCGCGATGGTGGGCCGCTCGATGCTGCGGAACATGGGCATCGCCTCGGATCTGGGATACCTGAGGGTGCCCGACGGTGTGCTGGTCGACCTGGGCAAGCTGGCGCAGCTTCCTGAGGACGAGCAGGTGCTGGTGTGCACCGGCTCCCAGGGAGAGCCGATGGCGGCGTTGAGCCGGATGGCCAACCGCGACCACAAGATCGAGGTGGGCGTCGACGACACTGTGCTGCTGGCTTCGTCGTTGATCCCCGGCAACGAGAACGCGGTCTACCGGGTGATCAACGGCTTGACCCGGCTGGGCGCCAACGTGGTGCACAAGGGCAACGCGATGGTGCACGTCTCGGGGCACGCGAGCGCGGGGGAGCTGCTCTACTGCTACAACATCGTGCGCCCGAGGAACGTCATGCCGGTGCACGGTGAGTGGCGTCACCTGCAGGCCAACGCCGACCTCGCGGTGGCCACGGGGGTACCCCGCGAGCGCGTGGTGCTGGCCGAGGACGGTGTCGTGGTCGACCTGGTCGACGGGGTGGCGCGGGTCGTCGGTGCTGTCGACTGCGGGTATGTGTATGTAGACGGCTCGTCGGTGGGCGGCACCACCGAGACGCTGCTGAAGGACCGGCGGATCCTGCGCGACGAGGGCTTCGTCACCATCATCGTGGTGCGCGACTCCTCGACCGGCAAGATCGCCGCTGGGCCGGAGATCCAGACGCGCGGCTTCGCCGAGGACGAGCAGATCTTCGACAAGGTGCTGCCGCAGCTGCGCGAGGCGCTGGAAAAGGCGCGCAAGAACGGGGTCAGTGACACTCAACAGCTTCAGCAGGTCATCCGCCGCACCGTCGGCTCGTTCGTCGGTGGAAAGCTTCGACGACGGCCGATGATCATCCCGATCGTCATCGACTCCTGACCGACAAAGGAACCCTCCCCATGGCGCTACCGCAACCCGTTCAAGACGTTCGAGCGACGCTGCAAGCCTCATCCGAGGGGGTGGGGGACGGCCTCAGGCGTGGCCTGTGGCTCACCTTCCTTGACCCGTACGGCCTGGAGGTCGCGTCCGACTGCGGCGCCGACTGGATCAGCGTTGACCTGCAGCACGGCACCGCGGAGGTGCACCACCTCCCCGGGCTGCTTCGCGTCGCCGAGGCCGCTGGGCTACCCATGATGGCCCGGGTGGGCTCGCATGACCCGTTGGTGCTCGGCCAAGTCCTGGACACGGGAGTGAGCGGTGTCATCATCCCGATGGTGGAATCGGCCGACCAGGCTCGGGCTCTGGTGGCGGCGTGCCGCACGCCTCCGGTCGGCACGCGCAGCACCGGGGCCTCTCGGTCGGCGCTGGGGGTGTCCCACGCACCCGAACTGCCACTGACCTTCCACATGGTGGAGACCGCCGCAGGCGTGGAACATGCTGCGGAGATTCTCGCTGTGCCCGGAGTCGACGGAGTCTTCTTCGGCCCCTACGACTTCTCGATCTCCGCCGGCTACCCCGGCCCTGGCTCAGCGGAGACGATCAACGCGCTTCGACACGTCATCGGCCTCGCTCGGGCCGCCGGCAAGTTCGCAGGGTTCATGGCCGGCCAACCCGAGCTCGTCGCCGTCGCGCCCGAAGCGGACCTCGTCGCCGTGGATACCGATGTCTCGGCCCTTCGCCTCGGGCTCGCGCGGGTGCTGGCCCGCGACACGTAGAGCTGGATGGACTGCGCCTCCGGCCGGTCCGGGCCGCGAACTCGCGACGCGAGCGAGCAGCGGTCGCCGTCGCGGGGCTTGCGGTCAAGGTCTTCATGACTTCCTCCAAAGTTCGAAGCGGTTGCTTACCCCTTTGTCGGAGCGCTACCGCCAAACCGGACACGACCTGACCAGCTGTCTTGCTCGATCTCCGCTGTTTCATCGCCGCAGACGGTCCGTCCATCGATCACTCGGGTCTCGGATATCCGCCTGGGGCGCCGGGCTTGCTCCCGTGGTGTTCGTCTGCCGCAACGTCATGCATCCGTCGACCGGCCGTGTGCGCCGCCGACAACCACGTCTTCGGGGTGCTGAGGTGCTCGGGCTGTCACTGTGCTCGTAGCGAGGCGAACTGCGGCTACGGCTACGGCTTCGACGAGGTCGGTGGGTCCTTCGAGGTGGAAGGCGATATCGGCTGGTAGCCATGCGCACGCCGTCAAGACCGCGGGTGGGGAACTGTCCGTCATCGGCCAGCGGCAACGGCCGGTTCCCTCGGCCTCGGCGGCGGAGGCCCACTGGCCAACCAGAGCCTGCAGCCTGAGCACTGGAAGATCGACCACGACGGTGACCCCGGGCGCCGCCGTCGGCGACGCATGTGACGTCGCCCAGCGCACAAGGTCACCCGCCGGCGGATCGCGCAGCGGGTCACGTGCACCAGTCGCGGACATACCCGTCATCCGATCTACTCGAAACGTCCGCCAGCCGTCGCGGTCGCGGTCCCACCCGATCAGGTAGAACGCCCTTTCGGCGGCGACCACCGCGTGCGGCTCAACTCGACGCTGCCCCCCTTGTCCGTCGGCGCGGGTGTAGTCGAAGCGCAATCTGGCCCCATCGGCGCAGGCGACCGCCAGTTCAACGAGGAGTTCCGCTGGGACGGTTGACCGCTTGCCCGAGAGCGGATGCACCCGCTCCGCGAGGGCAGCTACCCGGCTGGCGAGCCGGGCCGGCAGCATCCGCTGGAGCGTCGCGAGCGCAGACAAGGTTGTGGTGTCACCGTCGATGAGCCCACTCATCGCCGCCGCCCGCAGCCCGATGGCGATGGCCACCGCCTCGTCATCGGAGAGCAGCAGGGGCGGCAGCGCCTCCCCGGAGGAGAGCCGGTAACCCCCCGCCGGTCCGCTGTCACCCTGAACCCGGTAGCCGAGCTCGCGTAGTCGCTCGACATCGCGTCGCAGCGTGCGAGCGTTGACCTCGAGCCGACGTGCGAGCTCGCTGCCAGGCCAGGTACGCCGAGTCTGCAGCAACCGCAGCAGCGGCAGCATTCTGTCTGCGGGTCCGCTCATGCCACCCATCATGCTCGACACTGCGGACAGTCCGTGTCCGCAACTGCTGGCAGGCTCGAAGTATCGCCACCGCGGCGAGCAACGAGAGGAGCCCCACCCATGGACATCCGTATCGAGGTCGTCTTCATCCCGGTCACCGATGTTGACCGAGCCAAGGCCTTCTACGTCGAACAGGTAGGCCTGCACTGCGACCACGATCAGACCGTCAGCGCCGACGTCCGCTTCGTGCAGCTGACCCCGCCAGGATCAGCCTGCTCCATCGCGTTCGGCGCGGGATTGACCACGATGGAGCCAGGTGCCCAGCACGGCATCATGGCCGTCATCGACGACGCTGACACCGCATTGGCCGAACTGCGCGAACGGGGAGTCCCAGCGCAAGGCGTAGACGAGCAACAGTGGGGTCGCTTCGTGACCTTCCAAGACCCCGATGGCAACCAGTGGGCGCTGCAACAGCTACCCAGTGACGGTTAGCCGATCCCGGCCCCAGCGGCCGGGAGGGGGCCCAGCGCAGTTGCTGGCGGCGCCCGCGTCAGAGCGGCACGCTGCCGCCAATGCGCCGCGGGCGAGGGTAGTGATTCCGGACGCTGTCACAGATCGGTGTCGATGCGGCGGTTCAATCAGTGCGGGCTTCATTGCTGCCACGTTGGCGTGACCTTGGTGGCACCTGAGCACCGTGGGGCCGGCAGTCGCAGGCCTAGGTAGACGCCCCAGTGGCAGTATGGCGCCATACTGGGCCATGCCGAAGTTCGCGTCCGTCGAGGACTACCTTGCCTCCCTGCCCGGTGAGCAGAGGGCAGTTTTGCAGGAGATCGAGCGGCGGGTGCTGGTGGTGGTGCCCGAAGCGGAACGGGTGATCCGCTATGACATGCCGACCTGGCAGGTCCAAGGGGCCTCCCTGGTCCACGCGGCCGCGTGGAAGCAGCACGTCTCGCTTTATCCGGTGCCACCCGAGGGTGACCCGGTGCTGGACGCCGACCTCGCACCGTACGCCGGAGCCAAAGGCACCCTGAAACTGCCGTACACCAAGCTCGACTATGAGCTCATCGAGCGGGTCGTGCGCCGGTTGTACGAGTTGCGCTGACCTACCGCCGGACTCCTGTGCCGCAGCTATGGCCGATCGCCCTCATGTCGCCTCCGGCACTGATTGTGCAGGCGAGGAGGAGTCGGCGGGCGATCCCTCTGTGACACAGCTTCGACTGGCCGATCCTTTGCCGTATGTCAGGGCCATGAGTTCCTGCCTACCAGCGGTCAGCAAGTGTGCCTGCTGGTGGGACACTCAGCCACTGGCTTAACTGCCGTTCACAACCGGCGCCGATGGGCTTGAACATCAGTGACGGTCCCCCCAACGTCTACGCCCCATCCTCGTCGAGGACACCAAACATGTAGCGTCGGGGATCGTCGGCACGAGCCACGTCCACGCGAAGGAGATCACGATGCCGATGCCCAGATGGTGGAGCCACATTAACAAGCGATTCGTTAATTCGCGTGCGGTTGCCGACGGCAAGTGGCCGGTGCTGACCCATGTTGGTCGCATTTCTGGTGCCACCTACCGGACACCACTGGGAGCCCATCCTGTCGACGGCGGGTACGTCTTCGTCCTTGTCTACGGATCGGACTCTGACTGGGTGCAAAACGTGATGGCGGCCCGCAGCGCACATCTGCTCATCGACGGTGAGGAGGTAGGGCTCACCGGACCACGCATTGTTGGAGAGGAGGAAGCGTTTCGAGACGCCCCCGACGATGTGAAGCGCCCACCTCGGGTGCTGCGGATTACCGATTTTCTCCGGATGGACCGGGTGGTGACCTGACCTATGCGAGATGGGCCGCCGCGGCAGGCTCCAACATTACTTACTGTCAATAGTGTAAGTGCCACAATTTGCCGCGACGCCGATTGGACTGAGCGACGAGCGGTCGGACTCATCGATACTAAGCTGAGCTGGGGTGCCGGTTTCTGTGCTTGCGTCGGTGCCTGGCCGCATTGCCACAGCGGGATCCGCTTGTGGGCAGGGCCGGTGGTGTGACTGAGGCCACGGAATCGTCCGGTGCGTTAAAGATCAAGAACCAAGGAAAGGCCTTCATCAACGCGCTGCATCTCCTCGAAGGTGAGGAAGCCAGCGCCATCAGCGAGCCAGTCCAGGTCGACCGTGGCGATCTGGTCGCACATCACTAGGGTGCGCTTGCCGGCGACCTCGACGTCGGGTCGGAAAGTGGTCTTTCGAGCGCTGGTGCTGGTGAAGGCGACGATCCAGGTGCTGAGGGTGAGCCAGTCCGGTTGCAGGACCACGGCATATCGCCGGCCCTGCTGTTCAGGCCCATTGCCGCGGGCGGGCAGCCTGTAGACCTCACCCCTCATGGCGTCCCTTGGAGCGCGGCCAGGTCCTCTTGGATCGCCTCGATCTCCGCTCGATCCTCGGGGTCGTCCTTGATCTCACGGGCCTCGGCTGCTGCGATGGCACGGCGTTCGTCGCGTTTCATCGCCGCCAGTGCGGCGCGGATGACCTGGTCGGCGCTCTCGCGCCGAGCCGCCCCGAGTTCGAGGAGAAGGTCTCGGGTGCCTGTGTGGACCTTGACGGTGGTGGTGTCAGCAGTACGTCTAGTCTACTCCGGGTAGACGGGCGCGGCGGCAAATGCCGGCTGACGTTGATGCGCAATCGGCTGGACCGCTAGATCTTGCCCGCGCAGGGATCCGTCACCGGTCAGCGATCGCCAACCGGTGACGGTTCCTCATTCGAGATGAGCTGGTCTTCGGCGCAGGAGCGCGCGACCTCGTCAAGCTCGACCTCGGCGCCCTCGGCGCGGGGGCCGCCGCAACGGCGACCCTCACTCGGCGCCGGGCAGTCCGGATAGACACGTTCGGGTCCCTTGGGTGCACCTATGGGATCAGTGGTGAGTGATCTTGGGCGAGGAGCCGTGTGAGCGTCTCAGTCCGTGGGGTCATTCCGAGGTCTTTGGTGGTTGGCCATTCATCGATTTCGACTCGCGCGAACTCGATCCACCGCTCGATGGTCTTAAACATGTCGATCTGGAAGGTGGCGAAGAGCACGGAGAGGTGTGTCCGTTGTGGGAACGGGTGGCCGCCGTCGAGGTAGGAGCCCATGAGATCGACAATGGCCTGGTGGTGAGCGCCGATGTCGTCCTCGAACTCGTCAAGGGCTCTGAGCACGTCTTCGCGTGAGCCGTGGTCGGCGAAGAGGAGCCTCAACAAGGCCTCAACCTCGAAACGGGGTGGCTCGGTCCGGGTGGTCGTCCACTGGTTGAGGGCTTGGCGGCCTTCTCCGGTGATTGTGTACACGTTGCGGGTCCGGTTCCCGCTGTGCTCTTGGTGGACCTTGGCGTATCCGAGTTCGACGAGTTTCTTGGGTTCGGAGTAGAGGAGTCGCTCCGACTTTGGCCAGGCGTAGCGAAGGCTTCGTTGGGCTTGACGGGTGAGTTCGTAGCCGGTCCAGGGTTTGAGGTGCAAGAGGGCGAGGACTGCGTAAGAGGATGGGGTCAATCTTGGCGGCATGTCTTGACTCTACTGCAGTATACAGTATACGGTACTGCATGCTGCAGTAGTTCGGTAGACCCGAGCGGTCCCTCAACGGCCACCGAATGCCTGAGGATGGGAGAACAACATGGAAATCGACCGGCACATCGCCGCTCTCGAGCTAGAAGCTGAACTCTTCGCTGGCGCCGCTCGGCGCACCGACCTGGATGCGCCCGTCTCTTCCTGTCCCGGGTGGGATATGCGTGGCCTCGTCCGACACCTCGCCGAAATCCACCTCTGGGCTGCGGCGCAGGTGGCCAACCGCGCCGCGAAGATGTGGGTCGATGACCTCTCCGAGTTGTCGGCCTATTGGCCTGATCTCGCAGTCTTCTGGCCCAGCGACACCGAGTTGATCGACTGGTACCTCAAGACGAACGTCAACTTGGTTCGTGAGCTCGCGTCAGCTCCAACCGACCTCGAGTGCCGGACTTTCCTGCCCGCACCTTCTCCGCTGGCGATGTGGGCTCGACGCCAAGCCCACGAGACCGCGGTGCACCGCTTCGACGCCGAACACGCTGGCCAGACCCAGACGAGCTTCGATCCCGAGTTCGCCGCCGATGGAATCGACGAGATACTCGGCGCCTTCGCTCCCCGAGGTAGCACGTTCTCGATCAACAGTCCCGGAACGATGGCGGTCCACACGAATGACACCGACGCTCGGTGGCACATCACGATGGCTCCGAATGGAATCACCACCACTGGAGAAGAGCGTCCCTGCGACGTGACCCTTATCGGCTCCGCATCGGGCCTGTACCTGGCCCTGTGGAACCGAGGCGACGATTCCACGATCGAGGTCGTAGGAAACAAAGACCTCCTCGACACCTGGCACAACGGCCACCGAGTCCGCTGGTCGAGAGCACTGTCCCAGAAGAGAGAGGACTGATGAGGACGCCGCGTCCGCCGCGGAACACCAAGCGAGCTACCGAGTTGGGCCCAAAGACACCACGACGGCTGTAGAGCCGCAAGGAGTGACGAAGATGAAGAGCAAAGTCAAGGACCTCCCGATCGCCCACGACGCCATCGGCGAGATGATCCGAGGGACGGACTGGGGTGGGATGACCAGCGCGTACATGCAGTACCCGGCCGGCCTGGACTTCGGGCCGCTGCTCGAGGGTCTGGAGCGGGGTCATTGTCAATGCCCGCACTGGGGTTTCCTCATCGAAGGTAGAATCCGCGTGAACTACGAGGACGACACTGAAGAAGCCGTAGGTCCAGGCGAAATCTACTACTGGCCTTCAGGCCACACGATTGTCGTCGAGGAAGCGGTCAGGATGGTCGAGTTCAGCCCTCACGACCAGATGTCGCAAGTGCTCGCCCACGTCGTTGGCAAGCTGTAGGAAGGCACGTGGAGATCCCCAACACATCACGGCCATCGCACACGAGGGGCCCCTCCGCAGTCCGACCTACCCTAGTTCTGGAGCACACGCGAACTAGCTTCTCGCAGTTGCCGAGCAGGAGTGGGTCCACCGTATGACTCGGTGTCGATTGGTCCACGGCGCTGCCCGCAGGAGGATCGTCAGCTGGATCGAGCGCACCTACCACCGTCGACGACGCCAAGAACGGCTCGGACGATTGACCCCCATCGAGTTCGAGCCGATCATGAGCCAGACCGCTGACCAAGCGGCCTAACCAACTGTCACAGAATCCTGCATCAGCCCCATGCTCTCCCCGGCTGGCTGGCTGACCTGGTCCAAGAGGCTGTCTCCGAACTCATGTCCACCCAACGCTCCGAGATGACCACAACCCGGTTCACAGCCAGGTTCGAGCTACGACGACGACCTTGGCGCGACTGGGACTTCCACTACGCGTGCGAGGGCCCCACTCAGGCAACGGGCAGCACACGGGTGCGCGGCAAAGACCTACCCCAACAACTAAACGACGAGGTTGTCATGGCCATCACCGACCAGCTCGAGGGATGAACAGACCCAAAACGCCATGCGATGTCACGCCCGGCTCGACCGCATATCGCTCTCGGACCAGAGCTGCCCGGAAGTCGATCCGCCGAGGGCAGGTGGAACCAGGTGACTCTCTACGCAGAGCTCAACCCGCCCTGACGGGCGAGTCGTTCGATGGTCTGCATGATCTGGGCGCCGTCCGAGTCCGGTTACAGGGCCCAGGGATAACCAACGACGATACGCACGGGCGTCCGGTGAACCTCGTCGCAGGGCGTGCGTGAGGACGCATCAAGGTCGCTGGTGCTTGCCCGGCCACGGTCACGGTCACGGGGCGCAGTCGTGAAGACAGGGTGCGGGCGCAGCGAGTCCTGGCACCACCGACAACGGTTCAGGGTCTGATCCGGGTGCATCTCGTGGTTCTCCCCGATGCGGCGAGAGCTGCGGCGGACAAGGGTGGGGGCATGAGCTTGCCAGTGACACTGACACGACAGCGAACAGTCAGCGCCGGTGAGGTGAGGTACCCCCGGCCAGGGTTGTTCTTCTTGCTGGCTACCGTGATCCCGTGGGCCCTATGGATTCCTGCGGCGTGGGCGAGTCGACAAGGACCGGACGGTGCGGTGCTGGTCTCGGTCCTAGGGATCGCGGGTTTGTTCGCTCCGTTGGGCGTCGTTGGGTGGATGAGCCGGGGCGAGCCTGAGCTGCGTCGGGACATGCTGCACCGACTGGGTCTGGGGCAGGTTCGACCGATCTGGGTGCTCATTGCGTGTGGGCTCATGCCGGCGGGTATCCTGGTGGCCACGGCCATCTCGTTGGCGTTCGGCTACTCGCCTGACCAGTTCCTCCTCCGCGGTGGCGTCACCTTTGCTGTCGGCCTCATCCCCGGATGGGTGGTGCTCGTCCTGGCCCCGGTCGTGGAAGAACTGGCGTGGCACTCCTATGGCACCGATGCCCTGCGCACGCGGTTCACCGTCTTTACCACGTCGATGGTCTTTGCAGTGATCTGGGCGTGTGGCACCTCCCGCTCGCTTTCATCAGCGGATCCTCGCAGAGCGACACCGCTCAGCAGGGGTGGCTGCACGCGCTCAACTTCCCGCTCAGCATGATCCCGTTCGTCCTGCTTATGAACTGGATCTACTACCACTCTGGTCGCAACATCACGTTGACGGTCATGTTCCACCTGTCTGCCAACGTCATCAGCCAAGTGTTGGCCACACACCCCGACACCGAGGTCATCGCGACCGGAGTACTGCTGCTGGTCACCGCCACGGTCGTTTGGCGAGACCGGCACCTCTTCTTCGCACCACCGACCGGGACCGTGGTCGAGGCGCCGGTGCACAATCAACGCCTCTCACTTCGCTGACTGGGCCGGTCCAACAACCGTGCCCGCTCCGAGCCCCCGGGTACTCAGACGCTGGCGTCGCTCGAGGGGGCAGCCGGAGCCCTGTTGACGGCGAGCTCAACGACCGGCACCTAAGTGACCGGCCCCCGAACGCCTACAGTTCAAAAAGCCGATCGGGGTGATCGAACAGCCGCCCGTTTTCGATGACGACCAGAATCCGTCGATTCGCCTGTGGCACGCTTCGCGTGACGATCGGTCACTGGAGCGCCGCGCGTCGATCGGGTCGAGGTGGATGAGGCTCCTGACGTCAGGTCCAGCGAATCGGTGACACTGCCGAACTGGGCACCGCTGGATCCGACGACCTCGCTATAAGCCTCGCCGGGCGAGGACGTAGGTGTAACCGGCGATGCCCGCAACGACCATCAGCGGAATGAACGCGAGAGACCAGGAGACGTCGAGGACCACCCACAGTGCGACGATCACCGCGGCGGAGAGAAGAAAACCCAGGATCGCGATGACCAGGGACTGTTGCACAGAACGCGAGTTCGCCATCCCCAAATCGTATTCGCCATCGCAGAGGCAAGCGCGGGACCCGCTCCGGTGCGGGTGGGCTTGTGAAGCGGCCCGGAAGGCGATGGTCATCCGGGCTGACGCGAAGCGGGCGGATCGGCGTACGGCGACGTTAGCTCGATGTCTGCCAGGCTGGGGATGCCTGCGCGCCATCGATCTGGCCAGCCATCGCGGACCCAGTGTGCATGGGGCTCGTAGCCGCGGTCACCAAGGAGGACGACCTCATCGATAGCTTGGACATAACGGTTGAGGCTGGCTTGAAGAATATCGAGGGGCTGGTCCCAGCCATAGGCTTCCAGCAGCGCCTCTGCCCTTGCTTGGCGATCGGGTGTCGCGCTGAAACCGCGGCGGCGGATCTCGTCATCATCGGCGTTGATGGGGGTGAACCACAGCAAGGCGTATGCGACATCGCTGATCGCGGCGGCCGGACGGGCAGCGTCCCAGTCGAACAGCCCGACCACGCGCCCCTCACGCCAGGCAAAGTTCGCCGGCTGAGGGTCCCCATGACAGATGACCCCGCTAGGTGCCGGTGGGACCGACCATTCAGCCTCCGCGGGCGCCCGCCAGCCTTTGCTGGCCTCATGCACCTGGCGAAGAAGAACCCCGACCGACCTCAACCCAAGCAGGTCGAGTTGATGCGGCCATGCCTGTTCGCCAGCGTCACCTTCGACGAACCGAACGTACTCCGAGCGCTCGTCGTAACCAAGCGGTTGGGGCACCGGCAGACCACAGTCGTAGAGGTGCTGAAGGAAAGATTGAATGGTCGGTGTCCAAGGCCGGCGAGGGCGGGCAACTGCATCGCCGCAGATCCGGACAACCCTCTCCGTCGACATGACATGACACTACCGGGCAGGCTGGCTCCGAAGACGTGCCGCCCGACCCCCGAGAGCGAGACTCTGGCAGAGAGAATCGTTGAGCAAGGTCTGGTGGACAAACGTC
>JBAUJO010000045.1:0-2535 GCA_049683875.1 Ornithinimicrobium sp.
CAGCAGCCTCGCCGCCATGGGCGGGGAGCGATTCGTCTCGCTCACCACGTTCCGGAAGAGCGGTGTGGGAGTGCCCACCGCGGTCTGGATCGCTCCGGCGGGCGACGGGGCCCTGGTAGTCACCACCCCGAGCGGCAGCGGCAAGGTGAAGCGGCTCCGCAACAATCCCAGCGTCGAGGTGCGTCCGTGTAGCCGCTCGGGGAAGGTGGCGCAGGACGCCCCCGTCGCGACCGGCCGGGCCGAGCTCGTGAGGGACCAGGCCCGGGTCGAGGTGGCGAACGCCGCCTTGAGGCGCAAGTATGCGTTGGAGTTCAGGCTGGTCCTGGGCGTCGAGTGGGTGCTCAAGCGGGGGCGACCTCAGCGCACCATCCTACGGATCACCGAGCGGGCGACAGCCGGGCCGCAGCCGGGCGACGAATGACCGCGGGGGAGGCTAGCCGTGAGAGCGGTCGCATGACGACGAGCCGCACGCCGCGCCGGCCGGACGTCACGACGGCCGAGATCATCGGTGGCGCGGAGAGGCTCGAGCTCCAGCTGCACAGCTACGACGGGCGCTGGGTCGGCCAGTACCTCGGCCATCGGCGGCGGATACGGCAGGCCGTGGTGGCAGACATCGAGGTCGAACACATCGGGTCGACCTCCGTTCCTGACCTGGCCGCCAAGCCGATCATCGACGTGGTGGTCACCGTGGACGACATCACCGCCGAAGAGGACTACCTCGACGGGCTCCTGGCAGCCGGGTACGAGCTGCGGGTCCGTGAGCCTGGGCATCGTCTCGTACGCACGCCGGCACGCGACGCCCACATCCACGTCTTCCAGCGCGGCGACCCGGCGGTGGGCGAGTACCTCCTCCTGCGTGACCATCTGCGCCGCGACGCGGACGACCGCGCCCTCTACGAGCGCACCAAGAGGGCCCTGCTGAGCAAGGTGTGGGACGACATGAACGACTATGCCGACGCCAAGACCGAGGTCATCCACGCGATCAAGGCACGCGCCAGGGCTCGTCGCGGTCGGTGAGGACCGCTGCGGTCGCTTCCCGGAGCAGCGTAGGCCGATCAGCGTCTGCCCTGCGCTCCTCGTGTGTCGGCAGTCGGTGCACCGGACCAGCGGAGACCGTCGAGCATGTCAGTGCGCGTGAGCGCCGTAGCGGTGCAGGAATGTGGTCACCGCGTCCTGACCCGTGCGCTCCAGGTCGGCCGGTGCGACGCGGCCGGCACCGAGGGTCTGGCGGTTCAGTGGCCCGCCCACCGCGAGCCAGGTCAGCTGCTCGGCGGCGGCCCGGGGGTCGTCCACCACCAGCGATGCCCGTCGGTCCAGCTCGGCGAGTGTGTCGCCCAGCGCGGCGATGTTGCTGTCCCAGCTCCCGGCGAGGTACCGCGCTGCCACGTCGGGAAACCGGTCGGACTCGGCCGCGACCAGTCTGCGCATCCGCAGGACGTCCTTGTCGAGCACACCGGCCTGGATCGTGTGGGTCAATGCGGCGAGGCCGTGGCCGACGTCCTCGGCCCTTAGCAACGCGTCCAGTGCCGGCCGCATCGCATCTCGTCCACGGGCCGTCCAGTCGAGGACGACGGCGGTGAAGAGGGTGTCCTTCGAGGCATACTCGCGGTACAGCGAAGCCTTCGATATGCCGGCCCTGCTCGCGACCTCGCTCATCGTTGTTCCGTTCAGCCCGAGGTCGAGGAAGGCCCGCCGCGCGACGGCGAGAAGCTCGCCGCCCTGTAGACCGGCGGGTCGACCTCGTCGCCTCGGTGCTCCACCTTGTGCCAAACGGGCTGCTCCCTCACCTAAGTACTTGACAGTACTTTATTGTAACCATAGTCTTTTCAGTACCTTCTGGTACTGATTGATGGGAGTAGTCATGATCTTCCTCGGCGTCGCCCTCGGGGCCATAGCCGGCCTAGTCCTCGGCGGCGTCTACTACTCCGCCCTTCCGGTGAGCCCGGCGCCTGGTCACTCAGCCCCCACGCGGGCCGCCGGCCTCCAGGCCGTCGTGGAGCTCGCCCGTAGCGCGTTCGTCTCCGCCCTGCTCGCCGGGCTGATGAGTGCGGCAGGGTTCTCCGGCGCCCTCACCGGAGGGCTGCTCGGTCTCGCGCTGTGGGTGCTCCCGGTGGTCCTCCTGGTCGGCTCGGTGTTCCACGAGGGGACTCCCATCCGGACAGCCGCGCTGCACGCCGGTGACTGGCTGCTGAAACTCCTCGTTGTCGGCGCCCTCGTCGGCAGCTTCGTCTGACCCGACCCCAGGAAGGGACCAGGCAATGGCTCACCACAGCGTCGGCCCGATCGACCTCACCTTCACGACCACCCTCGGTCGCGGCCGCCTGGATCTGGACGTGTGACCAGCTGCCGGACTCCGCCACGATCTTCGGCACCCGCGGCCTGGTCAAGGTGGCCGGCTCGGTCGACGCGGGACTGTCGCGGCAACGGTGTAAGAGGCGGTTTCATTTTCAGTGGTTCTCTGCCGCTGGCATGCGGTCGGCGAAGGTGATGGCGAACGCGTTCAGTGCTGGTTTCCACCGTACGGCCCATTTGGTT
>JBAUJO010000046.1:0-3664 GCA_049683875.1 Ornithinimicrobium sp.
CATCCAGGGCGTCGAGCTGTCGTCACCGGTTGACGATCCGTCTACGGCAGGCGGGTCAGGTGTGACACCCAGAGGCCCGGCACCACCTCGGCGTGATCCAATATTTCGAACCCCAGCTTTTGGTAAAGGGTGCTTGCGGGCAGGTTGGCCCGCCCCGTCGATACGGTTGTGGGGCGACGTCCGGCCAGAGATAACACCTCTTGGATAAGGTTGCGTCCGACACCTCGGCGGTGATTCATCGGGTCAACGACCAAGCGGTCGATGTCGACGCCTTCAGCGTCCTCGGCCCACGCCACCGCTCCCATCAAGCGACCGTCATCATCGAAGGCATCAATCCATATCAAAGGCGCCGCACATAGTTCCTCGACTTTTTCATGCATCGGGGGGATGCGGTCTTCGCCGATAACCGACGCCTCCACCTGGTAGGCGTCGCGCTGGACGGTGAGGAGCCTCTCGGCGAGATCATCGTCCCGGGACGGCTCGACTGTCTTGATATGCACGGATCGATCTTCTCAGCACCCGCCTCAGCTCACGGTTGCCTAACTAACCGATCCGTCACCGGTCAGCGATCGCTGACCGGTGACGGCTCCCCTCTGAGGATCGCCTGGCTAGTCGCGATACATCGGTGACGGCTCGCCGTAGCGCGCCTGTCGGACTGCGCCGGGCAGAGTCCTTGCCAGTGCATGGGACGCTTCGACGGAGCACCCGACGGTGAACTCGATCTCCTCATCGACCTCGCAGGCCAGGCACCAAGCCTGGTCCTCGGGCCACAAGAGGTGCGGTTCTTGATAAGTGCCCTGCGCGGAGCCGAACCATGCCAGAGCCGGCGCGTCCCTGAGCTCGGCAACTGGGCCGGTGAAGAGCAGCATCGCGCGATTTGGTATCGCCACTCGCGGAGCCTTGAGGGCAGGTTGTTCACCGGCCCAGCCCTCCCAGATCGCCGCGAATCCCATAGCGGGCGTAGTCGTGAATCCCGCGAGGGTCGTCAGCGCCTCACGCAGAGCAGGTTCTTCACCTTCCAGATGTTCTTGGTCGCCCCCACGCGCTAGAGCGATCCTTGCGTACACGTCAAAGCCCGGTGGGCCGTAACGCACAAGGTCCTGCCAATGAACATCAGAGTTGGTTAGCCACCGCGCTGGGTCATCGTTCGCAGCAGGCCGTATCCCTGTCATGTCTTCATCCTCGCGCAGTTCACCAATCAGCACCGCGACCGCACAAGGCACCCGGCCCGATCACCGATCGTCAACCGGCGTCAGTTTCCTGACTGAGGTGCCATGACGGGTCGCTGTCAGAAGTCAGAGGGGGCATCAGGTGTGGACTCCAGGATGGCTGTGTTGGTCTCACCAGGCACAGTGCACGTGAACGTGTAGGTCTGCTCGGTCGTGATGAGCTCGCCAGCTCCCCCTGAGACGACATCGAGCACCACCTCACCGTTCTCGTCCGTGACCACTACACGACCAGGGCCTTCACCTTCGTAGCGGATCGCGTCAACCATGTGATTTCCGGGCGCTACCTGAGGCCGATTCAACCGGCACTGATCGAGAACGACTTCCAGGGGTGCAGTAGCCGGGTCCGGGGGCGCATCTCCGAAACACCCCCCGAGAAGGCAGAGCACAAGAGGAAAAGTCACCACACGCCCTGGAGGAACCAAACCGATCATCACCTTCGGTGAGACATGGTGCCGGACCCGCATTCACCGAAGCCACATTATCGTCAGGGCAGCTACCAGCCTCACGGCTGCTACCCGTTGCGCGATCCCGCTACGGACGTTGGGCTCGTGTCAGAGCGCTGAGGCCACCCTGCCCCAGGACGTCGTTTGGCTGAGTCGTAGCAGCCGTTTTAGTCCAAGCCTCGCACGACCTCCACGACCTGGTGATCGAAACCCCCGACCAGGTAGCTCAAGCTCACAGCACCTCCAGGAACTGTGTCGAGGCCGCGCCCGCCGGTGGGCACTGTCGTCTTCCTCGATCGGGCATTGCATCATGAACAGGTCTAGGTACAATGAAGACACGCATGGGAACTCCGTGCCAACGGAGCGCATAGAGGCCGAGCCATCACTCGGTTTCACATCGACGAGGGCCCGTCAATAGGCGGGTCCTCGTCCTGTCTGAGGTCGCCCAGATCACCGGATAAGCCGGTTGGGCAGGTCGGTCGGTAGTGTCGGTAGCACTCCCTCGGTGGCCTGCCGTGCGGTCTCTACAGCGATGGACACGGCATCGCCACTCCAGTCGCTCATGCTCACCCATCGCTCGGCCCTCTGGTCCGCGACGAGGGCGGGTTTCATGCGGTCGGGGTGCCTTGCCCGGTCCTCAGTCATGCGGGGGCTTCTTCTTGCCATAAGCCCAACTCCTCGACCAAGCGGTCTGTGTGTGGTTTGGCCATTTCACCCCTTCGCGGCTTTGGTCAATCGTTCCACTCAGGCGCCCCGGTGCCCTCGTAGGAATCTTCGTGGACGTCACGGAACATGCCGGCGGGGGCCGGTTTCGTTGGCCACGGTTCGGGGGTGAAGTGTCGACCTTTGGTGAGGTCGCACCTGTAGAACGGGCTGGTTTCGCGGGTGGTGAGTACCCGCATGTGGTAGTCGAGGTGGTCCCGGGTCCACACCGAGACTCCGGTGCCTGGCTCTAGACGAAGAGCTTCGAACGCATCCCAGGTCGCTTCCAGCCGGAGCACCGCCTCTGGGTGTTCCCACCATTGATCGCACCAGCACCCAGCCAGCAATTCTTTGCGCCAGATCTGGACCAGGAACTCGGAGACGAACTCCGGCAGGTTCGCGAACCGTGTCTCTGGCTCGGCAGCCCCGACGGGGGTGTCGTCGCCCTCTAGGTCAGTGGGTTCGTCGGCCATGGGCGATGGGTCGCTCACCGCCGCGCCCCGACGGCCCCGTAGTAGGCCTGACTCTGTTCGACCATGGTTGCTACCGGCTCGTCGAGCTGGCTGTAGTGCACGAGCTCGGCCAGGATCGTCGGGGTGCCGGAGGCAAATAGCAGCGCCCGGCCCTTGGGGAAGGCTCTGAGGTCGGAGACGTCGAAGATCTTCTCCCGACGTAGTGACACGGTTGAGGACCGTCCCGAGCGTGACCCGCCGCTGTGCGTCGCTGATTGGGTGCGTACGTCGCGGTCCCCGACGAGACGTGAGACGTCGTCGAGGTATTTCGCGTCTTCTTGGCCTCGGCCGAAGCCGCCGACGTTGGCGGCGGACCACATCGCTTTCATGCCGTCTTCGCCCCATACCTTCACGCCCTGGGGCCAGTTCTGCAGGATGGTGTTCAGGATGATCCCGCGGGAGCCGTAGTGGCTGTAGAGGTTAGGCAGCTCTGGCCACCGGCAGATGTTCGCGGCCTCGTCCAGCTCGAACAGGATGGGCTCGCGCAGACGTCCACCTTGTGTGATGGCGCGATCTTCGGCCGCGGTGGCCACGGCGACGGTCAGCGCCGCGGTGAGTGCACCGGCGGATCCGGCGCCTTCTTTGGAGAGCAGGTAGATGGTCTGACGGGAGGCGACGAACGTTGCCGGGTCGAACTCGACCCGTCCCTCTCCGGGGGTGACCCATGGGGCGACGGTGCTGCTGCGGACCCAGCCCATGAACGGTCGGGCGGTGCCGTAGACGCCGTCGCGTTGCTTGGCGGTGAGTTGGCGTTTGGCGCGCAGCCCGTTGGCGGCGA
>JBAUJO010000047.1:0-12737 GCA_049683875.1 Ornithinimicrobium sp.
AACCAAATGGGCCGTACGGTGGAAACCAGCACTGAACGCGTTCGCCATCACCTTCGCCGACCGCATGCCAGCGGCAGAGAACCACTGAAAATGAAACCGCCTCTTACACCGTTGCCGCGACAGTCCCACCATCAACGGCAGCCAGCGTGGAGAGACTCAGGACGTGCCGGTCGACGAGGCGGTGGCCCAGTGGCGCAAGGCAGCTGACCGGTCCGACCAGGCCGTGAACGATGTCCTCGCGATGCTCAGTCAGGAGAAGGTGTGATGCTCAACCTCGACAAGAGCGACTGGACGAGCGTGCGCTTCGGCGACGTCGTGACGAACGTCAGCGAGACGGTCAAGGAGCCCTCCGCAACGGGCATCGACAAGGTGATAGCGCTCGATCACCTCGACCCGGGCAAGCTCGTTATCGCACGATACGGGGACGTCGCTGACGGCACGACGTTCACCCGGCGCGTACGACCAGGCCAGACGTTGTTTGGCAAGCGGAGGGCCTACCAGCGCAAGGCGGCCTACTCCGAGGTCGACGCTATCTGTTCCGGTGACATCCTGGTCCTCGAGGCGGACTCAGAGCGGCTCTCGCCCAGGTTGCTGCCCTTCCTCGTGCACTCTGAGGGGTTCTTCGATCACGCCCTGGGCACGTCGGCAGGGTCGCTGTCGCCGCGGACCAGTTGGAAGGCCCTCGCGAAGTACGAGGTCGACCTCCCTCCGTTGGAAAATCAGGAACGCATCGCTGACCTTCTCTGGCGCATCGAGCACCACAAGAGCCACCTGAAAGAACTGCAGCGGACTGTCGACGCGGCCCGGAAAGCCCTTGTGCAGACCTACGTCAGGGGGCTGGCGGCAGGAAGTCTCTCGGAATATGTGCGTGCCATTGAAGCAGGCCGCAGCCCGAAGGCAGAAGACGTGGCGGCGGGACGGGATTCGTGCGGCGTCCTCAAAGTGAGTGCCGTCGGAAAGAGAGATTTCCTCCCAAGCGAGAATAAGCGTCTGTTCCAAGTTGACGATTTCTCGCCCGAGCATCAGGTTCGAGCTGGAGACTTGCTGGTCACACGCGCCAACGCGATTGTAGACAACGTGGCACGAGCTTGTTTGGTGCTGGAGGATCATCCGAATCTCATGTTGAGCGATAAGACGTTACGGTTGGTGCCGCGACAAGGGAGTTCAAAGTTGGTGCTACTTGAGCTCCTTTCGAGTCCGAGATACAGGCGGTATGTACGTTCCGCGGTGGGCGGCACCGGTGCCAAGAACATCTCGCAGAGGAAGTTGCTCGCGGGACCGATCCCGCGTATGTCTCAAGAAAGAATGACACTGTTTGAGGCCCATGTAGCACGTTACAACGCCGTTGACCGCTACGTCGCAACCGAACTGGCCCAGGCAAAGTCGGTAGGGACAGCCATTTCGACAAGGGTGTTTGCATGAACGGCATGACATTCAACGAGGCGAACACTGTCCGTGACTACGTCCGGGATCTCGTGGCCGAGCTGGGTGCCGATCCAGTCGCCGGCCCCTACCTGCCGCGCACACCGGCGACGGTGCTCCTGGATGGGCCGGTGCGCGAGGCACTGCTCCGGCTGAACCCGGAGATCGCGTCACGACCGGACCGGGCCGACCAGGTGCTGCACGAGCTGAACCGGGTCATCGCCGACGTGCGCCACGGGTCAGTGGTGCGACAGAACGAGCTGTTCATGTCCTGGGTGCGCGGCGAGCACTCCATGCCGTTCGGCGCGGACGGAGCCCACTCGACCGTGCGGCTGATCGACCTCGACGACCCCGACTCGAACGACTGGGTCGTCTCCACCGAAGTGACGTTCCGGCAGGCCCACGTGGAGCGGCGGTTCGACCTCGTCGTGTGGTGCAACGGCATCCCGGTCGCGGTCGGGGAGGCCAAGCGGGTCGACCGTGCGGCCTACTCGTGGTTCGACGCCGCCGCGCAGATCCACGGCGACTACGAGAAGAATGTGCCATTGTTCTTCGTCCCCAACGTGCTGTCGTTCGCGACCGAAGGGAAGGACTTCCGGTACGGCACGGTCGCCATGCCGGAGGCGATGTGGGGGCCGTGGCGCGAGAACGACTCGGCACAGGCCGGCATGGCTCACGTGGCCGACGCGACCCGGGGAGTGCTGTCACCGTCGAGCCTGCTGCTGTTCCTGCGCTACTACACGCTGTTCGCAACCGACTCCAAGCACCAGCGGATCAAGGTGATCGCCCGTTATCAGCAGTTCCAGGCGGCCGAGCTCATCGTGGCCCGTGTCGTCGACGGGCAGGTCAAACAGGGGCTGGTGTGGCACTTCCAGGGCAGCGGCAAGTCGCTGCTCATGGTCTTCACCTCCCTGCGCCTGCGGACCCACCCGGCGCTCGGCTCGCCCACGGTGTTCATCGTGGTGGACCGGATTGACCTGGACACCCAGATCACCGGGACGTTCAGCGCGTCCGACGTGCCGAACATCGAGTCGGTGGAGTCCCGGTCCCACCTGGAGGAGCTGGTACACGCCGGCTCGCGCAAGATAATCATCACCACCGTTCACAAGTTCGCCGAGCTGCCCGCGCACCTAGACACCCGGTCCAACATCATCGCCATGGCCGACGAGGCGCACCGGACCCAGGAGGGCAGCCTGGGCGACAAGATGCGCGAGGCCCTGCCGAACGCCTTCTTCTTCGGCATGACCGGCACCCCGATCGGTGCCCGTGACCGCAACACGTTCCGCAACTTCGGTCACGACGAGGGCGACGGTCGCCGGTACCTGTCGCGGTACTCGTTCGAGGACTCGGTGCGCGACGGTGCGACGCTCCCGCTGCACTTCGCCCCCCGGCCTACGGACATGCACATCGACCGGGAAGCCATCGACGCGGGCGCCGACCTGATCGCCGAGGAGGCCGGTCTGTCGGAGGCCGAACGCCGGGAGCTGGTCAAGCGGGCCGCGTCCCTGGAACGGCTCATTAAGGCGCCGGGACGGATCGACAAGATCGCCGCCGACATCGCCGCCCACTACCGCGGCCACGTCGAACCGGATGGGTTCAAGGCGCAGGTGGTGGTGTACGACAAGGAAGCCTGCGTGCTCTACAAGCAGGCGCTCGACAACCACCTCGACCCTGAAGCGTCGACCGTCGTGATGAGCATGGACGCCCGCGACTCGCAGGACTGGCGCGACTCGTACGGTCGTGACCGGGACACCGAGGAGGCGCTGCTCGAGCGGTTCCGCGACCCGGCGGACCCATTGAAGATGCTCATCGTCACCGCCAAGCTGCTCACCGGATTCGACGCCCCCATCTTGCAGACCCAGTACCTGGATAAGCCCCTGCGCGACCACACACTGCTGCAGGCCATCTGCCGGACCAACCGCACCTACCCCGGCAAGACCCACGGCCTGATCGTGGACTACCTGGGCTTGTTCGACGACGTCGCCCAGTCGCTGGCGTTCGACGAGGACGGGGTCAATCGGATCATCACCAATATCGAAGAGCTCAAGGGCCAGTTCCCTGATGACATGACCCGCGCCCTGGACTTCTTCCCGGGCGTCGACCGCACCGAGGGCGGCTACGTCGGCATGGTCGCGGCACAGTCGATGCTGCCCGACCAAGAGACGATGGATTGGTTCGGTGCCCAGTACCGAGTCGTCGCTCAGTTGTGGGAGGCGATAAGCCCCGACCCGATGCTCGGGCCTTACAAGGTTGACTACAACTGGCTCACGAGCGTCTACGAGTCGGTTAAACCGGTCGACCTCACGGGGAGGCTCGTGTGGAGCCGGCTCGGGGCCAAGACTCTGCAGCTCATCAACGAGCACGTCCAGGTCGAAGTGCCCCGCCTGGACCTGGACACCATCGTGCTGGACGCCGACCTGCTCGCCGACCTGGCCAGTGAAGAGCCGACCAGGGCCAAGGCCAAGCAGATCGAGAAGGCCATCACCGCTCGCCTGGCCCGGCACCTGAAGAACCCGAAGTTCGTCGCTCTCGGCAAACGGTTGGAGGAGCTACGGGAGAAGTACGCAGAAGGGCAACAGCAGAGCATCGAGTTTCTTCGCGGACTGCTCGAGCTGGCCCAAGACACCCTCGCCGCGGAGCGGGAAGAAGCGCAGGTCACGCCGGAGGAACGGGGCAAGGCTGCGCTCACCGAGCTTTTCGAGAACCTCAAGGACCGCGACACGCCAGTCATGGTCGAACGACTCGTGACCGACATCGACGACGTGGTGCGGCAGGTCCGGTACGACGGGTGGCAGGACAACCCGGAGGGTGACCGCGAGGTGCAGAAGTCACTGCGATACATCCTCTGGGTGAGGTACAAAGTCCGAGACGAGGACATCTTCGCCAAGGCCCACGGCTACATCCGCGAGTACTACTGATAGGAATTGAGGAACATGGTCTCGCGTCTGTTCCGTTGGCGTAGGCGGTTGCACTGATGGCTCTCGGCAGGGTCGTGAACGAAGGCAACTTCTACCTTGTCCCCGTCGAGGACCGACAGGCACCTTCGGTGCCCCCCATCTTCGAGTACGCGCGGCTTCACGGGGCCTGGGAGGAACACCCGGGAGGGAGCGATGCGGACCCTTCGGCCCTCGTTCAAGACGCGGGTCTGAATTGGCACGTGACACGACACCCCGTGTACACCTCCAGCTCGGACACGCTGACCGGGCTGGGTGACGTCCTCGCCCAAGGCTACAAAGCGTTGGTGCGCGAGGACACTGGAACTGTTCTCGGAGTCGTCACCTCCGACTACGCCCCCATACAGAACCAAGCAGCGGCACGGACCGTCACCCTGCTCGCCCAGAGAGCTGCCCGCAGTTGGGGTCTGGAGGGAGACCATGAACCCAGGCTTGCCGCCGCAGCCCCGTACGGGCGCGACAGGTCCCGCGGTGTATACGTGGTCGACCTCGGGCTCTCCGGAGGTCGGAGCTTCCTTATCGCTCGCAACGGACACGGAGACGGCTCAGCTTTCGCGATCGACTACGTAGAGATCGACGATGCCGGCACCGTGGTACCTATCGACGCACCCGGGGCGGGATCCGTAAAGATCCGGGAGGGCCATCTCGGTAGGATCAGAGACAGGCTTGCTCGCCGCTCGTCCAGCGTGTTCGCAGAAGGATGGGGGGAAAGACTTGTTAACGTGCTGGTGGACTGGGCATACACAGAGGACTGGCCTGCGAGCCGCAGGACGCATGAAGCGCTGGTCGCTCACTTGTGGCCTGGCGATCAGAGCACGAACCCGCGCCCGTACGGCGCCGCGGTACATCCCAGAGAACACCTGCTCGTTGCCCTTGAAGGCGCTGGAACCCTTGGGTTGGCATACCGGACCATCTGCCACTACATCGACCACGACTCGGAAGCACGGGAACGAGGGGACGCAACCAAGGACCGGCTGGAGAGGTTGGCCGCCGGAGCAGGTACCAGAATCAAGGAACGTGCCCTGGCCTGGCTGACGAGTCAGGTCGCGCCCGAGCCGGACGACATGCCTTGACTCCCTCGGCTGTGCGTGGGAGCCGGGTTAGTCGGATCTATCTCCCCGGACGCGCTTGTGCCCCCAGTCGCAGGTACGCGGTGCACAGGTAAGGTCGCCCACGACGACGCTGCAGAGGTTGTCCAATACTGGGGTGCGACCCGTGAACGACGGAGGATGCAGCGAGAATCAGCGGTGCCGTGGCTACCTACGTACAACGTGAACCAACCAATCGCCTCCAATGAAGAACACCCTCAGCGCATCGTTGATTTCCCGCACGGAGTACAAAAACATCAGGTCGAGTTCCCGCGTGGACCAGCGCGCACCTGCTGCGGGTGTGGCTGCTCCTCCTGGACCGCCTCCACCCACGGTTCGAGGGGGCAGCCATCACGCAACGAGTGGGACGCCGTCGTAGCAGCCCTAGCGGAGCGAGGTGAGGTTGCGTCCGACGGCCAGGGAAACCCACCATCGGCGGCGGCACGCCGCGACAGCCGGCCACGCCTGGACCTCGGCGCACGACTGCGCGTTCATGGAGGCCATCAGGTCGGACCGGCCGCGGCGGCTATACCGGCTCATGCTCGTCACCGGCATGCGCGGGGGCGAGGGCCAATCCGCTGCAGCGGCCGTGCTGCTTCGACCTGTTCCCCGTAGACTGACCCTGCCCTGGCCTGGAGCGGCAAGACACGCATTGCGTCCTAGTACGCCACTGGTACCCGTGCGGCCAGAATCGGTCGGGTGGCCACCACTGATGCACGTATGTTGCACGAAACTCACGAAAAGTCCCTGTCTCATGCAATGTGTCCAGGTCAGAGGGTTTCGCTTGGCTGTCTTGTAAACAGGTGGTTGGGGGTTTCGAGTCTCCTCGCCAGTTCTTCTCCTGACTAGCAGGAGCTGGCTTTGAGCAGCACTTATCTATTCGCCGTCCCTTGGATCAAGCGGTCAGTCATGACACAGAGCTACTCAGAGCGCCATCCGGTCGAGAGGACCTGCGCATCCACGGCCACCTTCGGCGTACCGGTGCGACCCTCGCCGCCATGACGGACGCGCCCCTGGCTGAGCTGCAGACCCGCTCGGGTCACTGGGCCGTGTGTCTCCCCGCGCTGCCAACACGCAGCCCAGGAGCGCTACGCGGAGATCATGCCAAGCTTTCGACTCTCGGCCGTGAACGCTCTGGGCGCGACTCGTGACATCCAGGCATGTTTCGGACCGAGTGGACGACCTGCGGTAGCACCGCGACGGCCGATCTCGACGTCGCTTGTTGTGCCAGGCTGGCCGGCATGAGGATCGCCGGGGCCTGCGGCCGGCAGGCCGAGGCGTGCGACATGCTCGGCTCGCCGATGTACGCCTACCTGTTGCGCCAAGTCGCTGTGGCGGTGGAGGCAGATGACGGCCAGGGCGAGATCCTCTCAACGGTGCTGGCCGGTCATGAGGACGACCCAGGGCCCAGCACTCTCGCGCTGCGGCTGCTGGGATCGGTGCACCGCCTGGTATTGGAGCGCCGGGCGGGGGCGCTGGCCACGTTCTATCCCTCGGTGGGCGGGACCTGGGAGCCCGTGGCCGGGTGGCGGGCGTTTATCGACCTGCTGGCCGAGCAACCCGATGCGGTCCGCGAGTGGCTGGATCGGCCGCCGCAGACCAACGAGGTCGGCCGGTCTGCGGCGTTCCTCGGTGGGTTGCTCCACCTCGATCGTGGGTTGCCGCTGCGCCTGGTGGAGATCGGGGCCTCCGGTGGCCTCAACCTGCTCTGCGATCGGTACGGCTACCTCCCCGCGAACGGTCTACCGATCGGGCCGGCAGACAAGGAGGCACCGGTATTTCGCGGGGCCTGGACCGGTCGGCCCCTTCAGCCGTGGCCCGAGATGCGCGTCGTCGAGAGGTGCGGCGGCGACGCTAGACCGATCGATGTCGGGACCACTGACGGGCGCTTGGCTATGACCGCCTACGTCTGGGCGGACCAGCCCGCACGGCACGAGCGCCTCCGAGCCGCTCTCGCGGTCGCTGGTCACACCCCGGTCCAAGTCGAGCGCACCGGCGCGGCGGACTTCGTCGATGCCCTTGAGCTGCAGCCAGGGACGACGACGGTGCTGATGCACTCGGTGGTGTGGCAGTACCTGAGTGCCCCCGAGCAGGCCCGGGTCAGTGCGCGTGTGGAAGCGCTCGGAGCCCAGGCTGACACTGACCGGCCGTTGGCGCACCTGAGAGCCGAACCGTGGCGGCGCACGCCCGAGGCCGAGCATGATTTCTGGGTGCGGCTTCGCACCTGGCCCGGGGGTGAGGACCGGGTGCTCGGGCTGATGGCGCCACACGGGCCGCCAGTCGCCTGGGAATGAGTCCACCTACCATCACCCGGTTGAGCGAGAACGTGCGCAACCGGGTAGACAGGACCAATGACTTCGACACGCGACACCGTCCTGCTGGACGTCGACGGCACCCTGGCCGACTCGACATACCACCACGCCGTGGCCTGGGCCCGGGCTTTCGCCCGCTTCGACCTCACCCCGCCGCTGTGGCGGGTGCACCGGGCGGTCGGCATGGGCGGGGACAAGCTCGTCGCTGTGGTGACCGACGATGAGGTGGAGGCCCGCGTCGGGGACGACGTGCGGGCCGCCTGGGAGAAGGAGTACTCCCGCATCCTGGACGAGGTCGTGCTGTTGGACGGGGCCCGTGACCTCGTGCTTGCGCTGCACGAGCGCGGGCTGCGGGTGGCGCTGGCTTCCTCGGGCACGAAGCGGTTCACCGATCACGTCATCGAGCTGCTGGACCTGCCCGAGGGGGTGTTGAGCACCGTCACCACCTCTGAGGACGCCGAGCAGTCCAAGCCGGCGGCGGACATCCTTGAGGTCGCCCTGCGCGGGGCGGGGGGTGAGGGCGCGGTCCTCGTCGGCGACACGTCGTATGACGTGGCTTCCGCCGCGCGGATGGGTGCGCCCTGCGTGGTGGTCCGCTCCGGTGGCTTCGGGGTGCAGGAGCTGCGAGACGCCGGGGCCGTGTTGATCGTCGACGGCCCTCGTGACCTGCTGGACGCCGACTGGGACGGGCTGTGCCGGGCCGAACCGCCCGAGGGCTCGGACGACGTGCAGGAGCCGTTGCCGCACTGATCTGCAGTGAAGGTCGATCCGGGGGTGTGGTGAGCTGTTCGCACCGTTGCTCGCCTCACCCAGCGCGACTCTGCCATCGTTCGCGGCAGTCTGCTGGCCCGTCCTGCTGTGCGGTCCTCATACGAGACCTGTCCGACCTGGTTCACCCTCACGGCCCCGTTTGTGGCCGAGTTCAGTTGAGTCGCTGGGTGAGGTGGACCGTGACGTCGTCACCGTCGTTCTTCGCGATGGCCTTGCGGGTCGCAGCGGCCACCGGGAGCTTGTGTGTGCCATCACCCAACGCCATGAATGCTCCGGTGAACGGGTGACCGTCGACCGTGCCGGTGACTTTCACGAGGCCACGCGTGTGGAAGATCTCGGCCGAGTCGGCGAGCTGGACGCAGGTCCAGGTGTCGCCGGGCCGGGCCTTGCCCAGACGAGCGGTGAAAGTGATGTCCAGAGGTTGCGGTTGAGCCATGCTGCTTCTCCGTCCTTCGAGCCGGCTTTAGCGCCGGGTGGTCATCGTGGGTCGCCCCGGCCGGTGTCTTCAACGTAGACCAGGCCGTCGGGCGGTCGTTGTCATCGTCATACGTAGATAGACCGCGCTGCGCCACGAGACTCATCGCTTCCGGACCAGGCGTCTTCCCAGGCGTCTTCGCAGGTGGCCCCGCTGTGGTCACGCTCGCCTGTGGCGATCGTTTCCGGGTCGGCCACGCGTCTTAGCGGGGGTCGGTCTCGTCGGCGGTGCCCTCGCGATCTGAGGAGGCGCTGCGGGAGCGGGCGGAGGCGAACCCGAGCCAGGTATGGCGGTTGCCGGCCCAGCACCAGCCGACCTTGGGGGCGCCCGCGTTCTCCTTGCCGTCGTGGCCGGTGCCGCCGCTGATCCAGACTGCCGGGGTGCGGGCATCGAGCCCCCTCGGCTTGGGCTTGCGAGATCCGATCGTCATGAAGCAGTGGTTCGGCTCGAGCAGCTTGGGCTCCTGCAGGAGCCAGCTGATGCCTTCGTTGATGGTGAGCGGGCTGCGTCCCTGCCCAGTGATGGCCGGCAGGGCTTCATTGGGGCTCCAGTTGCGCATCTCATCACCACGGTCGATGTCGTGGACGAGGTAGAGCGGGGAGTCGGGGATCTCGAGGCCGGCGACGGGTCCGAAGTCTTCGAGGTCTGTCAGATCGCCGACGACGAACCCGGGCTTCCGGGCGCGGCTGAGGAGTGGCGCGAGCTGTCGGGCGCTGGCCAGGACGGGGTGGACCGCCACGGTGACATCGGGTTCGTCGGGCAGGGCTTTGGCATAGCGGGCGAGCGTCGACTCGCTGATGCCCGCGACGTCGGCCAGGCCGAGGTCGTTCAAGCGGTCGAGCTGGGTAGAGAGCATGGCAGTCACTTTCGTCGGGGCATGAGGTCGCGGGGGCCGCAGGCCGGACGAGCGATCGAGTTTCCCAAACGCACGGGTGGTCAGAGCGAAATGCCCATGCCAGCCTCATCGCTGTACGGCGTACGGATATACAACGCGCGGTTCCTCTACTCTGTTCCCGTACGCCGTACATAGTGGTGGAGGAGCGCAAGCATGGATCCGGATGAAGTGGCGGAAACCCTGCGGTTGCTCTGGCGCCACAAGCGGCCCGGTCCCGAACGCGCGAAGCCCGGGCCGCGGCAGCGTCTTGACGTAGACGACGTCCTCTCGGTCGCGGTCGACGTGGCAGACCATGGCGGCCTGGCGTCGGTCTCGATGCGGACACTGGCCACCAGGCTGGGGATCGGCGTCATGTCGGTCTACACCTACGTGACCAGTCGCGAGCAACTCATCGCCTTGATGGTTGACGAGACTCTCGGCCGCATCGAGTTGCCCACCCATGACCCCGATATCCGCGCCAGGCTCGAGGCGGTGGCAGACCTGGCCTACCGCGTGCACCGACGCCACCCGTGGCTCGCCGAAGCAAGCGGGCTACGGCCAGGGCTCGGTCCTCACGCGTTCGCGCTCTACGAGTGGCAGCTCGAAGCGGTCCAGCCCCTCGGGTTCGACGACATCGAGCTGGACCAATCAGTCAGCCTGCTCACCGGGTTCGCCGTGAACGCATCTACCCTGGCGAGCCCGTCGGCCGACCCGGCGCAGGACGACCTCGAGTGGTGGACAACCGTGGCGCCGGTCCTCGGTGAAGTGACCGACCAGGCGACCTACCCACTCGCGCATCGAATCGGTACCGCCGCCGGCGAGGCCTACGGAGCGGCCCGCGATGCCGGACGCGAGTACGAGTTCGGACTCAAGGCCATCGTCCACGGGCTCACCGGGCTCACCCGGAGTGACGGGTCCGGATCGAACCCGCTGTGACTCTCGGCGCCCACGATCTGCCCCGCAGGGGAACCGCGTGTGGAAGTGGCGCGCTGCCGCACGGGGGGGCCGCCCAGGGCGACGGGACGACTAGCGTTGTTCGGAAGCTTCAGTGACTTCTGCCTTCGCAGCGGTGCGCTGGCGCTCCATCGCGGCCGCTCGTCAGCAGTACTGGATTCTCTTTCCCGAACGTGGTGGCTCACCCACCCACGAACGGATCCGTCACTGGCACTTGAGGGGGAACGAAGGATCGCTGTGCCCTCGCCTGCCGCGAGCGAGTGTCGGCCTCCCGATGCGCTGACACAAGGCGGTCGCGTCGGTCCTGTCTCGAGCATTGCTGGCGTCGCCCCTGAGTGATTGGCTGAAGTTATGCCAGAGGCTATGCACTGGGTCCCCGTGGTCGAGGTCGACATGCTCATCCGTAGGCGCGTCAATGAGGTGTGGGATGCCTTCGTCGACCCTGACAGGATCACGAAGTTCTGGCTCGCTCGGTCGACCGGCCGCCTCGAACCGCGAGCTGTCGTCACCTGGGGTTTCAAGATCGCGGGTGCCGAGGCCGAGGTGAAGGTCGTCGATGCAGTGCCAGGCGAACTGCTCGATCTGCGCTGGGAGGACGACCAGCCGTTGCGGATCTCGTTCGAGGGCCGCGGTGGCTCGACACTCGTGACGGTTCGGGTGACTGACTTCGGAGGCGACGCGCCAGCCGCTGATGCGGCCGAGACCATGTCTGGTTTCACGCTGATGCTGGCATCGCTCAAGATGTGGCTTGAGCATGGGATCGAGGGCGACCTGATGTACGACAAGTTCCCAGATGCCGACTATGCCGACCGTTGATCGCTGAACTCGGAGAACGGTGTTAGTCGTGGACAAGGGCGATGAGCAACCTTGTCACTCGCCGTAGGGGCTCCCCACCCAAGACAACTTGTACGAAAAGGGCGACGAATTGTACACTCTGGTGATGGCCACCATGAGTATCAGCGACGCTCGAGACCACCTTCCCGACGCGATGGAGACCGCGCGCACGGAAGCCGTGTTCGTGCAGCGTCATGGTCGCCTTGCTGGAGTGCTGGTGAGCCCCGACCGCTATGAGCAGTTGATGACGGCGCTGGAGGATGCCGAAGACGTCGCAGCCTTCGACGCGGCGATGGCTGAGGAAGGCGCAAACATCCCGTGGGAGCAGGTCAAGGCCGACCTCGGCTGGGAGTGAGCAAGTACCGCATCGAGCTGCGGCCGGCGGCGGCACGTTCCCTGCGCAAGCTCGACCCTCAGGCTCGTCATCGCATCCAGGGCGCAATTGCTCTGCTCGCCTACGACCCGCGACCGCCGGGTGCACGTGCTCTTCAGGGTCGAACGGGGTTTCGTGTCCGGGTCGGCGACTACCGCATCATCTACACCGTGGAGAACGACGTGCTTTTGGTGGTCGTGGTGCGGCTCGGACATCGGCGCGACGTCTACGACCGATAAATTGCGCGAGCCCCGACTGTCCGGTCATGGATCTGCGTCGGTGATCTACCCTCCCGACAACAAGTCTTCGATGCCCCACAGTGGGATGCCTCGTCGGACCTGTCAGTCTGGGCCGCATGGACCTTACCGAGACTGACTTGGCTCACTTAGTGCGGTGCTTAGAACTGGCACAAGAGGCCCTTGACGATGGCGATAAGCCGTTCGGGTCGTTGTTGGTCGACGCCGCCGGAGCCGTCCGATTCGAGGACCGAAACCGGGTGAAGGGCGGAGATCACACGCGGCACCCTGAGTTCGAGATCGCTCGATGGTCGGCGGATCATCTCTCGGCCAGCGAGCGGGCGAGCTCGACCGTGTATACCTCGGGAGAGCACTGCCCGATGTGCTCAGCCGCGCACGCGTGGATGGGGCTGGGAAGGATCGTTTTCGCGGTCGCTTCCATCC
>JBAUJO010000048.1:0-14388 GCA_049683875.1 Ornithinimicrobium sp.
GCGGCACCCCCGCCGGGCAGGATGACGCGGTCGGCCGCTTCGCTGACCCGCGGGTCGGCGGTGAGCTCGGCGCTGACCCCCAGACGCTCCAGGGCGAACCGGACCGAGGCGATGTTCGTGCCGCCCGAGTCCACGAGCACGACCGTCGGTGCGCTCACAGGGTGCCCTTGGTGCTGGGCAGCTCGCTACCTTCGGCCCGGATGCCCTGGCGCAGGGCACGCGCTACCGCCTTGAACCCTGCTTCGACCTGATGGTGGGTGTTGCCGCCGGAGGTGGACAAGTGCAGGGTGCAACGCATGGCATCGGCGAACGACCGCCAGAAGTGCTCCACCATCTCCGTGGGCAGGTCGCCGACACGGTCACGGTCGAAGGAAGCCTCGAAGGCGAAGTAGGGACGCCCGGACAGGTCCAGGGCGGCGCTGGCCTGGGCTTCGTCCATCGGCAGGGTGAAGCCGTAGCGCCCGATGCCGCGCTTGTCGCCCAGGGCCGTCCGGATCGCCTCGCCGACCGCGAGGGCGATGTCCTCGACGCTGTGGTGCTCATCGACGTGCAGGTCGCCGTCACATCGCACCGTCAGAGAGAACCCGCCGTGTTTGGCGAGCTGCTCGAGCATGTGGTCCAGGAAGCCGACCCCGGTGCTGATCTGGCTGTGCCCGGGGCGGTCCAGGTCGACCGAGACGTCGATCGCCGTCTCCGAGGTGACCCGGCGTACCGCGGCGGTGCGGGGCCGTTGCGCGAGAAGGTGGGCGATCGTCGGCCAGTCGGCCACGGTGAAGGGCACCTCAGCGGCTGGCTCGTCGGCGGTTCCGGTGGTGGCCTGCGTCGTGGACGAGGCCTGCGAGGTGCTGCCGGCCGAAGGGAGCAGGTAAGCAGGGATACCGAGGTTGTTCGCGAACTGGGCGTCGGTGAGCCGGTCGCCCACCATGACGCTGCGCTCCCAGTCGACACTTCGGTCCCTGAGCAGGTCGGTCATCAGCGCGGTGCCGGGTTTGCGGGTGGCGGCACCCTCCTCAGGGCGGGTGACGTCGATGATCACGTCACGGAACCCGATGCCCTGGCTGACCAGAATCCGCAACAGCAGGTCGTGGGGGCCCTGGAACGTCTCGGTCGGGAACGTCTGCGTACCCAGGCCGTCCTGGTTACTCACCATCACGAACCCGAAGCCAGCCTCTCTCAGCCGCAGCATGGCGGGGATGACGCCGGGGACGAGGGCCAGCTTGTCGAAGGAGTCGACCTGGTTGTCGGCGGGTTCGGCGATCAGGGTGCCGTCGCGGTCGACGAACACCACGGGCTGGGGCGATGCGCTCATGGGGGACTCTCCTCGGTGAGGGCGGGCGGGGACGGATGGTCGGTGAGGGTGCGGCCACGCGCGCCCGAGACCGGTGACAGTGCCTCGGCGAGAAATTCGATCTCCTCGCCCGTGCCGACGCTGACGCGCAGGGCGTCCGCCAGTCCAGGAAGGTGTCGCATGTCCCGGACCGCGATGCCGGCCTCGCGCAGACGGTTCAGCACGGCGTCCGGACCGGAGCACCTGACCAGCACGAAGTTCGCCTCGGAGTCGTACACCGTCGAGACGTCCGGGTGCCGGCTGAGCACGTCGGCGAGCCGATCACGACGACGCTTCGTGGACTGGACCCGGGCCGCGGTGTCGCGCAGCGCCTGGTGGGTCAGCGCGGCCAAGGCGAGGTCGACCGCGGGGGTGGCCAGGGGGTAAGGGGCCTGGACCCGCCGCAGCACATCGACGAGCTCGGGGTGCGCCACCAAGGCCCCCACCCGGGCGCCGGCCAGACCGTGAGCCTTGGACATGGTGCGCAGCACGGCAAGGTGGGGATGGCGACTGAGGTCTGCTGCCGACGGCACGGCCCCGCTGCCGGCGGCTGGAGCTCCGGGCGAGGTCGGGGCGGGCCGGGCGAACTCCGCGTACGCCTCGTCCAGGACGACGACCGCCCGGCCGGCAAGGTCGCCCAGCAGCTGGTCGAGGTCCTCGCGGGGGACGGTCGAGCCGGTCGGGTTGCCGGGCGAGGCGAGAAACACCACCCGGGCACCGGTGCGGCGCACCGTTTCGCTCACGCGGCCCAGGTCGTGATCGAACCGGTGGCCGGTGTCGACCTGAGACACCTCGTGCACCGGGACTCCGTGCACGGTGGCGCTCACGGCGTACATCCCGAAGGTGGGGGGGCAGAGGACGACACCCTCCTCACCTCCGGGTCCGCACACGGTGCGCACGAGCGTGTCGATGGCTTCGTCGCTGCCCCGCGCCAGCAGGAGACCGGCGGCGTCGACTCCCAGGTAGTCCGCGAAGGCCTGGCGCAGCGCCTGCGGCTGCGGCGAGGGGTAGCGTCTCGCCGTCCCGTGGGTGTCGGCACGGTTCGGCTCGGCCGCCTCGTTGGCATTGAGCCAGATGCGCGCCGCCGGGCCGGCATGGCTGGTGCGGGCGGAGGAGTACCCGGCGAACGCGCGCAGGTCCGCGCGGATCAGATGCACGGGAAAGTCTGGGGACGCCGTCATCACCGGTCTCCGGCGGATGGCTGCGCAGGCAGCGGACGGGCCAGGCGCCGGGTCACGGCCCGTTGATGCGCGTGCAGGCGCTCCGCCTCGGACAGCTCCACGGCACAGGGGCCCACGGTGTGCAGCCCCTGCTGGCTGACCGACTGCACGGTCATCGCGATCTGGAAGCTGGCGACGTTGACCCCTCCGGTGAACCGCGCGGCACCGGCGGTCGGCAGGACGTGGTTGGTGCCGCTGCAGTAGTCGCCCAAGGTCTCCGGAGCCCAGTAGCCGAGAAAGACCGAGCCGGCCGCACGTACGTCCGCGAGCCGCTCACGGGCCTCGCGCAGCGCCAGGATGAGGTGTTCCGGTCCGTAGGCGTTGCTCACCTCGAAGGCCTCGTCCAGGGTGGCGGTCCGGATCACCCGGCTGCTCGCCAGCGCCTTGCGAGCGATGTCGGCTCGCGGCAGCTGCTCGACCTGTGACTCGAGCTGCTCGACAACCGCCTCGGCCAGGTCGCCGTCGTCGGTGAGCAGGAGCACCTGGGAGTCGGGGCCGTGCTCAGCCTGGGAGAGCAGGTCCGCCGCGACGAACTCGGGATCGGCATCGGAGTCGGCGATCACCACCACCTCGGATGGCCCAGCGGGCAGGTCGATGCCCGGCCCCCCTTCGGCCGTGCTGACCTGCCGCTTGGCCTCGGTCACCCACGCGTTGCCGGGGCCGAAGATCTTGTCGCACGCGGGAACGGTCTGGGTGCCGTACGCCAGAGCGCCGATCGCCTGCGCTCCCCCGGCGAGAAAGATCTCAGTGATGCCACATTCTGCCGCAGCGGCCAGCACCGCGTCATCGGCTCGACCGTCGGGCCCAGGCGGGGTGATGAGCACCACGTGGGGGCACCCGGCCAGCCCGGCCGGGATGCCCAGCATCAACGCGGTCGAGGGCAGCGGCGCGGAGCCGGCCGGGACGTACAGCCCCACCCGCTCGATGGGTCGCATGACGCGCTCGCACCGCACACCGGAAGCGGTGTCGACGGCGTAGTCGGCGATCCTGCCCGCGGCGTGGAAGGTACGGATACGCCCAGCGGCCTCTGTGATCGCCTCACGCAGCTCAGGTCTCAGACGCCCGACGGCCTGCTGGACCTGCGCCTGGCTCACCGAGAGCCCGGTCAGGTGGACACCGTCGAACCGGGCGGTGGCCTCGATCACCGCCGCGTCGCCCCGCGACCTCACCTCAGCCAGCGTCCGGGTCACCGATGCCGTCACCTCGGGGCCGGCGGCCGCGGTGCCGCGTGTGGTGGTCTCGGCGCGCTCCTCGGGGCCGAGGGCGGACCAGTTCACGACCTTCATGCCAGCATCCCCTCCACCGGCAGCACCATGAGCTGGCGGGCTCCGGCCCGCTTCAGGTCCTCCAGCCGTTGCCAGGACACCGCACCGTGGCACAGCATCTGCAGGCTCACCTCAGGCTGTACCCCACCGGCGTCGCTGTCCACTGCCGTGATCGTGGGCTCGTGGCCCTCCGGCAGGTGGTTCAGGACCGCGGGCAGATCGCACCGCGGACTGCGCAGGATCAACAGGCGCGTCTCCTTCAGTCGCAGGGCACCGTCCATCCGGCGCAGCAGCAGGTCGGCCAGGTCGCCGCGACTGCCGTCCATCGGTTGGCCCGGCCCGACGACCACGGCCTCGGAGTGCAGCAGCGTCGCCACCGGCGTGAGGTGGTTCGCGGCCAGAGTCGCCCCGCTGGAGACCAGGTCACAGACGACGTCCGCCTGACCGAGGCGTGGCGCGATCTCCACGGAGCCCGACAGCGTGACCACGTCCGCGGCCACGCTGTGCTCCGCGAGCCACGCGCCGACGATCCTCGGGTAGGAGGTGGCGATGCGCTGACCGGCCAGGTCCGCGGGGCCGTGCCACTGCTCGTCGGCGTCGACGGCGATGTCCAGCCGGCACCGGCCCCAACCCAGCTCACGCAGCTCGGTCAACGCATCGCTCGGCTCGGTCCTGGCCCGCCCCAGGTCGTGTTCGACGACGACGTTGCGGCCGACGATGCCCAGGTCACACACCCCGTCGGCGATCAGGCCGGGGATGTCGTCGTCGCGGACCAGCAGTAGGTCCACAGCGAGCGACTCGCCGTAGCAGAAGAGCTTGTCCCGGCTTTCGCGCCACGTGAGGCCGCAGGAGGCGAGCAGGTCTCGGGACGGGGTGGCTAGGCGGCCGGAGCGCTGGATCGCGACGCGGAGACGGTCGCGCGGGGCAGCAGCGTGAGTCATGACACCTTCTGGGTGGGCAGGCGGATATCTGGCTGGGGAGATGGCGCGGCGAGGACGAAGGGTCGCGGCTCGGCTAGGGGGCCGAAGCGGTATGCGTCTGGCCGGACTGCGCGGCGCCGCCGGTATGGCTGTGGTCCAGCGCCGCGCGGTATCCCGACCCCTGCTCCAGACACCGGGCCACCCGACCGATCGTGGTCACGCTCACTCCGGTCTGGTCGTGGATGGAACGGTAGGCCACGCCCTGCGCCAGCAACGGCACCACGGCCCACCGGTCGGAGAGGGCTTCGAGCTCGGCGGGGGTGCACAGGTCCACCAGGAAGTCGGCGACCACCTCGGAGTCGTCGAGGCCGGCGAGCACCGTGCAGAGCCCGCTCACGGTGTCACGGGTGGTCGGGGACCGGCGCTTCATACCTGCCTTGGGGGTGGGAGGAGCTGGCGGCGTGCTAGTGCGATAGCACGCTAACACGTGATGCCGGCGACGTTCACACCCGAGGCTGGGCCAGCTCAACCCGCAGCGTCCGCACGGCTTCGCCGATGGGGACGGTGTACTGGTCCTGACGCCACAGGTCCTTCAGGGTCACTGTGCCCGCCTCCACCTCGGCAGGCCCGAGGATCGCCACGAAGCGGATCCCGGCCCGGTCGGCATACCTCAGCTGTTTGCCCAGCCTGCTTCCCTCCAGCACCGACTCGGTGTTGATCCCCCCGCGGCGCAGCATCGTGGTCAGCTCCAGCGAGGGCGTCATCAGCTCGTGGTCGACCAGCGGTACCAGCACCTGGACCGTGCTGGTCGCCACATCAAGCAGCCCTGCTTCCCGCAGCTGCCAGAACAGCCGGGTCAAGCCGATCGAGATCCCCACCCCCGGCAGCGAGGACCGCGTGTAGTGGCTGGCCAGGTCGTCGTAGCGACCCCCTGAGCAGATCGACCCGATGCCCGGGTGCTCGTCGAGCGTGGTCTCGTACACCGTGCCGGTGTAGTAGTCGAGACCTCGGGCGATGGAGAGGTTGAGGCAGTAGTCGCTCTCGGGAACGCCCAGAGCCCGCACCAGCTCGAGCACCTCACGCAGCTCGGCTACGCCTTGCTGAAGCTCGCCGTTCTGCTCGGGTGCGTCGGCCAGCCGGTCCAGGTGCCCCAGCGCGTCCGCATGGGAGGTGCTGCGGACGCCGACGAGGTCGAGCAGGCTCTGCACCGTGTCGGCTTCCAGATCGAAGGGTGCTGCCGTCAGCCGAGCCCGGACATGGTCCGCGCCTCGCTTGTCGAGCTTGTCGACCTCGCGCAGAACCTCGCTCTGGATCTCCTGGTCGCTCAGACCGAAGCGCTGGAAGATCCCGCGCATCAGCCGCCGGTTGTTCATGCCGATGGTGAAGGGACCGATGTCCAGGTCGGTGAACAGGGCGTGAATGACCGCGGGGCACTCCGCGTCGTGTTTCACGCTGAGAATGTCCTTGCCCACGATGTCGATGTCGCACTGGTAGAACTCGCGGAAGCGTCCTCGCTGAGCCCGCTCGCCTCGGTAGACACGTTGCATCTGGTAGCGACGGAACGGGAAGGTCAGCTCGTGCTCGTGCTCGGCCACGTAACGGGCCAACGGCACGGTCAGGTCGAAGCGCAACGCCAGCTCCGGACGCGCGCCAGCCCCTGCCCCGGAGGCCTTGTCCAGCGAACCCGTGGACTGCACGAAGTAGACCTGACGCTCGGTCTCTCCACCGGTCTTAGTCAGCAGGACATCGCTGACCTCGAAGGCAGGAGTCTCGATCGGCAGGAAGCCGAAGCGCTCGAAACCGGATCGGATGGTGTCCAGCACCCGCTGGAAGGCGATCTGCTCGGCCGGCAGCAGTTCCAGGACTCCGGAGGGCGTGCGCGGTGTGATCACGCCGCGGAGTCTAGACGAGGTGCCCCCGGAGGAACGGGTTCGAGGCACGCTCCCGGGCCATCGTGGTCGCAGGCCCGTGACCGGGCAGCACCAAGGTCGAGTCGTTCCACGCCAGCACCACCTCACGCAGCGACCGCGCCATAGCCGTGGGGTCTCCGCCGGGCAGGTCGGTGCGCCCGATCGAGCCGGCGAACAGCACGTCCCCGGACAGCACGGTCTGCTGCGGCGGAGGTTCGGCGTCCTGGGGGTCGAGGTATGCGGCCAGCTCGGGCACCTCGCTGAACCCGAACGTCACGGAGCCCTCCGTATGACCGGGGGCATGAGTGACCTCGATCTCCAGGCCGGCCACCTTCAGCGTGGCCATGACGCCACCGCCCCAGACCTGACCACGCCTATTCGTCGAAGCCGTGGCCGAAGCGAGGTCGACGATGACCTCGGGCTCCTTCCATACAGCCCGCGAGCCGAGCTGGGACTCCATCATGGCCACGAATCCCGGATCCAGGTCGCCGGCCGGGTCGCGCAGCCGGTAGCGGTCCTCGACGTGGATATGTGTGGGCAGAGGCGTCCGCTCCGAGGGGACGACGTCCGCCAGGCCCTGCCCCTGTCCGTGGACCACAACCGGGACGTCGTAGACATGGTCCAGGTGCCCGTGCGTCAGCAGCACCGCCGCGGGCCGGAGGCCGTGCCCCCGCAGGATGTCACCGACACCGTCCGCGACGCCGATGCCGGGGTCGACGATCACGCAGTCCGAGCCGTCGTCGGGTGCGACGAGGTAGCAGTTGGTGCCGAACGCGCTCGCCTGCACGGTATGCACGATCACGCTGCCACCCTAGCCAGAGGCCGGTCAGTCGTGTCCGAACTGTTGCCGGACAGTGACCTCGCTCGGAGCACCGGGTGCCTACACTGATGGGCTGGCTCGCTCCCCTGTACCCCCGGAGGTCATGAATGCTGCCCTGTCATCGACCGATGACGCAGCGATCTCGTGTACCCGTCGTGGCGACGCTTGCAGCTGTGCTGCTCGCGGGCTGCTCGGTCGGCTCGCTGGCCACCTCGGAGCCGCAGGAGCAGAGCGCCCCAGAAGCGCCGGGGTCAGGGTCGGTGACCTGTGAGCCGGCCCCGGCGCTGCCGAGTGACGTGCCGACGTTCCGCTCCACCCAGGCGCCGCCGGCCACGGCGCCCGAACAGCAGGTCGTCGTTGTCTCCACCAACTGCGGGCCGATCACGTTGGCGCTCGACGGGGCGGCCGCTCCCCAGACCGTCGCCTCGTTCCTGCTGCTCAGCGAGGGCGACTACTGGGTGGACAGCCCATGCCACCGTCTCGTCGACGGCGGCATCCATGTCCTGCAGTGTGGCGACCCGACGGGCACCGGCCGAGGCGGTCCGGGGTATACCTTCGGCATCGAGAACGCACCGGAGGACGGCTTGTACCCTCGTGGCACCGTCGCCATGGCTCGCAACCAGGATCCGGAGAGCAACGGCGGCCAGTTCTTCCTGGTCATCGAGGACACGGTGCTGCCGGTCGACGGGGGCGGATACACCATCTTCGGTACAGTCACCGACGGGATGGACATCGTGGACTACATCGCTGAGCAGGGTGTGGACGGTGGTGGAACCGAAGGCCCCCCGGCGCAGCCCATCAGCATCGTCGGGATCAAGATCGAGCAGGAGGCGTCGTCGTGACCGAGAAGCCCGCATCGCAGCCCCCGATGCCCGGACCGGCGACCCCGCGACCTCCCGTTCCGTCGCCGGCCCAGTTCGCGGGGCGCAAGGCCACGGTACGACCTACGGTGCCGACGCCGGCAGGCCCGAACCCTGACTCACTGGCCTTCGGGCGCGTCGATCCCGACGGGACGGTACTGGTGCGCACCGCGGACGGAGAGCGAGCCGTCGGCTCCTACCCCGGATCCACCGAGGCCGAGGCGCTGGCCTACTTCGCGCGCAAGTTCGACGAGCTGATGGCAGCTGCCGTGTTGCTCGAGCAGCGACTGGACCAGACGGACCTGTCCGCGCACGAGGCTCGGGAGGCCCTCAAGACGCTGCGCGGCCACATCGGTGAAGCCAACGTCGTCGGCGACCTGGCCCTGCTGGAGTCGCGGGTGGTCAGGATCGAGGCCGAGGTCGGCCGTCGGGCACAGACGGAGTCGCAACGGCGCGCCGAGGCCAAGGCAACCGCGGGGACAGCGCGAGAGAAGGTGGTGCGGGCGGCAGAGAAGGTCGCCTCGCGCGACCCGGCGAAGACGCAGTGGAAGTCCGCCAGCGCACGGATGCGCGAGCTGTTCGAGGAGTGGAAGTCCCAGCAACATGCGGGGCCCCGCTTGGACAAGCCCGTCGAGGACGAGCTGTGGCGACGCTTCACCCACGCCCGGAGCGAGTTCGACAAGACCCGTCGGGCCTGGTTCACCCAGCTCGAGCAGGAGCAGGACTCCGCCCGCCATGAGAAGGAACGTCTGGTGTCCCAGGCCGAAGCCCTGGCCTCCAGCAAGGACTGGGCCGCAGGCGCCGGGGAGTTCAAGCGACTGATGGAGGCCTGGCGGCGGGCCGGTCGCGCCCAGCGAGCGACGGACGACGCGCTCTGGGAGCGCTTCAAAGCCGCGCAGGACCAGTTCTTCAACGCCAAGGACGAGGTGGTCGCGGCCGAGCGGGTGCAGTTCGAGGCCAACCTCACCGTGAAGGAGCATCTGCTGGAAGAGGCCGAGGCCCTGGTGCCGATCACGGACCTGGGCGCGGCCAAGCGACAGCTGCGCTCGATCCAGGAACGGTGGGACGAGGCGGGGAAGGTGCCTCGTTCGGACATGCAGCGCATCGAGGGACGGCTGAAGAAGGTCGAGCAGGCGGTTCGCGACGCGGAGGATCGGCGCTGGAAGCGCAGCAACCCCGAGGTCACGGCCCGAGCCCAGTCGATGGTGCAGCAACTTGAGAAGGCCGTCGCCGACCTGGAGAGCGACCTCGCCGCGGCCACGGAACGCGGCGACGATGCCCGCGTGGCCGCCGCCGAGCAAGCCCTGGCCGCCCGACGTGAATGGCTCGCCTCTGCCCGCGCCGGGCTCGCGGACTGAGCCGGTGTACCCAGCAGCAGACGACAAGGTCGCAAGCCAGGCCGCCATGGCGTCCCTGTGCGCTTTCCTCGACGCCAGTCCCTCACCGTTCCACGCGGTGGCCAGCGCCACCGCGCTGCTGGTCGGCCAGGGGTTCGTGGAGGTCGACGAAGCCGATCCCACCCCGACGGGGGCCGGTCGCTACGTGGTGCGCCGCGGCGGTTCCCTGCTGGCGTGGGCGCAGCCCGAGACGGGCTGGAGCGTGACCGGCGCCACGCCCGTGCGGCCCTTCCGCATCGTCACCGGTCACACCGACTCACCGAACCTGCGGGTCAAGCCCCGGCCCGACCGCAGCGTCGCCGGGTGGCAGATGCTGGGGGTCGAGATCTACGGCGGGCCCCTGCTGAACTCCTGGTTGGACCGTGATCTCGGCCTGTCCGGTCGTGCGGTCGTCCGCGACAGCCCGCGCCCGAGACTGTTCCTGGTCGATGAGCCGCTGCTGCGAGTCTCCCAGCTCGCCATCCATCTCGACCGTGAGATCACGCGGGACGGGCTCACGCTCAACCCCCAGCGGCACCTGGTCGCCCACTGGGGTCTCGGCAACGACCCCGGTGACTTCCATGGCTACCTCGCCGGACACCTCGGGGTGCACCCCGAGGACCTGCTGGGCTGGGAGGCGATGACCCACGACCTGAGCCCGGCGCGTGCCATCGGACGCGACGGCGACCTGGTCGCCTCCGCCCGGCTGGACAACCAGGCCACCTGCCACGCCGCGGTTCAGGCGTTGCTGGCCCAGGCCGTCGACCCACCTCACGGGTGGGAGGAGGGTCAGCCGGTCCCGGTCGTGGTGCTGTTCGACCACGAGGAGGTCGGCAGCGTCACGGCCAGCGGTGCGCAGTCGGCGGTGCTGCCGAGCTGGCTGGAGCGCATCGTGCTGGCCGGTGGAGGGTCGAGGGAGACGCTTGCGCGGGCCCTGGCGGGCACTCTTATCGCCTCAGCGGACATGGCCCACGCCACACACCCCAACTACGCCGAGCGACACGACGCCTCGCACCCGGTCGTGATGAACGGCGGGCCGGTGCTGAAGGTCAACGCCCAGGCTCGCTACGCCACTGACGCCCTCGGGGCTTCGGCCTTCCGGCGGGCCTGCGAGCAGGCGGAGGTGCCGATGCAGGTCTTCGTCAACCGATCCGACATGGGGTGCGGCTCCACCGTGGGCCCGGCGACGGCCGCGTTGACCGGTGCTACGACGGTCGATGTCGGGGCGGCCACCCTGTCAATGCACTCGGCGCGCGAGATCTGCGGTGTGGCCGACCACGGCGCCTACCGTGACGCGCTGGCCGCCTTCCTAGCTCCTGCGGCCTGACCCCACCCCGAAGCCGTCGACTCGTTCGTCCGGCGCGACCGGGTACCTAGGTCCCCTGGTGCTCGCGCCGATGCGGGTCGGTGTCCTGGGTGCCGGTGACGCGGTAGACATCCAGCACCGCTTCCACGCGTCGCACCGCCCGCAGCACGCTGTCCAGGTGTGACGGGTCAGCCATCTCGAAGGTGAACCGGGACAGGGCGACACGGTCGCGGCTGGTCTGGACGGAGGCTGAGGTGATGTTGACGCGTTGCTCGGACAGGGTCCGGGTGATGTCGGTCAGCAGCCCCGGTCGGTCGAGCGCCTCGACCTGCATGTTGACCATGAACACACTCGCCTCGGTCGGCGACCAGGCGACCTCGATCAACCGGTCCGGGTGCCGCTTCAGCGTCTCCACGTTCGTGCAGTCCACCCGGTGCACCGAGACACCCTTGCCGTGGGTGACGAATCCGAGGATCGGGTCGCCGGGGACCGGCGTGCAGCACTTGGAGACCTTGACCCAGACGTCGCCGGTGCCCACGACCGTGACGCCGGGGTCGCTCGCGCGGGTGCGCCCACGTCGAGGAGTCACCGCCTCCGCGAGGTCCTCGGTCGCGCCGGCCTCGCCCCCGAGGGTGGCGACGAGCTGCTTGACGACATGGTCGGCCGAGACGTGGGACTCGCCCACGGCGGCGTACAGCGACTCGATGCTCTGGTAGCGCAGGTCTCCGGCGACGGCCGTGAGCGACTCATGTGACATCAGGCGTTGCAACGGCTGGTTGCGCTTGCGCAGGACCTTGGCGATCTCCTCGCGACCACGGTCGATCGCCTCGTCGCGACGCTCCTTGGAGAACCAGTGCCGGATCTTGGTGCGCGCCCGCCCGCTCTTGACGAAGGTCAGCCAGTCCCGGCTCGGCCCGGCATCCTGTGCCTTGGAGGTGATGATCTCGACGACATCGCCGCTGACCAGCGCCTTCTCCAACGGGACGAGCTTGCCGTTCACCCTGCCTCCGACGCAGCGATGCCCCACCTCGGTGTGCACCGCGTAGGCGAAGTCGACCGTCGTCGCTCCGGCCGGCAGCGCGATGACGTCTCCGGCCGGGGTGTAGACGTAGACCTCGGCCTCGTGGATCTCGAACCGCAGGGACTCCAAGAACTCGTCGGGATCGCTGGTGTCGCGCTGCCAGTCGACCAGCTGACGCAGCCACGTCAGGTCCTCCCCGGCGACACCGTTGCCCTGGCCGTTCTTGGCCTTGCCGACCTCCTTGTACTTCCAGTGGGCGGCCACGCCGTACTCCGCGCGGCGATGCATGTGCTGGGTCCGGATCTGCACCTCGACCGGCTTGCCGTCCGGGCCCATGACCGTGGTGTGCAGGGACTGGTACATGTTGAACTTCGGGACCGCGATGTAGTCCTTGAACCGTCCCGGCACCGGGTTCCACCGCGCGTGCAGGGCCCCCAGCACCGCGTAGCAGTCGCCGACCGACTCCACCAGCACGCGGACGGCCACGAGGTCGTAGATCTGCTCGAAGTCGTGACCGCGCACGATCATCTTCTGGTAGACGGAGTAGTAGTGCTTGGGGCGACCGGTGACGGTGGCCCGGATCCGGCTGGCCTTGAGGTCGGCGCTGATCTGCGTGCGCACCCGCGCGAGGTACTCTTCGCGGGCCGGTGAACGCTCGGCCACCATCCGGACGATCTCGTCGTACACCTTGGGGTAGAGGTAGGCGAAGGAGAGGTCCTCCAGCTCCCACTTGATCGTGTTCATCCCCAGGCGATGCGCCAGCGGCGCGTAGATCTCCAACGTCTCAGCCGCTTTGCGGGCGGCGGAGTCGGCGGAGACGTAGCGCCAGGTGCGGGCATTGTGCAACCGGTCGGCGAGCTTGATCACCAGCACCCTGATGTCGCGCGACATCGCCACGACCATCTTGCGCACCGTCTCGGCCTGGGCGGCCTCCCCGTAGACCACCTTGTCCAGCTTGGTCACCCCGTCGACGAGCATGGCGATCTCGTCACCGAACTCTGCCTTCAGCTGCGCCAGGGAGTAGCTGGTGTCTTCGATGGTGTCGTGCAGCAACGCCGCGGCGATAGTCGAGGGGGTCATCCCCAGCTCGGCGAGGATGGTGGCCACGGCGAGCGGGTGGGTGATGTACGCGTCGCCGCTCTTGCGCATCTGGCCACGGTGGGCGAGGTCGGCGACCTCGTAGGCCCGCTCGATAAGGCTGAGGTCGCCCTTGGGGTGGGTAGCACGCACCGCGCGCAGCAGCGGCTCCAGCACCGGGTTGTCGCTGGAGCGGGTGCCGCCGAGGATCGCCCAGCGTGCCCGGACCCCCGGCGAGACAGCCGGGGTGGCGTGGCTCACGGCGTCCTCACCCATACCTCAAGTGTAGGCCCGCCCTCCTCGACCTCGTCTCAGGCTCGGGGGCCCGCGACCGCGCTCAGTCCTTCAGCTGGTCAGCAGCGCGCGAACCACCACGTCCGGCAGGGCACCCCGGCCGGACAGGAAGCCCAGCTCCAGGATCACCTCCAACGCGACCACGGTCGCCTCGGCGCGGCGCATGAGCTGCACCGTAGCCGCCGCCGTGCCGCCGGTTGCGAGCACGTCGTCGACCAGCAGCACGCGCTGCCCGGGCGCCACAGCGTCGGTGTGCATCTCAAGGGTCGCGCTGCCGTACTCCAGGTCGTAGTCGACGCGGTAGGTGGTGCTGGGCAGCTTGCCGCCCTTGCGGATCGGCACGAACGGCACGCAGAGGGCGTATGCCGTGGCCGCGCCGAAGACGAAGCCGCGTGCCTCGATCCCCGCGACCACATCGACGCCACCGCGATGGCGCTCAGCGAGGTCGTCGACCACCCGGCCGCTGAGGACGGGGTCGGCCAGCAGAGGGGTGAAGTCCTTGAAGACGATGCCCGGCTCGGGGAAGTCGGGAATGTCACGAAGGACGGCGAAGACGTCCTGCGCCAGCGTGGCTCTCGGGCCGGGCTTCGGCTCGCGGGTGGGGCTCATCGGCGTGACCTCGGAGGGCGTTTGGGCTGGTTACGGGGCCCTCGTTGGGCCCATGGGTGCACCGCTCGACCGGTGACGGACTCACGGGGCGCCTGCGGGCTCGGGCCCTGCTCGGGATCGGCTCCGGGCGCCGACCCGGCCGCCGTGTCGGCCTGCGGCGATGCTCCTTGAGCACCGGACCGGGCTGAGCCGGCCGCGACCTTCGTGGCGCTGCGTTCGGAGCGGCGGATGACCTTCGCGTCCAGGGCCGCCACCTCCGCGTCGTGCTGGCGCAGCTGCACCAGCAAGGGAGTGGCGATGAAGATCGAGGAGAAGGTGCCGACCGCGATCCCGATGAAGAGGGCCCAGGCGAGGTCGACGAGCGTGCCCGGTCCGATGAGCGT
>JBAUJO010000049.1:0-8020 GCA_049683875.1 Ornithinimicrobium sp.
GGCCGCCACCGCCAGAGCCAGTGCAGCGACAAGTACAGCCCATTCCTCGGCCGTGCTCACCTCGACGGTGCGATCCTCGGTGGCGGACAGCGCCACCAGCAGCAAGCCGGCAAGGATCACCGCCAGCGCGACCTTGTCCAGGCGGCTGAGCCTCATGCCGAGCACCAAGACGCCCAGGACCGCGGTGATCGCCAGGAAGCTGGCGACGATTGACTGCACCACGAACAAGGGCAACGTGCGCACAGCCGCGAGGGACAGGACGAAACCAAGCCCATCGAGTCCCACACCGAGGACGTATCGCCACGATCGGAGCAGCCTCAACAAAAGGCGGGCATCAAGGCCCTCGACAGAGTCGGTATCTCGCGCTGCCATGGCTTGGAGTACCGAGCCGGTGCCGTAACATAATGCCGCACCGAATGCTCCGAGGAGCCCAAAACCCACTATTGCACTCTAGATGAGAACTGGCGCATCACCAACAACAACGATGCGCCAGTTCACAGGAGTGTTGTCGCACAAAGATTACGAACCAGTGAGCATGTTGGGGGATCTCTCGTGGACTCAACACCGGCTACCGCGGTGGCCAATGACACGTGGGGTGGTCAGATGTCGCGTATGGGGCGCCTCGACGCCCTCTTTCTCGGCTTCTCCTGTCTGGCAGCGGTGTGGCTTGCCTATCTCTTGCTGAAAGACGGTCTGCAACCGGGTTGGCCATGGCTACTTTTGCTGGTCTTCTGGTTGTTCCTCTCCTACCTTCTGCTACCGCGGCTTCATCGGATTCTGACCAGGATCTACATTCCGGGATATTTCATCGGCCGCACACGCACCAGCGACGGCCTCCTCGGAGATCCGGTCAACGTGGCGCTTCTCGGCCGCGAAGCGCAGCTGCATCGGGCACTGACAGGGTCGGGCTGGGTTCGGGCGGACGAGATCGACCTCAGCTCGACCCGCCAGATCATCAGTGCCACGCTGCGGGGGCGTAGCTACGCCACCGCACCGGTCAGCCCGCTCTACCTCTTCGACCGACCGCAGGACTTCGCCTACCAGCAGGAGGTGTCGGGCAGTCCGTCGCGACGACACCACATACGGTTCTGGCGGTGCCCGCCAGGATGGACCCTGCCAGGGGGGTACGCGGTCGACTGGCTGGCGGCCGGCACGTACGACCGTAGCGTCGGGTTCTCCTTGTTCACCCTGCAGATCACCCACAAGATCGAACAGCACACCGACGTCGAGAGGGACTTCGTGGTCAACACCGTCACCAGTGCGAACCCCTCGGTCGAGGTCCGACTGGTCGAGGACTTCTCCAGCGGCTATCACTCGCGCAACGGCGGCGGCGACTGCATCCAGACCGACGGTGACCTGCCCATCGTGGATCTGACCACGGTCCGGGCACCCAGCCGGCACGACACCTCGCCGACCGACAGCCGTCGTCGCCGCCCGGCGCAGACCCTCTTCGGGGGGGTGCTCACGTTGTTCCGTGCGGTGACCCTTGGTGCGGCCGCGGTGGTCGTCGTGGCCTACCCGGCGTACTTCTCGTTCATGACGTACAACCTGGGCATCCGGGTGCCGAGACCGGACGTGGACCTGGCCCAGTGGGTCACGGCCGCTGGCCTGATCGTGGCGGCCGGGGTGGACGTGGTGCTCGGATGGGGCGTGATGGCCGGACACAACTGGGCCCGGGTCCTTCTCATGAGCTTCTGTGCGCTCGCCGCGCTGATCACCTTCGCCTCGATCGAGTTCGGCCGCGAGGTCGTCACCATCACCCATCTACCCACCGTGGCCGTGAGTATCTTGGTTCTGCTTGCCCTGTCGAGCCACCGGGCACGGGACTATGCCATCGGCCGGTGGGAAGGGGCGTGAACACCAGAGGAGCCGCGAAGAGGCTCGCGTTGGTCCTCATCGCCGCCGGGGCCGCGCTGTTCTCCTCCAACTTTCTGCTCGACATGGCCTTCGCCCAGGAGCAGGACTGGACCGGCGTGGTCAGTGTGCTCGAGGTCTCCGAAGGTCATCCCAGGGCCATGCTTCGGGTCACCGACATCCTGTGCGGGGTTCTGGTCGTGGCGCTGCTCCCCTATGTGAGTGCAGCCCTACCGCCCGGGACGTGGCGACGCTGGGCGGTCGCCTCGACGGTGGGCTACGCCGTTGCCGGAGCGGGTGCCGCCCTGGTGCCGCTCCCATGCGCCGTGAGCGCGATGTGCACGAGCCCGACAGACGACGTGCAGCGCCTGGTGCACGACGGGTTCAGTGTGGTCGCCCAGGTCGCGCTCTTCGTCGCCGTCGTCGCGGTCGCCCTGGCCACCCGCCGTCAGGGTCCCCGCTGGCTGAACCGAGCTGCGTGGATGGTCTTCCTGCTCGGCGGTGTGCTCGGTGCCGTGGTCTCCGGCTACTACGGCCTCACCGACCCGGACGGGTGGCAGGCGGGCCTGGCCCAACGCTTCCAGCTCGTCGTCATCAGCGCCTGGCTCGTCTGCCTCGGTGCCTTTGCCGCGACATCCGGAGTGAGCGCTCGCCGGCGAGGCACTAGCTGATGAACCCCTTCTTGCTGAGCCAGCGCTCGGCGACGGTCGCCGGGTCGTTGCCTTCGACTTCGACGGCTGCGCTCAGCTGCCGCAGGGTCGCTGTGTCGAGCTCTTCGGAGATCGGCGCGAACAGGTCTGTCATCTCGGGGTAGGTGTCAAGGGTCCCCTGACGCATGGTGAGGGCCGGGTTGTAGGCAGCGAAGAAGTCCTTGTCATCGTCGAGGAGCTCGAGTCCCAGCTCGGGAATCCGCCCGTTGGTACGGAAGACCGACCCGAAGTTGCACGTCTCTGCTTTGTCAACGGCCCCATAGACGGTCGAGGGCGACACCTCGGACACGTTGCTCGCCGGAAACTCGAAGCCGTAGTGCTTCTCCAGCCCGGGCAGACCGTCGGCTCGACTGGCGAACTCCGCCCCGACGCATAAGGTCGCCTCCTCCGGACGGTCCTCGATGAGACCCTTCAGGTCGGCGATGGTGCGAACACCGAGCTCTTTTTCGGCTCCCTGGCGCACCGCGATGGCGTAGGTGTTGTTCGCCGGCGCCGGGGTCAGCCACGCGATGCCGTTCTGTTGCAGGTCCTCCTCGGACACTGCCTTCGTCAGCTCCGCAGGGTCGGCGATGGCGTCCGGCTCGGCCAGATGAACGAGCCAGCCGGTCCCGGTGTACTCCCAGTACATGTCGATTCGCTGGGAGATCAGCGCTCGGCGCAGGTCCTCGGTGTCGCCCAGCCCGGTTTGGTCGACAACCTCGGCCCCGGCCGCCTCCAACGCCTGGGTGGTGATCTCGCCGAGGATCTCCTGCTCGGTGAAGTTCTTCGAGCCGACGGTCAGTCGCACGGTCCCCTGGGGGCTGCTCAGCTCGAAGTCCTCGGCGATGCTTCCCCCATCAGCAGCGGGGTCGCCACCACACGCCGCAGTGACCGCCACGGCGGATCCGCACACCCCGGCGGTCACCATGGCGCGTACGCGTCGCGTCCGTGTCGTCGGCCGACCGACGTCGCCTCCTACTCTTCGCATGTCAGTCCCTGGCCGCCGGTGCTGCTTTTCCGGGCATGTTCTCCGCTACCGCTTCCTTCAACCCCTCGATCGTCGGCTTCTCCGAGCTGTTGGGCTTGGGTTCTTTCAGCAACGCCTTGTACAGGGAGAAGCACATCGCGATCATGATCACCGCGAACGGCACCGCAGCGATGATCGCCACCTTCTGCAGCGCATCGAGCCCGCCTGCGAGCAAGAGAACGCCCGCGAAGGAGGAGATGACGGCTCCCCAGGTCAGCTTGACCACGGTCGGCGGGTTCAAGGCCCCACCGGTCGACATGCTCGCCAGCACAAACGACGCGGAGTCGGCCGAGGTGATGAAGAAGACGCTCACCAACACGATCGCGATGATCGAGGTGACGAACGACAAGGGCAGCCGGTCGAAGGTCACGAAGAGCGCGGTGGCCACGTTGTTGCCCACCGCCTCGGAGATGGTGTCGGCTCCGCCCTGGCGCACCAGGCGAATCGCCGTCCCTCCAAGCGCGGAGAACCAGAAGAAGCTCACCAGGCTCGGGACGAAAAGCACCGCCACGATGAACTCTCGGATCGTGCGGCCTCTGGAGATCCGGGCGATAAAGCTCCCGACGAACGGAGCCCAGGCGATCCAGGTCGCCCAGTAGAAGAGCGTCCAGTTCTGCGCCCAGGTGCCGTCACTGGCGAAGACGTTCTGGTTGAAGCTCATCGGTACGAGCGCGCCCGCATAGTTACCGATCATCTGGGTGAACGTATCGACGATGAACACCGTCGGCCCGAGAAGGAAGACGAACAGCAACAGGCAGGCCGCCAGGACCATGTTCACGTTGCTCAGATAGCGAATGCCACGCCCGATTCCGGTCACCGCAGAGATCATGAATAGCACGGTGATGATGGCAATGATGACGATCTGGACGCCGGCGTTGTTGGGCACGTCGAAGAGGTAGGTCAGGCCGCCGTTGACCTGGAGCGAGCCGAATCCCAGCGACACGGCGACCCCGAAGAGGGTGGCGATGATCGCCAAGATGTCGATCGCCTTCCCGATGGCACCGTCCACCCGGTCCCCGATCAAGGGACGGAAGATCGAGCTGATCAGCCCGCCCCCTTCGCGTCGGAAGTTGAAGTAGGCCAACGCCAACGCCACCGTTCCGTACACGGCCCACGGGTGGAACCCCCAGTGGAAGAACGCATAGCGCATACCCAGCTCGGCGGCTGCCGCACTGCCCGGCTCTGCCATGGCGTAGGGCGGGGTGTTGAGGTGGGAGATGGGCTCCGCCACCCCCCAGAACACCAGGCCGGTCCCCATACCGGCAGCGAAAAGCATGGCGAACCAGGATAGTCGGCCGAACTCAGGCTCTTCGTCGTCCTTTCCGAGCCGGACCTTGCCGAAGCGACTGAAAGCCAAGAAGGCGAGAAATGCAAGAAAAATGGTTGTGGCGATCAGATACAACCACCCGAAACTTGAGATCACGAAGGCCAGGATGCTCGAGGTGACGCTCGAAAGATTCGCGGTGAAAAGCGCCCCCCACAGCAGAAACGCCAAAGCAAAGCCTGCAGAAACATAGAACACCACGCCTACTCCCGAGCTTTGTTTCTTCACGTAGCGTCCTCTCGAGAATCACGGCCACAGGCTTCCGATCACGAGGAAACAACCCTACCGGGTCACAGCGAACCTGCCACTGGGGCACCGCACATCGGCTGAGGTGAGCACCTGACGTGGAGCGAATCGGTCACTACAATCGTGACCAGCACGGTGTCGTTGCCCGGAAGGAGTTCGCTGATGCCTGCCGCCGACGTGGTCCGACCAGTGGCCGAGGCGATCGTGGGGGCGGAGGTGCCGGTCCGTGTCGAATGCTGGGACGGAAGTGCCCTGGGGCCCGCTGACGGTGCGGTGCAGCTGCGCTTCCTGCGCCGCAGGGCGCTGCGCCACCTGCTCTGGGAGCCCAACGAGCTGGGGTTCGCCCGTGCTTTCGTCTCCGGGGACCTGCTCATGGGAGACGACATGATCCAGGCCCTCTCACGCCTGGAGGAGATGCGTGGCCCTCAGCGACGGCTGAGTGTGCACGCGGGGCCTCGCACGGCCGCGGCGGTTGTGGCCGCGGGGCTGAGGCTCGGTGCCCTGGGACCGCGCCCCAAGCCTCCGCCCGAGGAGGTCCCCTGGACGCGGGGCGGTCGCGTGCACACCCCCAAGCGGGATCGCGCCGCGATCTCGCATCACTACGACGTGGGCAACGACTTCTATCGGCTCGTGCTCGGTGAGTCGATGGTCTACTCCTGCGCCTACTGGGAGCACGCGCCCTCGCCGGACTACCGGCTGGAGCAGGCCCAGCAAGCCAAGCTCGACCTCGTCGCGCGCAAGCTGGGGCTTCGCCCGGGCATGAAGGTGCTCGACGTCGGATGCGGGTGGGGAGGCTTCGTGATGCACGCGGCCCAGACCTACGGCGTCGAGGCGGTCGGGGTCACGATCTCGCAGCAGCAAGCCGCCTATGCTCGCGCGCAGGTGAACGCAAGAGGACTGGCGGACCGCGTGGAGATCCGTCTACAGGACTACCGCGAGATCGCCGACGGTCCCTACGACGCGATCGCGAGTATCGGTATGGCGGAGCACGTCGGCGTGGCCCAGCTGCCGACGTACGCCGCGGGACTGTACGCCCAGCTCAGTCCCGGGGGCCGGTTGCTCAATCACGCGATCTCTCGGCGCCCGGAGGCCGGGTGGGAGCCCAACCGCACCTCCTTCGTGCAGAGGTACGTCTTCCCGGACGGGGAGCTCCAACCCATCGCGACAGTGGTCGAAGAGCTGGAGGGGGCCGGCTTCGAAGTGCGCGACGTCGAGGCGCTGCGTGAGCACTACGACCTGACGCTGCGCGCCTGGGTCGCCAACCTGGAGTCGCACTGGGACGAGGCGGTCGCCCTCAGTGGCCCGGGGTGGGCGCGAGTCTGGCGGCTCTACATGGCCGGGTCGGCGCTGGGCTTCGCCTCGAACCGGCTCGGGGTCACCCAGGTGCTCGCTGTGAAGCCGACCTCCGACGGGTCGGCGGAGATGCCCGGCACGCGCCGCGAGCTCCTGGGCTGATCGTGTCTCGGGCTCTCCGTCTCGGGCTCTCCGACTCGGGCTCTCCGTCTCGGGCTCTCTGTCTCGTGTCTCGTCAGTGGTCGTCGACACGGATGACGACCCGACCCAGCGCCTGCCCGGACGCGAGATGACGCAGGGCCCGCGGCGCCTCAGCGAGAGAGCGCGTTCGGTCCACCACGACCCAGATCCGGGCATCGCCGAGGTGAGGGAGTCGATCGCGCCACCAGACCCAGCATGCGAGGGATGCTCCCCCGTCTGCGATGTCCGCTGGCCCCGAAGGCGTCGGGCCCACTGAGGATGTCGTGTCCGCCCGGAGGTCGAGGGACGTCGGTGACCCGCAGACTGTCGTTGGCGCCTAGCTCGTCGATTACCGCCTCTACCTTGATGACCGTAGATCCAGCTGGCAGATGCCTGCAGCGGGCGGCAGCACGCCCCACACAGACCGGTTCAGTAGTCCTTGCCGGCACTGAGCGGAAGACACCACCTGCCGGGCCGTCGCACGTTGTGCTCCGCTGCTCACCCGGCCCGATGCGCCCGAACACGTTCGATCGCTCACCTCGCCTCGAACGCTGAGGCTTGCGGGTGGGCAGGGCGTGGGAACGCGATCGGCCCGCACAGACTGGATGAGATCAGATGCACGCACTCGCAGAGAAACAAATCCGTGCATCCTTGGTGAACACCTCCCAGCGGGAGGCGAAACACGCGATGCTGCCCGATCTGGAGCACCTGGACTGGGACAAGCTCGACTACCTCGGCTGGCATGACGGCAAACGCCCAGAGGAGTCCTATGTCGTCGTCGAGGTGGGGACCACAGCGGTCGGCGTCATGCTCAGGGCTGCCAAACGCTCGGCTGTTCGCCGCAAGTCCATGTGCAACTGGTGTCAGGATTTCCTGGCCACCAACGACGTCAGCATGTATGTCGCGCGGAGGGCTGGACCGCTTGGGCGTCGCGGAGACACCGTCGGCACATTGATCTGCACCGACCTCGACTGCTCACGCAATGTGCGGCGCGAGCCAACCCTCGAGGAGGTCGGCAGCGGTGACCCGCAGGAGAAGGCTCGCCTGATCGAGCGCCGTATCAACGGCTTGCGCGAGAGGTCAGCGCGGTTCGTCGCGAACCTCAAAGGGTAAGGCAGCTCCAGCGAGTGATCGTCGGCGTTGGTCAGCGGATAGGGGATCCCCACCCGCTGATCGTGATGGGCCGACACCCCCTGAACTGGACACACCTCCTCGTTCAGACGTTGAAGCGACGGAAGCGGGCGTTGGCGGCTGGTGTTGCCCATCGCCAACTGATCCCGGAAAAGACTGCCTGACCTGCGGAAAACCCACTCGCGGACCGCTGCACGTCGTCGGCGAGGATCGGTTTCGGCGGGACTCCTTGCGGACATTCGCGGCCCACACTGGCGAAGGCCCTCGGCCCCTAAG
>JBAUJO010000050.1:0-8098 GCA_049683875.1 Ornithinimicrobium sp.
GCGCTCAGGTGAGATCGCGGTCAGCACCATCGGTGGCCTGTTCGGCGCTGGCCCCCTGCTCACCGACGCGTTCGTTGACGAGCTGGCGCGGCACCTGCCACACGGGCGGTGGCAGCCGCCCTGGGGGGATGCGTTGGATGGCGCCGCCGTGATGGCCACCCGCACCGACCTCCCGCACGAGGGCCTGGTCGCCCGCCTGCCCCTGGCCCGGCACGGAAGAGAGACGTGATGGACGATGTCAGCGCAGAGCTCACCCACCTCGACACCGAGCGCGCACAGCCCGGCCTGCGTGATCTCGACATCCGCAGCACCCGCGAGGTGCTCACCGCGATCGCCGAGGAGGACGCCACGGTGCCGGCCGCTGTGGCTGCCGCGACGGAGGCGATCACGGCGGCGGTCGAGGTCACTGTGGATCGCCTCACCCGTGGGGGGCGGTTGGTTTACGTCGGCGCCGGCACTCCCGGTCGGCTGGGACTGCTCGACGCCGCCGAGTGCGTCCCGACCTTCGGCACCGACCCCGGCCTCGTCGTGGCGCTGATGGCCGGAGGAAGTCGAGCCGCCAGCGCGGCAGTCGAGGGAGCCGAGGACGACCACGAGTCAGCCGAGCGCGACCTGGCCGCCATGGATCTCCAGCCCGAGGATGTCGTGCTGGCCGTGAGCTCCTCCGGTCGCACGCCCTACGCGCTGGGGGCGGCCGTCGCTGCCCGAGGCGTGGGGGCCGCCACCATCGGGCTCAGCAACAACGTCGGGAGCCGGTTGAGCGCACTGGTCGACGTCGCGATCGAGGTCCAGACGGGTCCAGAGGTGATCGCCGGTTCAACACGGATGAAGGCAGGGACCGCCCAGAAGCTGGTTCTGAACATGGTCTCGACCGCCACGATGGTCCGCTTGGGCAAGACCTACGGCAACCTCATGGTCGACCTCCGGGCCACGAACACGAAGCTGCGCGCCCGTTCGGTGCGGATCGTCTCGGGAGCCACCGGCGTCCCGGACGACCGTGCCGCCGCCGTGCTGGACTCGGCCGACGGTGAGGTCAAGACGGCCATCGTGGCCATCTCGGGCCGGACGGACGCCGAGCGCGCTCGTCAGTATCTCCAGTTGAGCGATGGCCGTGTGCGAGAAGCCATGAGCGATGCGCAGGCACGGGCGCACGACAGATCGGAGCACTCGTCATGATCATCCTCGCCGTGTCCTCCGGCACCTCGGTGGACGGCATCGACGTGGCGGTGGCGGACATCCAGATGTCCGATACCGATATCGAGATGACTCCTCTGGTCCACCGTGAGGTCGACTTCTCCACCGAGCTGAGTGAGATGGTGCTCGGTGCGTTGCCTCCCGCCACTACCACCCTGGAGCAGGTGTGCCGGATCGACACTCTGGTGGGCCAGGAGCTCGCGGCTGCAGCACGATCCTGTCTGGATCACGACGCGCTTGCAGGAGCGCGCCCGGAGGTGATCGTCTCCCACGGGCAGACACTGTTCCACTGGGTGCAGGCGCGCTCGGCCCTGGGCACACTGCAGATGGGACAGCCGGCCTGGATCAGCGAGGCCACGGGCCTCCCGGTGATCTCGGACGTGCGGGGCGCCGACGTCGCTGCAGGCGGCCACGGCGCCCCCTTGGCCAGCCTGATGGACGTCCTCCTGCTCGGCGAGCGGGTCCGGCCTGCGGCAGCGCTGAACCTGGGGGGCATCGCCAACGTCACCGTGGCGGGTGGGGGACTCGACCCCGTTGCCTTCGACACGGGGCCAGCCAACGCGCTGCTCGACGTCGCGGTGCACCGTGCCACCGACGGCCGGCGGCGCTTCGACGCCGGCGGGCGGCTGGCTGCAGCTGGCCGGGTCCATGACGGACTGCTCAGTGCCCTCGGTGAGCACCCCTACTACCGCCAGGCGCCGCCGAAGAGCACCGGCAAGGAGGTCTTCCACGCCGACTATCTCGACGAGGCGTTGCGACACAGCAGTACCCAGCAGCTGCCCGGCGAGGATCTCCTGGCCACGCTGGTCGAGCTCACCGCGCTGACGGTGGCCGAAGCGCTCCGGCCCTACAACGTCGACGAGGTCGTGGCGTCCGGTGGGGGCACCCGGAATGGCGTGCTGATGCAGCGACTGCACGCTCGCCTGGGCGGCCCTGAGGTCACGACCTACGACTCCCTGGGCCTGGACCCCGGCGCCAAGGAGGCGTACCTCTTCGCCCTCGTGGGCTTCCTGACCTGGCACGGCCTGCCCGGCACGGTGCCGTCGTGCACCGGCGCGCGGCACCGCGCCATCGCCGGTCGCATCAGCCCTGGATCGACCCCGCTGCGGCTGCCTGAACCGCTGACCACTTCACCCACCGTGCTGCGGGTGACCGCTGCACCGACTGACTCGACCCGCTCCTAGGAGGAGCCATGCAACCCCTGGACCTCATCGTCATTGCCGCCTACCTGCTCGGCTCGGCCTGGCTCGGTCTGGCCCTGTCCGGAAAGCAGTCAAACCTCAAGGGGTACTTCCTCGGCGACCGGAACCTGCCCTGGTGGGCGGTGTGCCTGTCGGTCGTGGCCACCGAGACCAGCGCGCTGACCGTCATCAGCGTCCCCACCATCGCCTACCTGGGCAACCTCACCTTCATCCAGGTGGCGCTCGGCTATCTGATCGGCCGCATCGTCGTCGCTTTCGTGTTGCTGCCTCGCTACTACCGCGGTGAGATGGCCACGGCCTACGCCTACTTCGGTCTGCGGTTCGGCAGAGGGATGCAGAGCACCGCATCGGTGGCGTTCCTGTTCACCCGGCTGCTGGCCGATGGGGTGCGCCTGTTCGCCGCTGCTATCCCGATGAAGGTCATCCTGGACGCGTACGGGATCGAGATGTCGTTCTTCGCCATCATCGCCATCCTCGGCGCGGTCACCGTCGCGTACACCTTCATCGGCGGCATCCGCGCCGTGGTCTGGGTCGACGTGCTGCAGATGCTGCTGTATGTGGTCGGGGGAGTGATCGCGCTGTTCTTCATCACCGGCAACCTCGAGATCAACTTCTGGTCCGCCGCGGCAGAGGCCGGCAAGACGCAGGTTCTCGACTTCAGCTCGAACCCCATCTCCGCGCCGTACTCGTTCCTCACGGCCGTCGTGGGCGGGGCGTTGCTGTCCACCGCGTCCCACGGCGCCGACCAGATCGTGGTGCAACGGCTGCTGACCTGCCGCACGCTCAACGATGCGCGCAAGGCCGTCATCGGCAGTGCGGTCGTCGTCTTCATCCAGTTCGGGCTGTTTCTGACCGTGGGGTTGGGACTGTGGAGCTACTACGAGCAGCAGACCCCGGAGCAGCTGGGTCTGCAGACCGGTGACCAGATCTTCCCGACCTTCATCGTCGAGGCGCTGCCCGCCGGCATCTCGGGTCTGCTGCTCGCGGGCATCATGGCCTCGGCCATGAGCACGCTGTCCTCCTCGCTGTCCGCGTTGTCCTCCTCGACGATGACGGACCTGTACGAGCAGTTCAGCCGGCGCACCCTCAGCGATGAGCAGGGACTGCGCATGGGGCGCATCTTCACCATGGCCTGGGGTCTGGTGTTCATCGGAGCGGCTGCCCTCTTCACCGGCACCGACAACCCGGTGGTGGAGCTGGGTCTCGCGGTTGCGGGGCTGACCTACGGCGGGCTGCTGGGCTCGTTCTTCCTCGGGCTCGCTGTCCGCAAGGCTCGGCAGCTCGACGCGATCATCGGCTTCGCCTGTGCGGTCACCACGATGGTCTACCTCTTCGTCTGGCAGCGGGACCTCATCGGCTTCACCTGGTACACCGCGATCGGAGTCGTCATCACCCTGGTGGTCGGCGGGGGGCTAGCCTTGCGCCACCGCGAGGACTCTCCCCTCGCGGACCGGACCGCGGACGAGGAGACCCGGTTGAGCACCGAAGGTGGTCGTTGATGTCGCAGACCCCGGGGTCGCTCATGGCGGCCGAGATCGCCGAGCAACCAGAGGTCTGGCGCCGAATCGTCGATGACGGGCTACCCGCCATCGACGAGGTTGCCCGCCGCGTCGCGCAGCGTGGGCCGAGGTTCGTGCTGTTCGTCGCGCGCGGGAGCAGCGACCACGCTGCGCTGTACGGCAAGTACCTCGCGGAGATCGACCTGGGCCTGCCCGCCGGGATGATGTCGCCCTCGAGTATGACCGTGTACTCCGCCCGCCCCGACTTCCGGGACGTCCTGGTCGTCGCGGTCAGCCAGTCCGGTGGTTCCCCTGACCTGGTGCAGACCGTCCGGGTCGCACGCGAACAGGGCGCGCTGACCGTTGCCCTGACCAACCAGGCGGACTCCCCACTCGCGTCCGAGGCCGAGCTGCACCTCGACATCTTGGCCGGCCCGGAGCGGTCGGTCGCAGCGACCAAGTCCTACACCGCGCAGCTGCTCGTGCTCCATCTGCTCTTGACGCGCTGGAACGGCGCCTCGGTGGAGTCCGGAGACAGGCTCGAGCGTCTGGGGCGACAGGTGCTGGACCAGCTTGGGCCCGTGGTCGAGACGGCGCAGCGGTACCGGTTCGCCGCGCGGATGGTGACCACCGGGCGGGGCTTTGCCTATCCTTCGGCACGCGAGGCCGCGCTGAAGCTGATGGAGACGTCGTACCTGTCCGCGCAGGCCTTCTCCGGAGCGGACCTGCTCCACGGCCCGCTCGCGATGGTCGACCCCCAGGTGCCCGTGCTGGCCCTGGTCCCGCACGGGCGTGCGGGCTCCGCGATGGCCGAGGTGCTGCCGCGGCTGGCCGAACGAGGTGCCGACGTCCTGGGCATCGGGTCCTCAGAGGCGATCTCCTCGTGCACCGCGGGGTTCGCGCTGCCGGCCGAGGTGGACGAACGGTTGTCCCCCCTGCTGGAGATCCTGCCCGTACAACAGCTCGCGCTCCATCTGGCCGTGGCGCGAGGAGGAGACCCGGACACCCCTCGTGGGCTCAGCAAGGTCACGGAGACGCTGTGACCCGCGCGGCCAGCACCGTGGTCGCCGCCGCTGCGGTGGTCACCCCGGCGGCGGTCCTGCGACCGGGATGGGTCGAGGTGACCGGGTCGCAGATCACAGCGGTGTCGGAGGGGGCGCCGAGCACCGCGCCCCAGGTGAGCCGGGGGAAGGGGATGCTCGTGCCCGGCTTCGTGGATATGCACGTCCACGGTGGTGGAGGGTGTTCCTTCGGAGGCACGTCGTCCGATGAGGCGGCCCGCGCGGCGGGTTGGCACCGCGCTCAGGGAAGCACCACGATGCTGGCCAGCCTGGTCAGCGCGCCACAGGAGGAGCTGGTGCGCCAGGTCGCCATGCTGGCCGAGCTGGTCCAGGACGGACTGCTCAGCGGCATCCACCTCGAAGGCCCCTGGCTGGCGCCGGGCAAGCGTGGCGCGCACGACCCACACACGTTGCGTGACCCCGTCGCGCAGGAGGTTGATGAGGTGTTGCGGGCGGGTCGCGGGGCGGTTCGGATGGTCACCTTGGCCCCGGAACGCCCCGGGGGGCTGGATGCCGTGCGTCAGCTGGTCGCCGCCGGAGTGGTCGCGGCCATCGGGCACACCGAGGCGGACTATGAGCAGACCAGAGCAGCCATCGAGGCCGGAGCGAGCGTGGCGACGCACCTGTTCAACGCTATGCCCGCGGTCCACCACCGTCGGCCCGGCCCCGTCCCGGCGCTGCTGGCGGACGATCGGGTCACCGCGGAGGTGGTGGCCGACGGGCTGCATGTGCACCCGGCGATACTGCAGTGGGTGCTGGGCACCGCCGGCCCGACGCGCGTCGCGCTGGTGACCGACGCCATGTCGGCCGCCGGCATGGGTGACGGCAGCTACAGCCTGGGCGGACTGCCGGTGCAGGTGCGCGACGGCGCCGCACGGCTGGCCGATGGAACCATCGCCGGAAGCACCGCCACCACAACCCAGCTCTTCACGGCAGCGCGCCAGGCCCTCGGCGAGACCGACGAGGCTCTGATCGCCGCCAGCCGGGTCTGCTCCACCACGCCGGCTGAGGCTCTGGGCCTGGATGGCCGCGGGGCCATCGACGTGGGACGGCAGGCCGACCTCGTCCTCCTGGACGACGGTGGCCCGGCGTCGGTGCTGAGCGCCGGGGAGTGGGTCCCGGCGGAACCTTCCTAGGCAGGCCCTGCCTCCGGGGTAGGGGCCGCCGCCGGTGTGCTCACGACCAGCGCGCCCCGGCCGTCGACATCCACCAGGCCCAGGTCGGAGAAGGCGTGCAGCCAGCCCTGCATGGGCCACTGCCCCCAACGCCAGAAGAAGGTGTTGGCGTTGCGCACGATGGCTTCGAGGTGCTCCACCGGAGGTGAGGAGACCGGGTGGTGCTGGTGGTAGGCGTCCGCTCCGCCTACCCACACCAGCTCCACTTGCTGGCGCCGAGCGACGAACCCGAGGTCGGTGTCCTCGGCGCCGTAGCCGACGTACTCCTCGCAGAAGCCTCCCAGCTCATGCCAGGTCGGCGGGGTCAACGCGGCGCTGAGGGACCAGAAGAGGTGGTACTGGTCACCGGTCTCGGCACGCCCGGGCACGGGGGCCGGCCGCGCCGGATGGGGATCGGTCAGGGCCTGAAGCTCCTCGGCGGCGCGTGGAGGTCGCGCATCCGGGGCGAGGTAGGTGACCGGCCCACACAGCAAGGCGTGAGGATGGGCGCGCGCCGCCTGAACGTAACGAGCCAGGGTCTGGTCGCCAACGAGGCAGTCGACATCGAGAAGGACGACGACCTCACAGTGCCGGACGATGGCGCGGGCCACCCCCACATTGCGCGCACTCGCCAAGGGCAGCCCCCGGGGATCCGGCGCGCAGTTCACCACCTCGATCTCGCGCGCACCGCCGTGGCGCCGGGCGATCGTGCGGATATCCGGGTCATCCATCGACACCAGGACGTGGACGCTGTCGGGATCGCTCTGCGCGAGCAGCCGCAGCTGGTGACCGAGGTGCTCGTGACGGCCCCGGACGATGGTGACCACGCACACGTCAGCCACGCGCCACATCCTGGATGACGGCGACCGCCCGTTCCACGGCCCCTTGAGTGTGCCACCGAGGCCATGAGTTCGGCTGGGCGAGCGCTCGGCCCACCGCCGAGCGCCATTGCTCCAGATCGGGTCGGGGGCCTCTCACCACGGTGGCCAACCCCATCCGGTGCAGCTCGGCGCCGAGATGATCCTGCTCGGCGTGGGGACGGTGCTGCGGCCACACCACGGCCGGCGTGCCCGCAGCCGCGATGTCGGCGATCGCGTTCTGCCCGCCGTGGCTCACCACCACGCGCGCCCGGGCCAGGGTGCTCGCCATACCGTCGACCCAGTGGCCGCCCCCGACGACGGTCCATCGGCCGTGGCCTCCGAGGTGCTCTACCGGCGAGGCTCCACTGGAGGTGTCCCAACCGTCGCGCCCGCTGAGCACCACCTGCAGGTGGGGAGCCTCAGGTGGTGACGTCGCTGCGGGCGCGCAGATGCCCCCGACGCAGAAGACCTTGTCCACGAACGGCGAGAGCGCCGGGCAGGGTCCGGCCTCGGGCGGCCACGGCGCAAGGATCGCGGTGGCGCAGCGAAACATCAGGGTATGCGCGGCGTCGGTGCGTTCGCCCGGTTGGGCCACCACCACGACGGGGAAGCCCAACACTCGAACCAGCGTGGCGACCTCCACGGAGACGTCCACCACGACGACCGAGGGACGATGGGTGAGCACCCACGTCGCCACAGCGCCCATCCGGCCCGTATAGCCCAGGTGACCTCGAGGGGCCCAATGCATCGCCTGGTCTGCCGTCTCGTCCACGAACGGGGCCGGGGTGTCGTCCCGGGGCAGGACGACCCCGACCCCGGCTCCAGCGCCGAGCGCTGAGCCCAGAAGGACGACATCGTGGCCCCGCGCGCGCAGCCCCTGCGCGATCAGACGGGCTCGGGTCAGGTGACCGGCGCCGTGGTGATGGACGTAGTAGCCGATCACCACCGTGTCATCGCCTCACGGTAGAGGTCTTCATACCGGACGCCCATGGCCTCGGCGGAGAACCGGCGCACCGCCGCCTCGCGCACGCGCGACCGGCACCACGTGCCGACCTGCGCGACGGCATCGGCCAGCGCCCCCGACTCGGCGTCCGGGTCAGGGTCTGGCTCCACGGCACAGCCCAGACC
>JBAUJO010000051.1:0-16426 GCA_049683875.1 Ornithinimicrobium sp.
TCACGGGCCGTTCGTGGTGGCGGCTCGCTACCGAGCCTTCACGGTGTCAGACGGGGCGAACTGCGTCCGCCTGCGGTCCCTTGGGGGACTGCGTGACCTCGAACTCGACCCGCTGGGCCTCGTCGAGCGTCTTGTAGCCGTTGCTCTCGATGGCCGAGTAGTGAACGAACACGTCCGGGCCTCCACCATCCTGTGCGATGAAGCCGAAGCCCTTTTCCGCGTTGAACCACTTCACGGTTCCCTGTGCCATGTGAACTCTCTCTGCTGTACGTGTGCGTCACAACCCACACGATTTGTGGGAGGTGGGTCGAGATGAAACCCCCCACACGCCGGGACATGCCCGGTGGTGCCGTCGTGCCGCGCCCGTGGGCCCGGCGTGTACTTCACTGCGAGGAACTGCAACTACAACCGCGACAACCGTAGCAGCATTCGGGCGCCTGACCACCTTCGGCGACCTAGGATGATGCACTGCGGCACACGGTGTCATCCTGGTGTCCGGGAGGGTTCGCATAGTGGCCTAGTGCAGGCGCCTTGAAAGCGCCCGACGGAAACGTCCGTGGGTTCGAATCCCACACCCTCCGCTCCCGGACCGCCGCCGCTCGGACGGCGCGCTACATGGCGACGCTGTCACCCTGGGGCTAGGCTCGACGCGAAACGTCCATCGAGCGAAGGGAGCCAACATGCGCAGACTCATTCTGCTCGCAGGAGTGGCGATCGGATATGTCCTAGGAGCCAAGGCGGGCCGCGAGCGTTACGAGCAGCTCGCAGACCAAGCCAGCAAGGTGTGGGCTGACCCGCGCGTGCAGACCAAGGTCGGCGAGGTCAAGGAGCAGGCTCCGCAGGTCGCTGCCAAGGTCGGCGACCGCGCCAAGAGCGCCGCCGGCCAGGCTAAGGCCAAGGCAAGTGGCCACGAGACCACCGACGGCGAGGGCGCTTACGAGAACCCCACCGGCACCGTCGAGTCCGACGGCGACATGACGGTTGACGCAACCGGCTTCGGCCCCGGAGGCGAGAGGCTCCCCTGAGCCCACCTCCCCTCCGAGCGGTCGGATGAGCTGACTCGCAGCAGAGGCGCGCCGCCATGACGGTGGCGCGCCTCTGGTGGTCCTAGATCCAGAGAGCGGGATCGTCGTACAGCGCCTCGGTGGGGTCCTGCTCCGGCGCGAGGAGACGGATCCGTGCCGGGACCCCGGTAGCGATGGCGCCTTGCGGCACGTCCTTGACCACCACTGCGTTCGCGCCGATCTGAGCACCGGCCCCGATCACGACCGGCCCGAGGACGCGGGCGCCCGCGCCGAGCACGGCGCCGTCCCCCACGGTGGGGTGGCGCTTGACGGGCTGCATCGATCGTCCCCCGAGGGTTACCCCGTGGTAGAGCATGACGTCGTCTCCCACCTCGGCCGTCTCACCGATGACCACCCCCATGCCGTGGTCGATGAAGAACCTCGACCCGATCCGGGCGCCGGGGTGAATCTCCACTCCGGTCAGCGACCGCACCGCTTGCGAGACCAGACGAGCAGGCAGCCTGGCCCGCCCGCCACGGAGCCACAGCGCATGGCTGAACCGGTGCGCCCACAGGGCGTGCAGCCCTGGTGTGGCCAGGGCCATCTCGAGGCGACTGCGGGTCGCGGGATCCCGGCTCACCGCGGCGTCCAGATCCTCGACGAGGGTGGCCCACGCGCGGCGTACCGATCGGGCCATCAGTCGGTCATGCCCTCGAAGAGCACCGTCGACAGGTAACGCTCGCCGAAGTCGCAGACGATGACCACGATCGTCTTGCCGGCGTTCTCGGGGCGGGCCGCGACCTGCAGCGCTCCCCAGACGTTGGCTCCGGTGCTGATGCCGGACAAGATGCCCTCCTGGGTGGCGAGGTCGCGCGCCACCCGCAGTGCGTCATCGAGGCTCACGTCGACGACCTCGTCATACAGGTCGGTGTCCAGAATGTCAGGCACGAAGTTGGCGCCCAGGCCCTGAATCTTGTGCGGGCCGGGCTGACCGCCACTGAGGATCGGGCTGTCGGCCGGCTCGATAACGACCAGCCCTACGTCCGGCTTCTGCTCGCGCAGGTAGCCTCCTGCACCGGTGATCGTGCCGCCAGTGCCGACGCCGGCCACGAAGATGTCGACCTCGCCGTCGGTGTCCTCCCACACCTCGGGGCCGGTGGTGGCCCGGTGCACCGCCACGTTGGCGGGGTTGGCGAACTGCCGAGCACGCACAGCGCCGCGTTCCTCAGCGATCTCCTCGGCCTTGGCCACCGCCCCCTTCATGCCCTCGGGGCCCGGAGTCAGGACGAGCTCTGCCCCGTACGCCTTCAGCAGCGCCCGGCGCTCCAAGCTCATCGTCTCGGGCATCGCCAGCACGACGTTGAACCCACGAGCCGCTCCCACCATGGCCAGAGCGATCCCGGTGTTGCCCGAGGTGCCCTCGACGATGGTGCCTCCTGGCTGCAGCTCGCCGGAGTCGACCGCCGCGTCGATGATCGCGTTCCCGATGCGGTCCTTGACCGAGGCTGCCGGGTTCTGGGACTCGAGCTTGACCAGGACCTGCGCGTCGATGCCTTCGGTCAGCCGGTTCAGACGGACCAAGGGGGTCTTGCCGATCACCTGGGTGATGTCGTCGTGGACGCGCACGGGGATCTCTCTTCCTGTGGGACTGAGCAGGGGCCGCGGCCCCGTCAAGGGGTACATGAGGTGATACATCGGCGTACGTGGTGTTATTCCACGCCGAAGCCGATGCGTGGCGGTGTATCGCGCGCGGGGGTCCATCCGTAGCATTCGCCTATGCCAGCGCTGCAGATCGTCGCGATCGTCATCGGCCTGAGTGTGACGGGGGTCGCTGTCGCGCTCTTCGTGACCACCATCGCCCGGTTCGTGGCCAAGTTCCGCCTCGGTGCCCCTGAGGCCACCTCCCGCACCGACCGCCCCGGGCAGCGCGCGGTCACGGTCGTACGCGAGATCCTGGGTCATACGCGCATGGCCCGCAAGCGCTGGGTGGCGGTGGCGCACTGGGTGGTCATGGTCTCCTTCGGCCTGCTCTTCCTGACCCTGGTCAACGCCTACGGTCAGCTCTTCAGCCCGTCCTTCGACCTGTGGGGCCTGGCGCACTTCTTCCCTCTGACCTGGGGTTTCGAGCTCTTCGGCTGGGGCGCGGTCATCGGCATCCTGACGTTGATCACCGTGCGTCAGCGCGAGCACCCACGCAGCGGCGGTCGCCGGAGCCGATTCTGGGGCTCGACCTTCTGGCAGGCCTACGTCGTCGAAGGGGTCATCCTCGGGGTGGGCCTGTGCGTGGTCGCCCTACGTGCGCTGGAGTACGCGCTGGGCACTGCGCGCGGCGAGAGCTGGGCCAGCGTGCTCAACTTCCCGCTGACCGCGTGGCTGGGGTCAGCGCTGGACGGGTGGTCGGTCGCCACGCTGGAGAGCGCGATCGTCATGGCCGCGCTGCTGAAGATCCTGATCTCGATGGCGTGGATGATCACCATCGCCACCACACCCACGATGGGGGTGGCCTGGCACCGCTTCTTGGCTTTCTTCACCATCTACTTCAAGCGGGACCCGGCCGGCGGGACGGCGCTGGGACCGCTGGAGCCGATCGCCGTCGCGGGGAAGCCGGTCGACTTCGAGGCGATCGAGGACCTGGACGAGGACGCCGTCCTGGGGGTCGGCTCCGTGGAGGACTTCACCTGGAAGGGGCTGCTGGACTTCTCCACCTGCACCGAGTGCGGCCGGTGTCAGGAGCAGTGCCCGGCCTGGCACACCGAGAAGCCGCTGTCGCCGAAGATGCTCATCGTGGCGCTGCGCAACCACCATCACGACAAGGCCCCATGGCTGCTCGCCAGTGATGACCAACGCGCCGCCGCCGAGAAGGGCGGAGCCGGCATCCCCGCCTCGGCCGTGGCAGAGGCGGCGCGCCCGCTGGTCGGCAAGGCCGACGGCGACGCGACGACGCCCGACGGCGGTGGGGTGATCGACCCCGACGTGCTGTGGTCGTGCACCACCTGCGGGGCGTGCGTGGAGCAGTGCCCGGTCGACATCGAGCACGTCGACGCCATCGTGGCTATGAGGCGCTACCAGACCCTGATCGAGTCGGCCTTCCCGAAGGAGCTCGGCGGGCTGTTCAAGAACCTCGAGAACAAGTCCAACCCGTGGGGCATGTCGGCACGCGCCCGGATGGACTGGGCCAAGGACCTCGACTTCGAGGTGCCGGTGGCCGGTGGCGACATAGAAGACATGGCGGACCTCGACTATCTGTTCTGGGTGGGGTGTGCCGGAGCCTTCGAGGACCGGGCCAAGAAGACGACGCAGGCGGTGGCCACGCTGCTGCACATGGCCGACGTCAGCTTCGCGGTGCTCGGCGACGGCGAGTCCTGCACCGGCGACCCGGCCAGGCGCTCAGGCAACGAGTTCCTGTTCCAGATGCTGGCCAGTGCCAACGTCGAGATGCTCGGCGAGGTGAACGCCACCAAGATCGTGGTCACCTGTGCGCACTGCTTCAACACCCTGAAGAACGAGTACCCGCAGCTGGGGGGTCACTACGAGGTCATCCATCACACCCAGCTGTTGAACCGCCTGGTGCGCGAGAAGCGGCTGACCCCGGTGGCACGACCCGCGGACGCCGACTCCTCGGGTCTGGCGTCGACGGCAGAGACCGTCACCTACCACGACCCGTGCTACATCGGTCGCCACAACGGCGTCTACGCCCCGCCACGCGAGCTCATCGGGGCGCTTCCCGGCGTGCAGCTGACCGAGATGCCCCGCAACAGCGAGAAGTCGTTCTGCTGCGGCGCCGGCGGTGCGCGCATGTGGATGGACGAGAAGCTCGGCACCCGGATCAACATGAACCGGACCGAAGAGGCGTTGGCCACCGGCGCCGACCGCATCGCCATCGGCTGCCCGTTCTGCCGTGTCATGCTCTCCGACGGCTTGGCCCAGAAGCAGGCCGAGGACGCGCGCGAGGAGGTCGAGGTCGTCGACGTGTCTCAGATGCTGCTGGCGGCGTGCACCCGCTCGAAGCAGGAAGAGCCCGTGGCCGAAGGGGCGTGACCGCTGAGGTCAGCCCGCGTTCTCCTGGACGAACTCCTTGGCCACGTCGCCCGGGTCCTCGCCGTCGTTGACCACGCGAGCCAGCAGGTCGGTCAGCAGCTCGGTGTCCAGCGAGGTCGACACGCCGTTGAGGGTCTCGGTCACGGTGTCGGTGTTGGCCTCGGTGGTGATGAGCGGGACGATGTTCTGCGCCACGAACAGGCTCTTGGGGTCGTCCAGCACCACGAAGTCGTTCTCCACGATCGACGGATCGGTGGAGAAGATGTTCGCCGCGTCGATCTGTCCGTTCTTCAGCGACTGAGCCGTGAGGTTGGAGCCTGCGGCCAGCGGACGGAACGCCGAGAACTCCAGACCGTAGACCTCCTCCAGCCCGGGGACGCCGGTGTAGCGGTCCTCCCACTCCGGCGGACCGCCGAGCACCATGTCGCCGGCCACGGGTTCGAGGTCCCCGATGCTGGCCAGGTCGTACTCCTGCGCGGTCTCCGACGTGACGACCACGGCGTCCTTGTCCTCGGCCTCCGAGCGCTCGAGCACGGTCAGGTTGTCCGGCAGGACGTCCTGCAGCTCGGTGTAGACACCCTCGGGGTCGGTGGCCTCGGCCTCCTCGTCAAAGTAGAGCGTCAGCGCACCGGTGTACTCGGGAATGAGGTCGATCGAACCGTCCTCCAGGCCCGCGATGTAGGTCTCCCGGTTGCCGATGTTGAGCCGTTGTTCGACCTTGACGTCGGCGTCCTTGAGCGCCGCGGTGTAGATCTCGGCCAGCAGGACGTTCTCGGGGAAGTTGGCGGAGCCGACCGTGATGGTCGCGCCACCGTTGCCGCCTCCGCCGCTGCCTTCTTCACCTCCGCTCGAGTCGTCCGTGGGGTCCCCGCCGCCACAGGCAGTCAGGGTGAGTCCGGTGAGCAGGGCAGCAGCCAGCGCGGTCGTACGTGTCATGAGGTCCTCCGTGTGAGGTAGTCAAGGTCAGTCGGTGGTGGCCAAGCCGGGTGAGACGGTTAGTCGCTGAATAACACTAAAGACGAAATCGACTCCTAAAGCGAGTGCTGCCACCAGAAGCGCGCCGCCGGCCATCTCGGCGTAGTCCTGGGTGGCCTGCCCATCGATGAGGTAGCGCCCGAGCCCGCCGAGCCCGACGATCGCGGCGATCGTCGCCGTCGCGATGATCTGCAGCATGGCTGAGCGCAGTCCGGAGAAGATGAGTGGCAGTGCACACGGCATCTCCACGCCGAAGAGCACCTGGCTGCCGGTCATGCCCATCCCCTTGGCGGCGTCGCGGGCAGCCGGGTCGACCTGCTGGACTCCCGAGTACACGCCGGACAGGATCGGTGGGATCGCCAGGATGAACAACACGATGAGACTGGGCACCTCGAACGCGGACTCCCCCGACAGCCGTGGGAGCAGCAACAGCACGGCGATGAACAGCACGCCGAGCGAGGGGATGGCACGGAACCCACCAGCGGTGCTGACCACGACAACCCGCCCTCGCCCTGTGTGCCCGATGTAGAGACCCATGGGGAGGGCGACCATCGCGGCCAGCAGCAACGCGGCGAACGAGTACTCCAGGTGAGCCAGGGTCTGCGAGACGATCCCCCGGTCGCCCTGCCAGTTCTCCGGGTCGGTGAGCCACTGCACGATCGGGCCGATCACGTCGACACCGCCCGCTGCCACGGCGTCAGCAAGGCAGTGACCCCCAGGATGATCGCGTCGAAGAGCAGCGCAAGGAACAGGCAGGCCAGCACGCCCACGACGATCGGGCCCATGGCGTTGCGGTTGAAACCGTCGGTGAACAAGATGCCGAGCTGCTGCACACCGACCAGAGCGGCGACGGAGACGATGGACACGTTGCTCACCGCCGCGACCCGCAGGCCAGCGGCGATGACCGGAACGGCGAGCGGCAGCTCCACCTTGAGCAGGCGTCGCAGCGTACTGAAGCCCATCGCGGTCGCCGCCTGCCGCACCGTCTCCGGCACCGAGGAGAGGCCGTCGGCGACGGTGCGTGTGAGCAGTGCGATGGTGTAGAGCGTCATGGCCACCACGACGTTGACCGGGTCGAGGATACGGGTTCCCAGGATGCCGGGAAGCAGGATGAACAAGGCGAGCGAGGGGATGGTGTAGAGCAGGCCGGTGCTGGCGATGACCGGCCCGTAGAGCCACTTGCGACGCAGCGACAGCCAGCCCAGGGGAATGGCCAGCAGCAGACCGATGACCAGCGGCAGGCCGGCTAGGTAGATGTGGTCCAGGGTGAGCTGCATGAGCTCCTCGGTGGGCACGCCGAGGACTCTCATCCCGACTCCTCCGGCTCGCTCCCCGGCTCGGGCTTCTCGCGCAGCGAGACCCGGCCCGACTCCTGGGAGTCCAGGCTGTCGTCGTGGGTGCGGATGCTGTCGCCACTGGGCCGCTCCACCGCCTGAATCACCTGCAGCACTTCGGAGGCCTCGACGGTGCCCTTCAGCCGCCCGTCCTCGGTCACGACCCCCCGGCCGCTGGGCGAGGAGAGGGCAGCGTCCAGCATCGCCCGCAACGAGCCCTCGCGCTCGGCGAGTGTGCCGCCGAGCTGCAGGTCGGACTCTGTGATGTTGCCGTGGACCTCCGAGGCGTGCACCCAGCCCTGCGGCCGCCCGTCGTCGACCACCAGGTGCCAGGGCCCGCCGGAGGAAGGCAGAGACTGGCCGATACGCACGGTGGGCTCCTCATGCATCGGCACCTCGGCGTGCTGGAAGCTCAGCGCCCGGTAGCCCCGGTCACGTCCGACGAACGAGGCGACGAAGTCATCGGCGGGGTGGGCGAGCAGGTCGTCCGGGGAGCTGAACTGCGCCAGCTGGCCCCCTTCGCGCAGCACCGCGATCCGGTCCCCCAGCTTGATCGCCTCGTCGATGTCGTGGGTGACCATGACGATGGTGGTGCCCAGCGACTCCTGCAGCTTGAGGAACTCGTCCTGCAGCACCTCGCGAACCACGGGGTCCACCGCGCTGAACGGCTCGTCCATCAGCATGACCTCGGGATCGCCCGCCAGAGCGCGGGCCACGCCGACGCGTTGCTGCTGGCCCCCGGACAGCTGACCGGGGTAGCGCGTCGCGAAGTCACCCCCCAGCCCGACGAGCTCCAGGACCTCCATCGCGCGCTCGCGCGCTTTGGCCTTGTCCCACTTCAGCAGGGTGGGCACCGTGGTCACGTTGGCGAGCACGGTGCGGTGCGGGAAGAGACCCGCGTGCTGGATGACGTAGCCGATGCTGCGACGGAGCTGCGCAGGCTTCTTGGCCATCGCGTCCTCGCCGTTGATCATGATCCGCCCCGAGGTGGGCTCCACCATGCGGTTGATCATGCGCAACGAGGTGGTCTTGCCACAGCCGGACGGACCCACCAGCACGGTGATCTTGCCCGCGGGAGCCTCCAAGGACAGATCGTCGACGGCAACCGTTCCGTCAGCGAAACGCTTCGTCACTCCTTCGAGGCGAATCATTCGCTAGACCCTAGTCGGCGCATCGGACACCCGCGCAGCGGGCTACCCCACCACGCTCAGGGCGCGGCCGCGAACCGGCGCCGGTAGGCCGAGGGGGCAATGCCGACCACCTGGGCGAAGTGGTGCCGCAGCAGGGTGGCGCTTGTCAGCCCGACGGCTTCGGCCACCGCCTCCAGCGAGGCATCCGAAGTCTCCAGCATCTGTTGTGCGGCGAGGACTCGCTGGCGGGTGAGCCACTGGTGCGGGGTGGTTCCGGTCTCCGCCCCGAACCGGCGGGCGAAGGTACGCGACGACATGTGCTGGCGCTTGGCCATGCTGCTCACGGTGTGCGGTCGTTCGAGGGTGGCGGCGACCCAGGCCAGCAGCTCGCGCATCGAGGAGTCGTCACACTCCTGCGGCACCGGTCGCTCGATGAACTGCCGCTGGCCTCCGTCCCGGTGCGGGGCCACGACCATGCGCCGGGCGATCCGGGCGGCCACCTCCGAGCCCAGCTCGGAGCGCACCAGGGACAGGCACGCGTCGATTCCGGCGGCCGTGCCGGCGCTGGTGATGACGGTGCCGTGCTGGGTATACAGGGCGTCGGCGTCGACCTCGATGTCGGGGTAGGCCCCCGCGAGTGCGCCGGCGTACCGCCAGTGCGTGCTGCACGTTCCACCGCTCAGCACACCGGCCGCGGCGAGCGTGAACGCTCCGGTGCAGACCGACAGCACGTAGGCACCTCGGTCGACCGCGGCTCGCACCACCTCCACCACAGCGGGGGATGGCTCGCCCTTCATCGGGCCGCACGGGATGGCGACGAGGTCCACGCCGTCGCAGGCGTCCAGCCCGCGCTCGACGGCGAGGGTGGTCCCCGCGACCATGCCCACGGGCTGGTCAGGGAACTCGGTGCACACGGTGAAGTTGAAGGCCGGCACACCGTCGTCCGTCCGGTCGATGCCGAAGACCTCGCTGACCACCCCGAACTCGAACGGCGCCAAGGGTGCCTGCGCCAGGAGCGCTATCGACCGCAGCATCGAACGATTATGGCAGATTTTTAGCGGTACGTGTCATTCATGCCACTGGTGGCGTGATCTTGTCGAGCGCATGATTTCTGCCAGAGGAGATCACTCGCGGTCTCCCTCATACGAAGGAGTCATCATGCACGAGATCATCTCCACCATCTCCCTCGTCGGTCTGGCCGTCACGGCGCTGGCCGCGCTCGGCTGGTACTCGATGCCACGCGCCGAGCGGGTGGCGCCCACCCAGGTGGGCTTGCGGCAGTGGGCGGGCATCACAGCCCAGGGCGTTCGCCTCATGGCGACCTGGGGCCCGCGCTACCAGCTCACCGAGCCCGGTCGCACCTGCACCCCCGCAAAGGCCCAGTACTCAGAGCTGTGAGCGGTAGAAGTTGGTGAACGACCGGCTGGCCGTCGGCCCCCGCTGCCCTTGGTAGTGGGAGCCGTTGGCCGAGGTGCCGTAAGGATGCTCGCTGGCCGAAGAGAGCTGGAAGAAGCACAGCTGGCCGATCTTCATCCCGGGGTGGAGCACGATGGGCAACGTCGCCACGTTGCTCAGCTCCAGGGTGACGTGACCGGTGAAGCCAGGGTCGACGAACCCAGCGGTCGCGTGGGTCAGCAGACCGAGCCGACCCAGGGAGGACTTTCCCTCGACCCGGGCCGCCACGTCGTCGGGCAGCGTGATGGTCTCGTAGGTCGAGCCGAGGACGAACTCTCCTGGGTGCAGGACGAAGGACTCCTCCGGCTCGACCTCGACCAGGCGGGTGAGGTCAGGCTGGTCCAAGGCCGGGTCGATCACCGCGTACTTGTGGTTGTCGAAGAGACGGAAGTAGCGGTCGAGCCGGAAGTCGACGCTGGAGGGCTGCACCATCGCTGGGTCCCACGGGTCCAGACGCACCCGACCCGAGTCGATCTGTGCGCGAATATCGCGGTCCGAAAGCAGCACATCGCCAGCCTAGCCGTCTCGTTGGAAGGCGGTCGCCGCGTTCGGATACACTTCCTCGGCACGCTCGTGCGGGCGTAGTTCAATGGTAGAACATCAGCTTCCCAAGCTGAATACGCGAGTTCGATTCTCGTCGCCCGCTCCACCGGCCGCATCGACGGCCAGCCCGAGCACCGGAGGCGCCATGGGGACCGCCGGGCGGCCCGCCGCTGAGGTGCATATCGACACTGACCTGGTGCGGTCTCTGGTGCGCCAACAGCATGCCGATCTCGCGGACCGGCCGGTGCGACATCGGGGCGGCGGCTGGGACAACGAGGTCTACACCCTCGGCGAGGAGTATGCGGTCCGGCTGCTCCGGCGAGAGCTCGCGGCCCTCCTTGTCCGCCGCAAGCTCAGGTGGCTGCCCACCCTTGCCGAGCTCCTCCCGCTGCCGATCCCGGCTCCCGTGCGAGCAGGAGCCGCCGGCGCCGGCTTTCCGTGGTCGTGGTCGATCACGCCCTGGCTCGGCGGCGAGCCAGCCGCAGTGACGCCACCACTCGAGACCGCCGACGCAGCGCGCGTGCTCGGTGAGTTCGTGGCCGCGCTAGGCGTCGCCGCAGCGCAGAGCACCTCGCAACCCCTACCGCGGAGTGCCGCTGACCCAGCCTCCCATCAGCGCTCCCCGGCATACTGACCGTCATGAGCGACCCGGTGTTGAGCGCACTGCACGACCTCGAGCACGCCGTGGTGCCGTGTGACCCGGACTTGGCGGACACCGCCGCCTTCTGCGAGGCGTACGGCTACGCGCCGGAGGACTCAGCCAACGCGATCCTGGTCATCGGCAAGTCCGCCGAGCGGCCCATGGTCTGTTGCCTTGTGTTGGCCTCGACCCGGCTCGACGTGAACTCGGCCGTCCGCAAGCGCCTGGGCACCCGGCGGGCTTCGTTCGCCGGCGCTGAGGAGACCATCGAGCGCTCCGGCGGGATGGAGATCGGCGGCGTGACACCGTTCGGGCTGCCCGTCGACATCCCGGTGTGGGTCGATGCCGCCGTGATGACTCGTGAGCGGGTCATCGTGGGTGGTGGGTCGCGGGCGCGCAAGATCCTCTGCCCGCCGTCGTCGATCGTGGCGCTGCCGACCGCCGAGGTCGTCGAGGGCCTCACCCAACCCGTCGACGACACGACGAGGCCGTGACATGAGCGTGCCCGACGACGTCTACACCCACGGCCATGCGGACCCGGTGCTGCGCTCACATCGCTGGCGTACCGTCGAGAACTCAGCGGCCTACCTGACCCCCCGCATCCGCAACTCCTCTCGGATCCTGGACGTGGGGTGTGGGCCGGGCACCGTGACGGTCGACTTCGCCAGGACGGTCGGTGCAGGGTCGGTCGTCGGCGTCGACCGCTCGCAGACCGTGATCGACGAAGCCCGTCTCGTGGCCGAGCAGGCCGGGGTGAGCAACGTCGACTTCCGCGTGGGAGACGTCTACTCCCTCGGCTCTTCCTTCGACCACGTCGGCCCGGCGTTCGACATCGTCCACGCCCACCAGGTGTTGCAGCACCTCAGCGATCCCGTGCGCGCGCTCCGTGAGATGAGCCGGATGTGCACCCCCGAGGGGGTGGTGGCCGTGCGCGACAGCGACTACTCCGGGTTCACCTGGTACCCGGCCCTGCCCCAGCTCGACCAGTGGCTGCGGCTCTACCAGCAGACGGCCCGGGCCAACGGCGCCGAGCCCGATGCTGGTCGGCGGCTGAAGGCCTGGGCTCGGATGGCGGGTCTGAAGGTGGTGGCCTCGAGCGCGAGCGTGTGGTGCTTCTCCTCCCCGCGGGACGTCGCCTGGTGGGGGGAGCTGTGGGCCGAGCGGGTCGTCGCCTCCGACATCGCCGAGCAGGCGGTGGCGCAGGGACTGGCCTCCGCCGCAGACCTGCAAGACCTTGCCGACGGGTGGCGGCAGTGGGCCGCGTCCGAGGACGCGTGGTTCGCGCTGCTGCACGGCGAGGTGCTGTGCTCCTAGCTAGGGGTCTGCTGCCTCACCGGCCCGCAGCAGGATGGCGTCGGCGAACCTGGCTGCCGAGCCGGGCGCGAAGGTCAGGAACATCGAGGGCTCAGCGAGCTCGACCTCCAGCACCACCGGGCCCTCGGCCGTCGGCAGGAGGTCGACCCGGCAGTACAGGGGCGCTTGGTGACCTGCTGCCCGCACGTGCGCGACGACGCGACGCGCCAGTGCCAGCTCCGGCTCACCCGGCGTGAGGGAGGTGATCTCCTCGGCGGCGAAGAGACCCTCGACGAGCCCCGCGCCCCGCGTCAGGATCGCTGCCTTGCGCACCGCATGCGAGTACGCGCCCTCCAGGAACAGCACCGCGGACTCTCCAGCGGTGTCCACGTCCGCGAGGTAGGGCTGCACCATGGCCGTGCGCCCGCTGTCCAGGATCGCTCGCACGTGGGCGGCCGACCGGTCGGCATCCTCGGGGCCCAGTCGCACGGTGTCCCGCGACCCGGCGGAGACCGACGGCTTCACGACGTGCTCGGTGCCGATCAGGGGGTGAGCCGAGCCGTCTGCGGAGGTGACGAACGTCGAGGGCACCACGGGGATCCCCGCCCGCGCCAGCTCGCGGAGGTAGCGCTTGTCGGTGCTCCAGCGCAACAGGGCGGGGCCGTTCGCCAGGCGCGTGACGCCGGCGACGTGCTCGGCCCAGGCCAGGAACTGCCCCAGGTGCGCGGGGTAGTCCCAGGTCGACCGCACCACCACCAGGTCGTATGTCGCCCACCTGACGTCCGAGTCGTCCCAGACCGCCGGCTCCACCAAGGCGCCACGCCGGGTGAGCTCATGAGCCAGCAGCTGACCCTCGTCGTCCAGCGTCGCCACCTCTGCGGCGGTGGCCAGCGCGATGCGCGGGGTGTTCGACATACCGCTGCGCCGCTGCGGTCAGCGGAGGAGCTGGGTCGTCTGCTCGACCCAGCGCCGCACCCGGTCGCGGTTGACCCCACCATCGCCGTACCCATAGCGGGCTCGGGAGTAGACGACGAGGGTGGACGTGCCCCCTTCTCCTTCGACGAAACGGACGGAGACATAGTCGGGGAAGCCGACCACCGCACTGCGCTGGACGTAGGTCACGAACCCCTCCGCCGGCGACCCCGCCAAGCGCTGCACCCGCTCATCGCTCATCGCCACGTCGTCGAAGACCGCGGCGAGGCGCTCCACCGGCACGTCGACAACCGGCGAGATCCCCTCCTGGTCCCGCTGGTGGTCGACTGGGGTCTGCGCAGGTGTGAGTCGGAACCAGTTGGGCCGATCGCCGACGTCCGCGGTCACCGGGTCCTGGTGCCAGCGCTGCGGGTCGTCGGGGGCTCGCCGAACCACCCCGACCGCCGCCAGCAGGGCGACCACCACCGCGGCCAGCGCCGCCCCGATGATCACGGCAGGTCTGCGGGGTTGCTGATGTGGTGAGGGCACACCGGCCAGTCTGCCTTGAACCGTCTCAGACCCCGGTGCCGCCTCACGCCCGGATGGAGGCAAAGATGTCGGAGTAGCCGCGCCAGGTGCCCGCGGGGGTTGTGACGCTGCGAGCGGCCAGCATGCCGCGGACGATGGATCGGGTGACGACGGTGGCCGATGCCGTGAGGATGGCGTGGAAGACCTCCGGCGACGGCGCGTCCCGGCCCCCACTGGCCAGGGCGAAGAGCGTGTCGCCGTCGAGCATCGTATGGATCGGGTTGATGGCTCTGGCCATCCCGTCGTGACCGCTACCGGCCACCCGCGCGCATTGCGCCTTGGTCAACCGGGCATCGGTGGCGATCACCCCGATGGTCGTGGCGAGGCCCTGACCGGCGGGCCCGCTGCCCCCGGAGCGCAGCGCCTCGTCCCGAGCGCGTTCGACCTCCTCCGGCAGCGGGGTGCGCAGCGGGTGGGCCGGGTCGTCCGAGGCGACGTCGGCCAGCCCGCGCACGTCCTCGGGGAGAAGGAACGGCGCGCCGTAGAGCGCCCCGGTGACCGGGTCGGCCGTCGAGCCGACCGCGTTGACCACGATGAGCGCGGCCACGGTGGTCCCGTCGGGCAGCACCTCGCTGGCCGAGCCCACCCCTCCCTTGAGCCCAGCAGCCTTCGCACCCGTCCCCGCGCCGACCACTCCCAGCCGTGGTGGCTGGGTCGACGCCGCCGCGGCCGCGCGCTGCCCGAACTCGACGTCGGGGAAGGCACCGAAGTCGCCGCCCCGTCCGAGGTCGAAGATGACCGCCGCCGGCACGATCGGCACCACCTGCCCCGGGGCCCCCGTCGCGAACCCCACGCCTTCGTCGTATCGGTGCCGCATCACCCCATCCGCGGCGGCCAGGCCGAAGGCACTGCCCCCGCACAGGCAGACCGCGTGCACCCGCTCGATCAGGTTGACGGGGTCGAGCAGGTCCGTCTCACGGGTGCCCGGTGCCCCCCCGCGCACGTCCACACCACCAACCATGCCCTCGGGCCCGGTCAGCACCGCGGTGGTCCCGGTCAGCCAGCCGTCCCCGATGCGTTGCGCATGACCGACACGGAGCCCTGTCACGTCGACCAGGGAGTTCGTCGGGCCGGGCTGCGTCACGAGCGCAGCCTTTCACGGCTCAGCACCGGGCGAAGTTCACGCCCTGGGGTGTCGGGCGCGGGTTGGGAACGTAGCGTGGGCCTCGTGCCCTCACCGCAGGTATCGACTCCTGTCCGCTCCGATGTTCCGCAGATCGCCCTGGTCAACGACTACGAGGTGGTGGTGCAAGGGCTGCGGCAGATGTTGGCCTCGTTCCACGACCGCATCCGAGTCGCCGACGCCAACGTGCACTCACCCCGCTCCGGCCCGGTGGACATCACGTTGTACGACACGTTCGCCGCCCCTCAGATCGACGCCGAAGCCGTCGATCCCTTCCTGGACGACCCGGCCTGTGGCCGGGTGGTGATCTACAGCTGGAACACGCAGCCCGAGCTGGTGAGTACCGCCGTGGAGAAGGGGGTCGCGGGCTATCTCGCGAAGTCGCTGACCGCCGCTGAGCTCGTCGAAGCGCTCGAGCGGGTCCATGCCGGCGAGCTCGTGCTCCCTGCGCACGACACCACGTCCGCCTCGTCCGAGGAGACCTCGCGGACCGACAAGCAGCCTGCGCCGAACCGTTGGCCGGGCCAGGAGCACGGGCTGTCCGCCCGTGAGTCGGAGGTCCTCGCCTTGATCGTCCAAGGACTGACGAACGACGAGATCGCCGCACGGTCCTACCTGAGCATCAACACCATCAAGACGTACATCCGCAGTGCCTATCGCAAGATCGAGGTGGACACCCGCGCCCGAGCGGTGATCTGGGGGATGAAGCACGGCATGGACGCGGACCGGACCTCGGTCTAGAAGGAAGGTCTGATGCCACTCACCGGCGAGATGTCTGCGACGACGGTCATCGACCGGCTTCGCCAGCGTGCCCGTGCCCCGGGCTGGAAGACCGACATCCTGCAGATGGTCAAGGCCACCGTCGCGGCCGTGATCGCCTGGATGCTGGCCTCACGGATCGAGGGCCTGGAGCAGGCTTTCCTCGCGCCCTGGATCGCGCTGCTGACCGTGCACGCCACGGTGCACCGCACGATCTGGCGAGGCGCCCAGACGGTGCTCGCCACGGTCCTCGGCGTACTCCTCGCGGCAGGGGTCGTCGCCGTGGCCGGGCCCTCGGCACTCGCACTGGGCCTCGCCGTGCTCACCGGGCTGCTGCTTGCTCGCGTGGGCGTGCTCCAGCCCGAGGGGATGACCGTGGCGACGACGGCTCTGTTCGTTATCACGGCCGGCTACGCCACCGGCGGTCAACCCGCCCTGGTGGACCGCCTGGCCGAGACCGGCATCGGGGTGGGCGTGGCCCTGGTGATCAACGTGGTCGTGATCCCCCCGCTGAACAACCGCAGCGCCCAGGAGCAGGTCGACCACGTCAACCGCAGACTCGGTCAGCTCATGCAGGACATGGCCTACGAGATGAGGACCCCCTGGGAGTCCCAGAGCGAACAGGACTGGAT
>JBAUJO010000052.1:0-1981 GCA_049683875.1 Ornithinimicrobium sp.
GGGTTGAGCGCTGGAATCGGTCTGTGGCGTGGCCCAGTGGCAGAGTTGGTCGCGTGAGCGATTCGACAGCAGACATCGCCGTCATCGGCGGCACCGGCTTCTACTCCTTTCTGGAGGACCCCGCCGAGCACGTGGTCGATACCCCCTACGGGGAGCCGTCGGGCCCCATTGCCGTCGGTCAGGTGCGTGGGCGCAACGTTGCCTTCGTGCCCCGGCACGGCCTGAACCACAACTATCCGCCTCACGCGATCAACTACCGCGCGAACGCCTGGGCCTTACGCAGCCTCGGTGTGCGACAGGTGATCGCTCCCTGCGCGGTCGGCGGTCTCAGCCCGAGGGTGGCCCCTGGTGATCTTGTCGTGCCCGACCAGCTGATCGACCGCACATACCGCCGGATCGGCTCCTTTGTCGAGGAAGGGGCGTGTCACCTTCCGTTTGCCGATCCCTACTGCGCCCGGATCACGGATGCGATCACCGGCGCGGCCCCGGACGTCACCAGGGGTGGGGAGATGGTCGTGATCGAAGGGCCTCGATTTTCCACCCGGGCGGAGTCGGCCAACTACGCCGCTCAAGGGTGGGACCTGATCAACATGACCGGTGCCCCCGAGGCAGCACTGGCTCGCGAGCTGCTGCAGTGCTACGCATCGATCGCGCTGGTCACCGATATGGACGCGGGCGCCGAAGCAGGCGAGGGCGTAGGGCAGTCCGAGGTTTTCGCGCTCTTCAAGAAGAACCTCGACCGGCTGACCGGACTGCTCGCCGACACCATCGAGGCGTTGCCGGACCCGACCGGCTGCTCCTGCTCGACCTGGGCCGAGGACATCGACCTTACCTACGACATCCCCGGCACCCGATGAAGGTGTTGGTGACCGGCTCGGCCGGCTTCATCGGCGCTGAGATCTCGCGCCAACTGCAGGATCGAGGCGACGAAGTCATCGGCGTGGACCTGATGTTGGCGATGGCCCACGGCGAAGCCGCCCCGCCGCCGGGAACCCACCAGATCGACGTGCGAGACAGCGCCACGGATCCAGCCGGCCAATGGGCCGACGTACTCGCCGGCGTCGACGTCGTCTGTCACCAGGCTGCGGTGGTCGGTGCGGGAGTCACCGTTGCCGACCTGCCGGCATACGCCTCGCACAACGACCTGGGGACAGCTGCCCTGCTGGCCGCGATGGCTGACGCCGACGTGTCCGCGATGGTGCTCGCATCCTCGATGGTCGTCTACGGCGAAGGTCGCTACGCGTGCGCCGAGCACGGCATCCAAGCCCCGCCGCCGCGGACCCGTGAGGCCCTGGAAGCAGGCGACTTCGACAACTACTGCCCGGTCTGCGCTGAGACGTTGACCTGGGCGCTGGTCGACGAAGACGCCCGGCTCGATCCGCGCAGTACCTATGCCGTCAGCAAGCTCGCCCAGGAACACTACGCGGCAGCCTGGGTGCGTCAAGCCCCCGGTCGCGCTATCGCGCTGCGGTATCACAACGTCTACGGCCCGGGTATGCCGCGGGACACGCCGTACAGCGGGGTAGCCGCCATGTTTCGCTCGTCGTTGGAGCGTGGCGAGGCGCCGCGGGTCTACGAAGACGGCACCCAAATGCGTGACTTTGTACACGTCAGCGATGTCGCGCGCGCCAATGTGCTGGCCATCGACGCCGTGGCCGGGGACGCGACGGAGCGGTTCGAGACCTACAACGTGTGCTCCGGGAGCCCCGTCGCAATCGCAGATGTCGCACGCCAGGTCGCCAGCGGCACCCAGTCAGCCCAAGAATTGGAGCCACGGATCACTGGCGGCTATCGCCTGGGGGACGTGCGGCACATCGTTGCTTCGCCGACAAAGGCGCGCGAACACCTAGGGTTCACGGCCGAGATTCCACCGGAGCAGGGCCTTGCGGAGTTTGCCACCGCACCCCTGCGCGCATAGTCGAGAGGATCACCAGGAGGTGTACATCAACGTCTCCAGGACAAGCGCCGAGAGCACCTGCAC
>JBAUJO010000053.1:0-7921 GCA_049683875.1 Ornithinimicrobium sp.
GCCCAGGCTCTGGGCCTGCTTGGCCATCGCAGCCTTCTTGTTGGCCGCGGTGTTCTGGTGCAGCACGCCCTTGCTGACGGCCTTGTCCAGCTTGCGGGAGGCCGCCCGAAGAGCCTGCTGCGTCGCCTCGGCGTCGCCACTTGCGTGGGCGGCGCGGAACTTGCGGATCCAGGTACGCAGTTCGGACTTGTACGCACGGTTGCGCTCGGTGCGCTGTGCGTTCGTCTTGACGCGCTTGATCTGGGACTTGATGTTTGCCACGAAGTGTCTTCCTGCTGAGGTATGGGCCGATGGGTCGTCCTGCGAAGCATGGGGTATGCCGCGGAGCGGCAGACGCAACGAACCACGATACGCGCAGGCTCAGGTCAATACCAATCCGAGACCGTATCGTGCAGCAGGTGCCTCTTCGTCTCTCCCCGACCCACGCGGCGTGGGTGGTTCAGCCGCTGTATCTCGCCACCGAGGTGGCGATCGGGCTGACCCTCGCCGTGTCCTACTCCTTTCGCGATGACACCATCAGTGCGCTCGGCACCGGATGCTCGGCCGTGGTGCTCGAAGGGTGCTCCTCCCAGCCCTGGGTGATGAACGCCGCCTTCATCGGCTTCGGAGTCCTTCAGGCAGCAGGCGCCTGGCACCTGCTGTGGGACCGGACCTCGCGCCGGCGCCAGGTTGTGGGCGCTGCGTGGGCGGTCGCAGGGTCGTTCTCCGTGCTGGTGGGCCTCTTCCCTGTCGACTCCCACCCCGTGGCCCACACCGTCGTCGCGGTCCCGGTGTTCGTGACCCAACCCTTGGCGATCCTGCTCCATGCTCGGTTGTTCCCTCCCTCGCCCACTCGCACTGCTGGGATGGCCCTGGGCGCTCTTGCCGTGGCCGGCGCCGGGGCCTTCGGCGTTCTGCTGGGCAGTGACCAGTGGGGCGGGTTGGCTGAGCGGGTCGCCATCTGGCCCGCGAAGGTGTGGCTCGCTCTGGCTGTGGTCACAGCCGTGTCGGGTCGGGCGGCAGGGGCCCGGTCGACCGGCACCGGTCGGAGCGCCCGTACTCTGCGCTGATGGACCCAGACGTGCTTCTCGTCGGTTGTGGGGACCTCGGTGCCGACATCGGACTGCGGTTGTCCCGCCGGGGTCACACCGTGGTCGGGATCCGACGACGCGCGGACCTGGTCCCTGCGCCGCTGATCGCAGTGTCGGCCGACCTGGCTGTCGAGGTCCCGAGCCTTCCGGACCTCGACCTGGAGCACCTGGTCGTCGCCCTGACCGCCCGCCCACGCACCGAGGAGGCCTACCGGGCAACCTATGTAGAGGGGCTGCGGCGCACCCTCGACGCCCTTGACCACGCGGGGCGACAACCCTCTCGCGCGGTCCTGATCTCCTCCACCGGTGTTCTCGGCCGCACCTGCGAAGACCTGGTCTGCACCGAGGACACACCGGCGCAGCCCGGCGACGGACCGGCCCGTATGTTGCTCGCGGCCGAGCACCTGTTCCTGTCCCGGGTCCCGCACGGAACGGTCCTGCGACTCTCCGGCCTCTACGGCCGGGGCCCATCACGCTTGGCCGACCAGGTCCGGGCCGGGGAGGTCCGGGATCCGCACCGCTGGACCAACCGCATTCATCGACAGGACGCGGCCGCGGCGACGGTGCACCTGCTGACCCTTCCGCGGGCCCCGGACAGCCTCTACCTAGGCTCGGACGACGAGCCTGCCCTGCTGGCGGACGTGGCCGCTTTCCTCTCCCGTCGTCTGAGCGCACCGTCGCCTCCGGCCGCTGACCCCGAGCAGGGACACGGCAAGCGGATCAGCAACGCGCGGTTGCGCCGCACTGGATGGGCTCCGCGGTTTCCCACCTTCCGCGAGGGGTATGCGCACTATCCGACCCCGACTGGCACCGACCTGTGCTAAGGCTGGAAGCCGATCAACCAGGAGATCCCGAACCGATCGGTCACCGAGCCATCCCGGTCCTCCCGGTTGAGCTCCTGATGCGTAGGAAGTGGCTCACGGAGAGTTGCGCTCGCGGCAGATCGTCAGCACGGCCCGCTCGACCGCATACTCGGGGGCCCGGGCCACGGTCGTCCCGGTGCGCAGCCCGCCCTTGACCTCCACATCGGCCGCTGCGACCGCCTCGATGGCCCGCGCCAGCCGTGGCCCGTCCCACCCGTGCGCGGCCCGACGAGCCTGCTCGACCTGCCACGGTGCCATGCCGAGGTCCTTCGCGATGGAACCCGCGCTGGCCCGTCCCGCGGCTCCCACACGACCCACCTGGCGCAGCTGGAGGGCCAGAACCGCGATGATCGGCACCGGGTCCAACCCCCCGCTCATCGCGTGGCGAAGGAGTCGCATCGCCTCGGCCCCGTCCCCGGCCAGGGCCGCGCCGGCCACCTTGAACCCGGTGGTCTCGACCCGCTGCCCATAGTAGGTCTCCACATCGGATACCCCGACCGTGCCGGAGACGTCACGGACCAGCTGCTCGCAGGCGCCCGCCAGCTCACGGACGTCCTTGCCCACGGCCTGCACCAGGGCGGTTGCCGCCTGCTTGTCAATACGGCGGCCCGCTGCCGTGAACTCCTTGCTGACGAAGGCCGTCTTGTCGGGCTCGCTCTTCATCGCCTTGGCCTCCACCACCCGGGCACCGCCCTTGCGCAGGGTGTCCAGGACCCGTTTACCGCGGTTGCCGCCCCGGTGACGGACGACGAGGGTCACCTCGTCGGCGGGAGCGTCGATGAGCTGCATCACATCGTCGATGAGCGCGTCGTCGGCTTCGTCCAGGTCGTGCACCACCAGGACCGTAGACCCCCCGAACAGCGAAGGACTGGCGTGCACGCCCAGGTCCCCCGGCGTATAGGCCGCGGCGTACAGCCGGACCAGGTCGGCGTCGGGGTCGTGGTGGCGGACCGCTGACACCACGTCGTCCACCGCGCGTTCGGCCAAGATCTCCTCGGGTCCCATCACCAGGACCGACGACGGGATCGCTGGTGGCGTCACGGCGTGAACGCCTTCAGCTCGAGCTGGTTCATCCGGCTCGTGACGAGGTCGGGTGTCAGCTCCAGATGCTCGGCCAGCGCTTCAGTGGGCACGCCCGCCTCGATGCCCTCCCGCAGCTCGTCATCCTGCTCCTTTGTCCAGGCGTGTCCACCCGTCACGGCCGTGCGCGGCGAACGAGCCACGGGAGGGGCCGAGACCGCCGCGGAAGTGGACGTTGCGCGCACCGGCAGGACATCCGGGGCCTCTGCATCGAGCCGGGTCAGAGCGGACAGCACGAGCTCGCGGTCGGTGGTGGGCCAGAACGGAGGCAGCGAGCGCTGCAGGAACCCCGCATAGCTCTTGGTCACCATGCGGGAGTCCAGCAGGGCCACGACCCCGCGGTCGTCCTGACGCCGGACCAGTCGTCCTGCTCCCTGCGCCAGCTTCAGCGCGGCATGGGTGGCCGAGACGGCCATGAACCCGTTGCCGCCCATCCGACCGATCGCCTCGGTACGCGCCGAGGACAGCGGATCGTCAGGCCGCGGGAACGGGATGCGGTCGATCAGGACCAGCTGACACGCTGAGCCGGGAACGTCCACACCCTGCCACAGCGACATCGTGCCGAACAGGCACGTCGAGGCTCGCGCGGCGAACTCGCGGACCAGCGTCGGCGTCTGGTCCTCACCCTGGCACAGCACCTCGATGTCGGTGTCGCTGAGGCGGTCGCGCATCTGCTCGGCCGCGGTCTCGGCGGCGCGACGGGAGCTGAACAGGCCCAAGGTGCGCCCGCCTGCGGCGCGAACCAGCGCCTCGATCTCCTCGAAGACGGCCGGGCCCGCGCCTTCTCGCCCCAGAGGAGGCAGATGGCGGGCGACGTAGACGATCGCCTGCCGCGGGTAGTCGAAGGGACTGCCCACGTCCAGGCCGGTGTAGTCGGGCGCGTCCGGCCCGCGCAGGCCGACGGTGCCGGCGACGGCGTCGAACGACCCGCCCAGCTCGAGCGTGGCCGAGGTCATCACGACCGTGCGGTCGGCGAGGACCTTCTCACGCACCATCGTGGACACGCTCATCGGCGCGACGCGCAACACCGGCTGACCGCGCGGGTCGCGGGCGACCCACGCCACGTCGAGCTCGCGCTCGGCCAACAGCCTCTCGCTGGACTCGAAGCCCTCGGCCACCGCGGATCGGGCTGCCTGCCGTGCGCCTTCGGCACCACCGTCGGAGGAGCTGCTGATCTCACTCTGCAGGCCTCGGGCGGCGTCACGGATCGCCGTCAGCGACCGCACGAGAGGCTCTGGCAGCCCGTGGCCCAGCCGTCCGTCGGGCAGCGCCTCCAGTTGTATACCCAGCTCGTCCGCGGCGTCGGTGAGGTCGTCGACGGCGCCGTGCCGGGCAGCCTTGCGCGCCGATGCGGTGACGGATGCGGCGCTCATCTCGGCGGTGACGGTCGAGGTCACACGGTCGGTGAGCTCGTGAGCCTCGTCGATCACCAGTAGGTCGTGCTCGGGCAACAGGTGGCGGCCCTCGAACGCGTCGATCGCCATGAAGGCGTGGTTGGTCACCACGACGTCGACGTCGCGCGCGGTGGCGCGAGCGACCTCGACGTGGCACTCCGCGGCGAGCGGACACTTCTGGCCCAGGCACTCACGGGCACTGACCGAGACCTGACGCCAGGCCCGGTTGCTGACGCCAGGCACGAGCTCGTCGCGGTCACCGGAGGCGGTGACCTCTGCCCACTCGCGCAGGCGGCCGACCTCGGCGCCCCACGCCGACCGCTCGGTGTCCACCTCCCCGACGGACAGCAGACTCTGCGCATCCTCGTCAGGGAAGCCGCCGACCGTCTTGTGCTTGCACAGGTAGTTCGACCGCCCCTTGACCAGGGCGAACGACGGCTCTCGACCCAGCAGCGGACGCAACGCCGCGCAGATGCGTGGCAGGTCCCGGTCGACGATCTGCGACTGCAGGGCCAACGTGGCCGTGGCCACCACCACCGGCTTGCCGGTGGCCATCGCGTGGGCGATCGCCGGCACCAGGTAGGCCAGCGACTTGCCCGTCCCGGTCCCGGCCTGGACTACGAGATGCTGCTCGTCCTCCACCGCATCACGCACTGCATGCGCCATCTGGACCTGACCGGGGCGGGTGGTGCCGTCGACCGCCTTCACGGCGCTGGCGAGCAACGCGTCGAGGTCTGCGGCCATGGCAGACAGCGTATGCCGTCCCATCCCTCCCGCCATGGGGTCCACAGGCTCGTGCCCGGCCGTTCCGGGGCGAGTGGTGTCAGGTGGACGGGCCGCGCCGCGCTAGGAGGCGAAGGCCGCCAGGGCCCCGTGCAGGTCGGGCAGGACCTTGGCCTCGATCCGCGTTCCTTGGGCCGTGTGGTCCTCCAGCAGGATCTCACCCTCCGCGTGCACGCGGCTGACGAGGTCACCCCGGTCGTAGGGCAAGAGCACGTCGATGAGGATCTGCGGCCGTGGCAGGCCCGCCTCGAGCGCGGCCACCACCTGCGCCATGCCCTCCCCGGTACGAGCCGACGCGACGACGGCGGCCGGGTAGGCCCGCACGAGGCGGTCGGTGGTGACAGCGTCAGCCAGGTCGGACTTGTTGAGCACGATGAGCTCCGGCACCTCACCGGTGCCCAGATCGGCGAGCACGTCGTGCACCGCCCGGATCTGGGACTCGGGGTCCTCGTGGGCGCCATCCACCACGTGCAGCAGCAGGTCGGCCTCCCCCGCCTCCTCCAGGCTCGAGCGGAACGCCTCGACGAGCTGGTGCGGCAGCCGGCTCACGAACCCGACCGTGTCGACAAGGGTGTACGGCCGACCCTCGGAGGTCTCGGCCCGCCGGACCGTGGGGTCCAAGGTCGCGAACAGCTGGTCCTGCACCAGGACACCGGCACCGGTGAGCCGGTTCAGCAGCGAGGATTTCCCCGCGTTGGTGTAGCCCACAATGGCCACGCTCGGCACCTGCCCCGCCCGGCGCGACGAACGTTTGGTGTCACGGGTGACCTTCATCGAGACGATGTCGCGCCGCAGCTTGGCGATGCGGGTGTTGATCCGGCGTCGGTCGAGCTCGATCTTGGTCTCCCCCGGGCCGCGTGAGCCGATCCCCTCACCGCCGGCAACCCGGCCACCGGCCTGTCGTGACATCGACTCGCCCCAGCCACGCAGTCGCGGCAGCAGATACTGCAGCTGCGCCAGCTCGACCTGGGCCCGGCCCTCGGCCGACTTGGCGTGCTGGGCGAAGATGTCGAGGATGAGCGCGGTGCGGTCGATCACCTTGACCTTCACGATGTCCTCCAACGCCCGACGCTGTGACGGCGCCAGCTCGTCGTCGCAGATCACCGTGTCCGCCCCGCTGGCCTGGACGATCTCCCGCAGCTCCGCGGCCTTGCCCGATCCCAGGTAGGTCGCCGGGTCGGGGCTGGAGCGCTTCTGCAGCACCGCGTCCGTGACCGTGGATCCGGCCGTCTCGGCCAGTGCAGACAGCTCACGCATCGAGCTCTCGGCGCTCTCGGCGCCGGCCTGGGTCCAGACCCCGGCCAGCACGACGCGCTCCAGGCGCAGCTGGCGGTACTCGACCTCGCTGACGTCCTGGAGCTCGGTGGACAGACCCGCGACCCGCTGCAGGGCTGCACGCTCCTCCCGGTCGAACTGCTCCCCGTCGAGGTCGGGGCCCACCGGTTGGGCGCCCGGTGCCGGCTTCGGCGTGCTGGGGTCGGGGTGTGGGCTGTCGTGGTATGCGGTCATCGTCTCCCTCAGGTCTGGATCAGCGTCTCATCCTGCAACGCGACAAGCCATCGGTTTATCCCGCCGTAGGATCTCTGCGATGCCGCCGCCGCCGACACCGCGCGAGAACGACCCACCTCCGCCCCAGCACTACTTCACCTCCGAGCCCGCCTCCGAGGAGGAGCTTCGCACGCTCGATGTCGAGCTGGCGGGTCGCTCCCTGCGGGTGTTCACCTCGTCCGGGATCTTCTCCCCCGACCGCGTCGACAAGGGCACGGCGGTGCTGCTCCGGCATGTGCCCGAGCCGCCCGTGAGCGGAACCTTCCTCGACCTCGGCTGCGGGTGGGGCCCGCTTGCGCTCACCCTGGCCCTGACGTCGGGGCGAGCACAGGTGTACGCCGTCGACGTCAACCTCCGGGCGCTGGAGCTGGCCCACCGCAACGCCCGCGCCGTGGGGGCGACCGGGATCCGGGTGTGCGAGCCGGCACAGGTGCCCACCCACGTGAGCTTCGACGTGATCTGGACCAACCCGGCCATCCGCATCGGCAAGATCGCCCTGCACGAGATGCTGTTGCAATGGCTCCCCCGGCTCACGCCGGGCGGCTCGGCCTACCTCGTGGTCAGCAAGAACCTCGGGGCGGACTCGCTCCAGACCTGGCTCGGCGGGCAGGACCCCCGTTGGCAGGTGGAGCGCCACGCTTCCGAGAAGGGGTTCCGGGTGCTCCGGGTCCACCTACCAAAGGATGTCTCGGCTGCCTAGGTCGCCGAGCTGAGCGCAGCGAGCGCCCGCTGCACCAGATCGGGGGCGTCGTGCGGCAGCCAGACGATGCGCGGGTCGGCACCGAACCACGAGGTCTGACGTCGGGCCAGCCTGCGCGTCGCGATCACCGTGTCCTGTTGAGCCTGCTCCTGGGTGATGTGTCCGTCGAGCTGGTCCAGAGCCTGCCGATAGCCCACCGCACGGATCGCGGTGCTGCTCTGCCGCAGCCCGCGCCCGAGCAGCCCGGATACCTCACCCAGCATGCCGTCGGCCCAGATGGTCCGGACACGGCGCTCGATCCGCTCATCCAGGGTGGCTCGGTCCGCGTCCAGCCCGATGATCACGCTCGGCTGCGCAAGCTCGCGGGTCGGCATCGAGGCACTGAAGGGCCGGCCCGTCAGCTCGACCACCTCCAGTGCGCGGACGAGGCGCCGGCCGTTGCGCGGGTCGATCCCGTCGGCCGCGGCCGGGTCCTGGCGGGCC
>JBAUJO010000054.1:0-7879 GCA_049683875.1 Ornithinimicrobium sp.
CCGTCACGGATCGTCTGGAGCGGGAGCCCCGGGCAGGAGGGCGTGCTGCTGGTCGGCATCGAGGGCTCTGTGCCTGCCGCCGAGTCCGCCGCCGAGCGCGTCGTCTCGGCTTTGGCCGACCAGGGGCTCTGGGGGCAGGCGCTCGCGCAGGACGACGCCGACCGGGTCTGGTCCGACCACGAGGCCCAGGTCACCGGCGCCGAGGGTGAGACCGTGCTCGGCGTGAACGGGCTGCCCAGTGAGCTGGCCATCCTCGCGGAGGTGGTCCATCACGGCGCCGGGGAGGCCCGTGTCGCCGCGCGCATGGCCTCGTGGGCGGGCCAGGGCATGCACACGATCTGCTTCGACGAAGGGGAGCCGGCACAGCACGCCGAGGCGGTGCGGCAGGTGCGGGCCTACGCCGACCGGGCCGGGTGCAGCACGATGCTTCACCGTCGACGTGACCAGGTCGACAGGCACCTCGAGGTGATGGGCACCCCACCGTCGGCGGTCGGTGTGCTCCGGGCGATCAAGGCCCAGTTCGACCCTGACCATCGACTTGCGCCGGGCCGGTTCGCCGGGTGGTACGAGCAGCCGCCGACGCGACCGGCGTCGGCGGGGAGAGGAACCGCGTGAGCGACAAGACGATCGAGCAAGGCAGCACCCCGCAGGGCGAGACCAGTGGTGGTCAGGACAGCGGTGCCGTGACCGGGGGGATGAGCCAGGGTGTCGACGGGGCGGGGCCGTTCTCGGTCTTCGATGAGCGCCGTCAACCCTCGCCGGAACTGATCGACGACTGCGTGCACTGCGGGTTCTGCCTGCCTACCTGCCCGACCTACGTGCTGCGCGGCAACGAGACCAACTCACCCCGCGGCCGGATCTACCTGATGAAGATGGCCGGTGCCGGTGAGGTGCCGATGGACGAGGAGTTCGTGGCCAACTTCGACGCATGCCTGGGTTGCATGGCGTGTGTGACCGCCTGCCCATCCGGGGTCAAGTACGACCAGCTGATCGAGGCGGTCCGCCCCCAGATCGAACGCAACTGGGCGCGAACCCCGGCCGACCGCGCCTTCCGGACGCTGATCTTCAGCCTGTTCCCCTACCCGGCCCGGTTGCGGCCCGCGGCCTTCTTCGGTGCGCTGTACCAACAGTCCGGGCTGAACCGGCTGCTCGCCCGCCTCGGCGTCATCCGGCTGCTCCCGCCGCGGCTGCAGTCGATGGAGGCGCTGTTGCCGCGACTGACGCTGAAGAGCGTCGTGGCACGACAGCCGGCCTTCACCCCGGCCGTGGGGCAGCGTCGCGCCCGCGTCGGCATGCTCTCCGGATGCGTGCAGCGGGTCTTCTTCGGCGACGTGAACGCGGCGGCCACCCGGGTGCTGGCCGCCGAGGGCTGCGACGTGGTCGCGCCCACGGACCAACGGTGCTGTGGGGCTTTGTCGAGCCACGCGGGACGTGAGGACGAGGCGATCGTGGCCGCCCGGCGGCTCATCGACGCCTTCGAGGCCGCCGAGGTGGACTACGTCATCTCCAACGTGGCCGGATGCGGTTCGGCCATGAAGGAGTACGCCGTGCTGCTGCGGGATGACCCCGAGTATGCCGAGCGGGCGGAGACGTTCGCCGGCAAGACCCGCGACATCTCCGAGCTGCTGGCCGAGCTGGGGCCACGGGCACAGCGGCACCCGGTGTCGGCCCGCGTGGCCTACCACGACGCCTGCCATCTGCGTCACGCCCAGGGCATCGTGACGCAGCCGCGTGAGGTGCTGCGCGAGATCCCGTCCTTGGAGGTCATGGACATCCCCGAGGCCGAGATCTGCTGCGGCTCAGCGGGTATCTACAACCTGGTCCAGCCGGAGAACGCGCGCGAGCTCGGTGAGCGCAAGGTCGAGCACATCAGCTCCACCCGTCCCGACATCGTGGTCACCGCCAACGCCGGATGCCTGCTGCAGATCCGTCGCTACCTGACCGACGACGTCCCCCTGATGCACCCGGTGCAGCTGGTGGACGCCTCCATCCGTGGGGTCTCGCCGTTGGCCGGCTCCGACTCGCCCGCCGAAAGGAACTGAGGTCCTATGGACAACCTCGCCGTGCTGAGCTTCTTCGCTCTCTCGCCCATCCTCGTGGTCGGTGTCCTGCTCGTCGGGCTGCGATGGCCGGCGAAGACGGCGATGCCCGTGGGCTACGTGGTCGTCGTCCTGGTAGCCCTGTTCATCTGGGACATGGATGTGGTGTCCGTGCTGGCCGCCAGCATCCAGGGCCTGATCATCGCGGTGACCCTGCTCTACATCGTCTTCGGCGCCCTGCTGCTGCTGGAGACCCTGTTCAAGAGCGGCGCCATGGCCACCATCCGGTCTGGCTTCACGGGCATCAGCCCCGACCGGCGCGTGCAGGCCATCATCATCGGCTGGCTGTTCGGTAGCTTCATCGAGGGCGCCTCGGGCTTCGGCACTCCGGCAGCGGTGGTGGCCCCGTTGCTTCTCGCCCTGGGGTTCCCCGCCATGGCTGCGGTCATGACGGGCCTGATCATCCAGAGCACCCCCGTCAGCTTCGGCGCCGTCGGGACGCCGATGCTGGTCGGCGTGAACCAAGGCCTGGCCGGCGGAAACGGCGTCCAGGATCGCGTAGACATGCTCGGGGTCAGCTTCGACGCCTATGTCAGTGGGATCGCGGTCAACGTGGCGATCATCCACGCGATCTGCGGCATCCTCATCCCGCTGATCCTGGCGTGCATGCTCACCGGCTTCTTCGGTGAGCACAAGCGTTTCGGCGACGGCCTGAAGGTGTGGCCGTTCGCCATCTACGCCTCGCTGGCCATGACGGTGCCGTACGTGATCGTGGCCATCGTGCTGGGGCCGGAGTTCCCGTCCCTGCTCGGAGGCGCGATCGGCCTGGCGCTGGTGATGTTCACTTCCAGCAAGGGCTTCCTGATGCCCACACAGACGTGGGACTTCGGCCCACGCAGCTCTTGGGACGAGCGGTGGATGGGCAACATCGCCCCCGACGACGACGAGGTGACCGGCACCCGGATGTCGATCGTGCGGGCGTGGAGCCCCTACGCGCTGGTCGCCGTGCTGCTGGTCTTCACGCGCACGGTGCCGCCGGTGACGACCTTCCTGGCCGAGACTGCGGTCATCCCCATCGAGAACATCCTGGGCACCGACATCAGCCAGACCGTGCAGCCGTTCTACCTGCCCGGGTTCGTCTTCATCGTGGTCTGTGTGGCCACCTACTTCCTGCATGGCATGAAGGCCTCGCAGATCGCCGCGACCTGGAAAGTCGCCGGTGGGCAGCTCGCCGGGGCGGGCGTGGCGCTGCTCTTCGCGCTGCCTCTGGTCCGGGTGTTCATCAACTCAGGTGTCGACTTCAACACCTCCGGCTTCTCCAGCATGCCGCTCACGCTGGCCGAGGGGGCGTCCAGCCTGATGGGCCAGGCCTGGCCGCTCGCGGCACCCTTCATCGGCGCTCTCGGCGCGTTCGTCGCGGGAAGCAACACCATCAGCAACCTGACCTTCTCGCTCTTCCAGTTCTCGACCGCGACCCAGATCGGGGCCAGCCCCGAGGTCATCGTGGCCGCCCAGGCCGTGGGCGGAGCGGCCGGCAACATGATCACCATTCACAACGTGGTGGCGGCTTCGGCCACCGTGGGCCTGCTGGGGCGCGAGGGTGACCTGATCCGCAAGACGATCTTCCCCACGCTCTACTACTGCCTGGCCGCCGGCGGCATCGCCTTCGTCTGGGTCAACGGCTTCGGCCTCAACGCCGGGTCCATCCTGCTGCTGGTGCTCGTGCTGGCCATCGCCGCCATCATCGTCAAGTTCGCTCGAGAACCGGAGCACCGCAGCCAGACCGCGACACCGCCCACAGATGAGGCGACCAAGAAGAACCCCACTCGTGGGAACTGAGATCCCCGGGAGCCACGTCGACGGTCAGGACGACATCCGACCCCCGACGCGCTGGCCTTCCTCACCGACACCAGCACTCCCGCACCGAACAGGAGGACCCCATGGTCCACTCGCTGCCCTACACCGTGAACTGCTCCATCATGTTCACCGAGCTGCCGCTGCTCGACCGTCCCCGAGCCGCCAAGGCGGCAGGCTTCGGTGCGGTGGAGTTCTGGTGGCCCTTCGACGTCGCCGTGCCGCCGGAAAAGGATGTCGAGTCCTTCATCCGCGCCGTCGACGATGCGGGGGTCCAGCTCAGCGGGTTGAACTTCTTCGCCGGCGACATGCCCGGTGGTGACCGGGGGCTCCTGTCCTGGCCGGAGCGCAGCGGTGAGTTCGTCGACAACATCGACGTGACGCTCCGGATCGGGCAGCGGCTGGGGTGTCGCGCGTTCAACGCGCTCTACGGCAACCGCGTCGACGGTGCCGACGCGCAGGAGCAGGACGAGCTGGCCACCCAGAACCTCGTCCGTGCGACCAAGGCCACGGCCGGTGTCGGCGGCACGGTCCTGATCGAGCCGGTCAGTGGTTCGGAGCGCTATCCGTTGCTCACTGCGGCCGATGCACTCAGCGCGATCGACCGCGCCCAGGCGGCCGGCGCCGGAGACAACATGGCCCTGTTGGCCGACCTCTACCACCTCCAGACCAACGGGGACGACGTCGAGGTGGTCATCGCCGAGCACGTGAGCCGGATCGGCCACGTGCAGATCGCCGACGCGCCGGGCCGTGGCGAGCCCGGCAGCGGTGATCTGCCCTTGCCCGACTACGTGCAGGCCCTTCAGGACGGTGGCTACCGAGGCTGGGTGGGCCTGGAGTACAAGCCGACCACCGACAGCACCGCTGACTCGTTCGGCTGGCACTCCTCGTAGGCCATCGAACGCACCCGACGGCGCGTGACGGCACCCCACGACGGTTCCGACGCCCGCACGACCTCTTCGACCCTCTTCGACCCTCTTCGACCCAGGAGCATCATGACGGCTATCGCGTTCATCGGACTCGGCATCATGGGCGGCCCGATGGCCGGTCACCTCGCCACCGCCGGCCACACGGTCACCGGGTTCAACCGCACCCCGAAGTACGAGGACCTGGAGCAAGCAGGTGGCCGCGGCGCCGAGTCGATCCGGGACGCGGTCAGCGGCGCCGAGGTGGTGTGCCTGATGGTGCCCGACAGCCCCGACGTCCGGGAGGTGCTGACCGGTGATGACGGGGTCTTCACCCATGCACCGCAGGGCGCCCTGGTCATCGACTTCTCCACCATCCGTCCGGACGTCGCCACCGAGCTCGCCGAGACTGCGACCGAGATGGGTTTCCGCATGCTGGATGCGCCGGTCTCAGGTGGTCAGGGCGGAGCCGTCGACGGCGTGCTGTCGATCATGGTGGGAGGAGAGCAGAAGGACTTCGACGACGCGGCGGAGATCTTCGACCTGGTCGGTAAGACCGTGGTGCACGTGGGTCCCAGCGGTGCAGGTCAGACCGTCAAGGCGGCGAACCAGCTGATGGTGGCGGCGAACATCCAGGCACTCTCGGAGGCCGTCGTGTTCCTGGAGGCCTACGGCGTCGACATGCCATCGGCCATGGAGGTCCTCGGCGGTGGCCTGGCCGGCTCGAAGGTCGTGGAGATGAAGAAGGAGGGCATGCTGGAGCGCTCGTTCGACCCCGGCTTCCGGATCGACCTGCACCACAAGGACATGGGCATCGTGACCTCGGCCGCTCGTGAGGCGGGGGTGGTGATCCCGGTCGGGGCCCTGGTGGCGCAGCTCATGGGCGCCGCGCGCGCCCAGGGGGACGGGGCCCTGGACCACTCCGGTCTGCTGCGAGGCGTGGAACGCATGTCCGGGCGCACCGAGCGCCTGGGCGACTGAGAAGCCGACACGGGGAAAGAGGACCCACCGATGGCCCGGATGCGCACCGCTGACGCTGCCGTACTGATCTTGGAGAAGGAGGGTGCGACGCAGGCCTTCGGCCTGCCGGGGGCGGCCATCAACCCCTTCTACAGCGCGATGAAGGCCCACGGTGGAATCCGTCATGTGCTCGCCCGTCACGTGGAAGCCGCGTCCCACATGGCCGAGGGGTACACCAGGGCGGCGCCGGGCAACATCGGGATCTGCGTGGGAACCTCCGGTCCGGCGGGCACCGACATGGTGACCGGGCTGTACTCGGCGTTCGGCGACTCCATCCCCATCCTCTGTCTGACCGGCCAGGCGCCCGTGGCCAAGCTGCACCAGGAGGACTTCCAAGCCGTCGACATCGCTGCGGTCGCGGCACCGGTCTCAAAGTGGGCGGTCACGGTGCTGGAACCGGCCCAGGTGCCGGGCACCTTGGCCAAGGCCTTCCAGATCATGCGCTCGGGTCGGCCCGGCCCGGTGCTCATCGACCTCCCGGTCGACGTGCAGACGCAGGAGATCGAGTTCGACATCGACACCTACGAGCCCCTGCCCGTGGTCAAGCCGGGCGCGACACCGGCCCAGGCCGAGAAGGCCCTGCGCATGCTGCTTGCAGCCCAGCGTCCCCTGATCGTGGCCGGTGGCGGGGTCGTCAACGCCGACGCCGCCGATGCGCTGGTGGAGCTGGCCGAGCTGCTCACCGTCCCCGTCGTGCCGACCCTGATGGGGTGGGGCACCATCCCCGACGACCACCCCCTGATGGTGGGGATGGTGGGCCTGCAGACCGCTCACCGTTACGGCAACGCCACCATGCTGGAGTCCGACTTCGTGCTCGGTATCGGCAACCGGTGGGCGAACCGTCATACCGGGGGCATCGCGACCTACACCCAGGGCCGGACCTTCGTCCACGTCGACATCGAGCCCACCCAGATCGGCCGGGTCTTCCCGCCCGACTACTCGATCGTCTCCGATGCGGGGCTGGCCCTGGAGGCCATGGTGGCCCTAGCCCGGTCATGGCGTGAAGAGGGCACGCTGCCCCACGACGACGAGGCCAGCAACAAGTGGGTCTTCGAGTGCCAGGAACGCAAGCGCACGATGCAGCGCCGCACGAACTTCGACGACGTGCCGCTGAAGCCCCAGCGGGTCTACCAGGAGATGAACAATGTCTTCGGCCCGGAGACCCGGTACGTCTCGACGATCGGGCTGTCCCAGATCCAGGCCGCTCAGCTGCTCCACGTCTACGGCCCGCGGAGGTGGATCAACGCCGGACAGGCGGGGCCGTTGGGCTGGACGCTGCCGGCCGCGCTGGGGGTGGCCGTCGCGGTGCCCGAGGCACCTGTGGTGGCGCTGTCCGGTGACTACGACTTCCAGTTCCTCATCGAGGAGCTGGCCGTCGGGGCGCAGTTCAACATCGGCTACGTCCACGTCCTGGTCAACAACGCCTACCTCGGGCTGATCCGTCAGGCCCAGCGTGGTCTGGACATGGACTACCACGTCCAGCTCGACTTCGACAACATCAACGCCCCGGAGGTCGGGGGCTACGGCGTGGACCACGTCGGCGTGGTCGAGGGGCTGGGGTGCAAGGCGCTGCGGGTGTTCGAGCCCGACGGCATTGCTCCTGCGCTACGCAAGGCCCAGGAGCTGGTGGCGAAGCACCGGGTGCCGGTGATCGTGGAGATGATGCTGGAGCGAGTCACCAACGTCTCGATGGGTATGGAGATCGACGGCGTCACCGAGTTCGAAGAGCTGGCCGCCGAGGGCAAGGACGCGCCGACCGCCGTCTACGCCTCGCTGGACTGAGCGCGCGAGGCGTCGGCGGAGGAAGATACGGCCATGACCGCAGCCAGCGTGCTCATCGCGCCCGACAAGTTCAAGGGGTCCCTGTCCGGAGCGCAGGTCGCGGCGGCGATCGCACGAGGCCTGGGCCGGCACAGCGGCGTCGCCACGGTCTGCCTGCCGGTCGCCGATGGTGGCGACGGAACCGTGGCCGCTGCGGTCGCCGCCGGGTATGCGGAGGTGTCGCTGACCGCCACCGGACCCACCGGCCAGCCCGTGCGCACCCACTACGCACGCAGCGGC
>JBAUJO010000055.1:0-10022 GCA_049683875.1 Ornithinimicrobium sp.
GTTGACCTGAAGCCGCCCGGTGAGCTCGGTGGCGAAGGCGGTGGCCCGTTCGTGGTTGCACTCGGCGAAGACGACCTCGACCCCGGCGCTGCCGGCCCGCAGCGCGAGGTTCAACGCGAGTCGGCCCACCTCCTCGGGCTCGATCCCCAGGTCGAGGGCGGCCCGCACGGGATCGGTGAGCAATGCCCGCGCCGCTTCGCGGGCGCTCGCCGCGGCCATCGGGGCGGCGTCCGCGGTGACGACGGTGCCGGCCGCGCCTCGGGTGTCGATGAGGCCGCGCTCACGCAGCAGGCCGTACGCCTTGGCGACGGTGTTGCGGTTGACCCCGAGGTTCTGCGCGAGCAGCCGGGCCGGTGGCAGTCGCTCGCCCGCCGCGATCGTGCCGGACTCGATGAGGTAGCGGACCTGCTCGACGATCTGCTGGTAGACCGGCGTGGCCGAGGCGCTGTTGAGTCGGAGTCGGGTCACCGCACCTGCGCCCGAGCGTCGGTGATCGCCGCCTCCAGCATGTCCAGCCCGCTATGCAGCTCGTCGTCGGTGATGGTCAGCGGCGGGGCGATCCGGAAGATGCCGCCCATCCCCGGCAGCTGCACGATGTTCACGTGCAGCCCGCGCGCCAGCGCCGCGGCGGTGACCGCCCGCCCCAGCTCGTCCGCCGGCGCCTTGCTGGCCTTGTCGGTCACCAGCTCCAGCCCCTGCAGCAGGCCGCGGCCACGCACGTCGCCCACGACATCGCAGCGCTCGTGCATGTCCCACAGCCGGGCGCTCATCTGCTCACCGAGCGTGGCCGCCCTGCTCACCAGGCCGTCGCGCTCCACGACGTCGAGCACCGTGAGGGCCACGGTCGCGGCCAGCGGGTCGGAGACGTGGGTGGTGTAGAAGAGGAACCCGCGTTCGTGGCAGACCTGCTCGATCTCGGCGGAGGTGAGCACCGCCGCCGCGGGCAGCCCGCCGCCGAGGGTCTTGGACAGGGTCAGCAGGTCGGGCACGACGCCGTCGCGTTCGAAGGCGTACATCGTGCCCGTGCGGCCGACGCCGGTCTGCGCCTCGTCGAGGATCAGCAGCATCCCGCGGTCGCGGCAGTCCTGCTGCAGACGCGCGAGGTATCCCTCGGGCAGCTCAACCACACCCCCGGAGGACAGGATCGGCTCGACGATGCACGCCGCCAGGCTGCCGGCCGACTGTTGGTCGACCAGGGACCATCCGTAGTCGAGCTCGGCCTCCCAGTCGTAGCTGCCGTCCGCCCGACGGAACGGCGAGCGGTAACCGTTCGGCGTCGGCAGGATGAGGTTGCCCGGCACCGGGGGCCCGTAGCCCCGGCGGCCGGCCGAGAACGTCGCGGCCGCCGCGCCCGAGGTCATGCCGTGCCACGAGCGGTCGAAGGCCACCACCTCGTGCCGCCCGGTGTAGAGCTTGGCCATCTTGAGCGCGGCCTCGTTGGACTCCGCTCCGGTGCTGAGCAGCATCATCCGGTCCAGCGGCTCCGGCACGGTGGCAATGAGCCGCTCGGCGAGCTCGACGAGCGGTCGCCCCACCATCCCGGAGTACAGGTGGGCCAACGACCCGATGCCGTCGGTGACGGCGCGCACGACATCGGGGTGGGAGTGGCCGAGCACCGCGCTCATCTGCCCCGAGGTGAAGTCGAGGATGGCGGTGCCGTCGGAGTCAAAGACGTAGGCACCCTCGGCGCGCTCGATCAGGCGCGGCGTGAACTCGCCGCCGTACCGCACCAGCCGGCGTGCCCATTCCTCCATGACGATCTCCACCATCCGCTTTGGGTTCCTTGGCCTAGCAGACTAGGCCAAGTACGACCCACGGTCGAGGGTCGCCTATCCCGCGCCGGTGTCGATCTCGGCGAGGACCCGCTGCGCGATCTCCGCGTCCTGGTCGGGGTGCCCACCGGCCACGCCCAAACCGCCGATGTGCGTGCCGTCGACGACGATCGGCAGGCCACCGGGGATCGAGGTGAGCAAGCCCCCGGTGCCATGCTCGAGCGCCACGGCGAGCTCGGGCGCCATCGCGGCGCTCGGCTTGCGTGTCGACGCAGCCGTCATCGCCTTACGCCGGCTGGTCTCGGCCGAGTGCGGGGTCGCCCCGTCGGCGCGGCCGAAGGCGACCACGGCCAGGGCCGGGTCGGCGACGGTCACGACGGCGCGCACCTCGGCTTGCTCGGCCACCTTCATCGCGACGGCCACGATGCGGGCTGCGAGGTCGTAGGTGACCACCGAGACCGAGGTGTGTCCGGGCTGCTCGCTCATGAGGTCTCTCCTTGGGGCGGGGATGGAACGGACGGGTGCGCAGCGGGCGGGAAGGAAGGGTTGTCGAGCGAGGCCGTCGTCACCGCGCGCCGGCCTTCTTCTCTCGGCGAAGCCCGTGCAGCAGCGGCTCGGTGTACCCGGCCGGCTGCTCGGCGCCCTCGGTGACGAGCCGCCGCGCCGCCTGGTAGGCGACACCGGGCCCGCCGTCGCTCAGCAGCGGCTCATACGTCGGGTCGCCGGCGTTCTGCTCGTCCACGACGGCAGCGAGCCGGCGCAGGCTGGAGTCCAGCTCCTCCTCGCTGATGACCCCGTGGCGCAGCCAGTTCGCCAGCAGCTGGCTGGAGATGCGCAGCGTGGCGCGGTCCTCCATGAGCGCCGTGCCGTGGATGTCGGGCACCTTGGAGCACCCCACGCCCTGGTCCACCCAGCGCACGACGTACCCCAGGATCGACTGCACGTTGTTGTCCAGCTCGGTCTCGATCACCTCGCGCGAGAGCTCGCCCTCAGCGAGCGGCAGCACGAGCAGGTCATCGACCGGTTCCGGGGAGCGGTGAGTCAGCTCGTCGGCGACCTCGAACACGTCGACCTGGTGGTAGTGCAAGGCGTGCAGTGTCGCTGCGGTGGGGGAGGGCACCCACGCCGTGGTCGCGCCCGCCTTGAGATGGCCGATCTTCTGCTCGAGCATGTCCGCCATCTGGTTGGGCATGGCCCACATGCCCTTGCCGATCTGACCCCGGCGCAGCAGCCCCGCCTCCAGGCCCGCGTCGACGTTGGAGCGTTCGTAGGCGCCCAGGAACGGCTCGTCCTTCATGTCGCCCTTGGGCACCATGACCCCGGCCTGCAGCGAGGTGTGGATCTCGTCGCCGGTCCGGTCCAGGAACCCGGTGTTGATGAACGCGACCCGATCACGAGCAGCGTGGATGCAGGCGCGGAGGTTGACGCTGGTGCGCCGCTCCTCGTCCATGATCCCCATCTTGAGCGTGCCGTGGGGCAGCCCGAGCAGGGTCTCCACGCGGCCGAACAGCTCGCCGGTGAAGGCGACCTCGTCGGGGCCGTGCATCTTCGGCTTGACGATGTACACCGATCCGCGCCGCGAGTTGGTGCCCGCGGCGTCGCCGTAGAGGTCGGGCATCGCGCACAGGGCGGTCATGACCGCGTCGAGCAGGCCCTCCTGCACCTCCTGCCCGTCCCGGTCGCGCACGGCGTCGGTGGTCATCAGGTGGCCCACGTTGCGCACCAGCATCAAGGACCGGCCGGGGACGGTGAAGCTGGAGCCGTCCGGCGCGGTGTACGTGCGGTCCTTCGCCATCCGGCGGGTGAAGCTGTCCTCGCCCTTGGTCACCTCCTCGGTGAGCGCGCCGCTCACCAGGCCGCGCCAGTTGCGATACCCCAGCACCTTGTCCTCGGCGTCCACCGCGGCCACGGAGTCCTCCAGGTCCATGATCGAGGTCAGTGCCGCCTCCAGGACGATGTCGGCCACGCCGGCGGAGTCGGTCTTGCCGATGAAGTTCTCGGGGTCGACGACGATCTCGACGTACAGACCGTGGTGGCGCAGCAGGATGCTGTCGGGCTGTTCGGCATCACCGGTGTGGCCGGCGAAGACGTCGCCGTCGACGAGCCCGGCCTGCGCATCCGAGGTCGACGAGACGACCAGCGAGCCGTCGCGGACACGGTAGGCGCTCGCGTCGGCGTGCGAGCCCTCGGTGAGCGGCGCGATGGAGTCCAGCAGCTCACGCCCGCGGCGGATCACCTCGTTGCCCCGCTCGACGTTGTACTCCTTGGTCACTCGCGTCTCACCCTCGTCGGGGATGACGTCGCTGCCGTAGAGCGCGTCGTAGAGCGAGCCCCAGCGGGCGTTGGCCGCGTTGATGGCGAAGCGGGCGTTGAGCATCGGCACGACGAGCTGGGGCCCACCCACCGTCGCGATCTCCTCGTCGACACCCTCGGTCGACACCTCGAACTCATCCGGCGCAGGCAGCAGGTAGCCCATGTCCTCCAGCAGCCGGCGGTACTCCTGCGGGTCGGGCTGGCCGGGATGCTCGGTGTGGTACTCATCGAGGCGAGCCTGCAGCCGGTCTCTCACCTCGAGCAGGTCGCGGTTGCGCGGAGTGAGGTCATGGATGAGGTCAGCCACTGCCTGCCAGAACTCCTCGGCGGACAGTTTGCTGCTCTCGAGCGCCTCCTGCTCGACGAAGTCGGCCAGCTCGGTAGCGACGTCGAGCCCCGCTCGTTGCACGCGCGATGAGGTCACTGGGTCACCTGCACCGTGTGGGCGGCGAGGTCGTCGGTGATCACCAGGACCGGGGTGTGGCCGGATTGCGCACTCATATGACCTCCTGAGGTCCTCAATGAAAGTTTGCTTCCACTATACGGAATCATGGCCCGGCACGAGGAGGTCGCGCAAGGTCAGGAGCGTCCGGCGCCCACGGCGTGGCCTCGCTTCCACATCAGTGCGACGTGCAGTGCGGCGCGAGACTCGGGCTCATCCAACGAAACCCCCAGCATCTCCTCGAGCCGGTGCAGTCGAGCGTAGAGGGCCTGGCGGCTGAGGTGACCCGCCCGCGACACCTCGCTCTTGTTGCCCCCGTGGTCCAGGTACAGGCCGAGCAGGTCCAGCCCCCAGGGCGGCTGGCCGGCGAGCAGCGGGGCCAGCTCCGCCTCGGCGAACGTCCGGACTCGGGGGTCATCGGCCAGCAAGGCCATCAGACCGGGTAGCCGGATGTCGGCGAACCGGTAGTAGGGCCGCTGTCGCGTCGGGGTCGCAGCCACAGTGCGGGCGACCTGGGTGGCCTCTTCGATGCCGGCCGCGGCGGCGGTCAGGCTCGGCCGTTCCGCGGCGACCCCGACGGTCCAGACCAGCTCCGGGCTCTCCTGCGGGCTGTGGTCTCGATGGGCTGACCGTGCCTCGGCCCGCTCTACGACGCGGGTCAGGGCTTCGTCGATGTCGACTCGACGGCTCAGGCCGAGGAGCATCGCGAACGAACCCGTCCGCAGAGCCGCCGCGACGACGCTGAGCGCCAGTGGTCGAGCCGCCGCGAGCAGGTCGTCCATGAGCGCGCGCTCACGCAGCTGGAGCCGGGCCAGATCCCTGTCCTGGTCAGGGGGCACGTGGACGACCAGAGGCAGGTAGACCTCCGCCGGTGCGAGTCCCAGCATCACCGCGCGTTCCCGCGCTTGTTCTTCCGTGACGTCGCCACCGATGAGCGCCTGGAGGAAGCCCGCTCGCGCCCGGTACAGCAGGTCCTCCTGGTCGCGGGCCGCCATCCGCGCCAGGGTCAGGGCCTGACCCGCTCGCTCGAGGACGAGCACGGCCTCCGCCTCCTCCTCTGGCCCTGCGGCCGCTACCAGTCGACCCCACGTGTTGCCTGCCGTTCCCACCGCCACCGTGACCGACCGCGACGTCTGGCCGCTACCGGCAGGCGCCGATGGCACCTGCTGTTCGCCCGCCCTGAGCAGCACTCGCCGGGCCGCGTCCTCCACCTGCACGGCGCGGCCGAGCAGCCGCGCCGTAGTGTCCAGGATCCGCTGCTCGTCGGCCGACTCGAGGTTGAGGTCGGTGAAGACCTCGTGCACCTCCCGGGAGTGCTCGAGTCGGCCGAGCTGCTCGCCGAGGAGGAGGCGGTAGGCGGCCTGGGTGACCCGGGCGAACTTGATGCGCCGACGGAGCAGCACGACCGGCAGCATCAGCCCCCGAGCCGCCTCGCGCAGCACACCCACGGCCGCCTCGTCGACCTCGCCCTCGGGGTCCACCAGCTCGACGACCACCCCGGCAACCCCAGCATCCTCGAGATCGTGCAGGAACCGCCCGAGCCGGGTGACCGAGAGACGAAAGCCGGCAGCCGTGCTGAGCACCAGCTCGCCCCCCTCCATGAGTGAGCCGACGCCCTCGGAGTCGGCCACGTGCACCCAGCGGACAGGGCTGTCCACGCGGTCCGGCCCGCTGAGAATCTCGGGAAGACCGGAGCGCACTTCGTGTAGGCCAAGCACCGAGGCAACGGTGATCCGACCACGGGGATGAGACGGCGCCATCCTGACAGTATGTCGCCCTCACGGGAAGAAGACGTGACAGGTTGTCGATGGTGCCCGACGGCAGGCGCCCCCAGACTTGAAACCGGCAGGACGCCGCTGTGCGCCGCGAACCAACGATGAAGGAGCTCGTATGCAGACCGTCGCACACTGGGTCGACGGCCGTGAGGTCGCGGTCGGTCAGGGCGCCCGGTTCGCTGAGGTGCACAACCCCGCCACCGGCAAGGTGGCCTGTGAGGTCGCCCTCGCCGACGCAGACCAGGTCCGAGCGGTGGTCGCCGCAGCTGCAGCCGCCTTCCCGGCCTGGCGGGACGCCTCCCTGGCCAAGCGCACGGCGGTGCTCTTCCGCTTCCGCGAACTGCTCAACGAACGCAAGGGTGAGCTGGCGGCGATCATCACCGCGGAGCACGGCAAGGTGCTCGACGACGCCCTCGGCGAGGTCAGCCGCGGCCAGGAGGTCGTGGAGTTCGCGTGCGGGATGGCGCACCTGCTCAAGGGCGGCTACACCGAGAACGCGTCGACCGGCGTGGACGTGCACTCGGTGCGTCAGCCGCTGGGCGTCAGTGCGGTGATCTCGCCCTTCAACTTCCCGGCCATGGTCCCGATGTGGTTCTTCCCGGTGGCCATCGCCGCCGGTAACACCGTCGTGCTCAAGCCCTCGGAGAAGGACCCGTCGGCCGCCAACTGGATGGCCGCTCTCTGGGCCGAGGCGGGCCTGCCGGACGGGGTCTTCAACGTGGTGCACGGCGACAAGGTGGCGGTCGACGCCCTACTCACCGACCCCGATGTCGCGTCGGTCTCGTTCGTCGGCTCCACGCCGGTCGCACGGTACGTCTACGAGCGAGGAACCGCGGCCGGTAAGCGCGTGCAGGCACTGGGCGGGGCGAAGAACCACATGCTCGTGCTGCCTGACGCTGACCTGGACCTCGCTGCTGACGCCGCTGTCAACGCCGGCTTCGGCTCCGCCGGGGAGCGCTGTATGGCGATCTCCGCCCTTCTCGTCGTGGACACGGTCGCCGACGAGCTCGTCGACAAGATCGCTGAGCGCGCGAACGGGCTGCGCGTCGGCGACGGCACGCGCGGTGCTGACATGGGTCCCCTCATCACGGCCGCGCACCGCGACAAGGTCTCCGGCTACGTCGATGCGGGCGAGGACGCCGGCGCGGCCGTCGTGGTGGACGGGCGCCGGGTCGACCCCGACGCCGACGGTTCCGGGTTCTTCCTGGGTCCCACGCTGCTCGACCGGGTGACCCCCGACATGTCGGTCTACACCGACGAGATCTTCGGCCCGGTCCTGTCCGTGGTCCGCGTGGGCGGTTACGAGGAGGGCCTGGCGCTGATCAACGACAACCCCTACGGCAACGGCACCGCGATCTTCACCAACGACGGCGGTGCCGCGCGCCGCTTCCAGAACGAGGTCGCGGTCGGGATGGTCGGCGTCAACGTGCCGATCCCGGTGCCCATGGCCTACTACTCCTTCGGCGGGTGGAAGAGCAGCCTCTTCGGCGACTCCCACGCGCACGGCACCGAAGGGGTCCACTTCTTCAGCCGAGGCAAGGTCGTCACGACGCGCTGGCTGGACCCTAGCCACGCCGGACTGCAGCTCGGCTTCCCCACCAACGCCTGAGACGCGACACGCAGAGAAGAGGAGCCCCCATGAGCATCGAGACCGCCCCGGTCACCGGAGCCGACATCGAGAGCGGCCGCCGGGCCTACGAGCTGGACCGAGCGCACGTGTTCCACTCCTGGCAGGCCCAGGCACTCTTCCAGCCGATGACCGTGCTGGCAGCCGCCGGGTCCTACGTATGGGACGGGGAGGGCCATAGGCTGCTCGACCTGTCGAGCCAGATGGTCAACACCAACATCGGCCACCAGCACCCGGCCGTCGTGGCGGCCATCGAGGCGCAGGCGCGACAGCTGTGCACCATCGCGCCACAGCACGTCAACGACGCCCGCTCCGAGGCGGCCCGGCTGATCACCGAGCTGACCCCGCCCGGGCTGGACAAGGTGTTCTTCACCAACGGTGGTGCGGACGCCAACGAACACGCCATCCGGATGGCCCGCCTGCATACCGGTCGGCACAAGGTCCTCGCGGCCTACCGCAGCTATCACGGCGGGACGCAGCTGGCGGTCAACGTCACCGGCGACCCGCGCAGGTTCGCCAACGACTATTCGGCTGAGGGCGTCGTGCACTTCATGCCGCCCTACCTGTACCGCAGCTACTTCGGGTCCAGCACCGAGGAGGAGGAGAGCGAGCGGGCGCTGCGGCACCTCAACGACCTCATCCTCCTGGAGGGGCCGGGAAACATCGCTGCGCTCGTGCTCGAGTCGATCCCCGGCACGGCGGGCATCTACCTGCCGCCCCCGGGCTATCTCGCGGGCGTGCGGGAGATCACCCGCAGTCACGGCATCGCGCTCATCCTCGACGAGGTGATGGCCGGGTTCGGCCGTGCCGGGGCCTGGTTCGCCTTCGACCACTGGGACATCACCCCGGACCTCGTCGTCTTCGCCAAAGGAGTGAACTCGGGATACGTGCCGCTGGGTGGTGTGGTGATCAGTGAGGAGATCGCCGCCACGTTCGACGAGCGGCCCTACCCCGGCGGGCTGACCTACTCCGGCCACCCGTTGGCCTGCGCGGCAGCCGTGGCCACCATCACCGCGATGCGCGAGGAGGGCATGGTCGACAACGCCGCTCGCCTGGGCCGGGAGATCCTGGGTCCGCGTCTGCGCGAGATCGCCACCCGGCACCCCAGCGTGGGTGAGGTGCGCGGGATCGGGTGCTTCTGGGCCGTCGAGCTGGTCAAGGACCAGCAGTCCAGGGAGCCGCTCGCCCCCTACGGAGGCAGCTCGCCGGCCATGGTTGCCCTCACCAAGGCCCTCCGGGACGGTGGCGTCATGCCGTTCGTCAACTTCAACCGGGTGCACGTCGTGCCGCCGCTGAACATCGGCGACGCCGACCTCCTGACCGGTCTCGACGTGCTGGACGAGGCGCTCCAGGTGGCCGACCTCCACGTCGGCTGACACCGGCGGGACGAGGCAGGTTGCATCCGGCGCCCTAGGCGCTCAGGCCGGGTCGGCTGATTCAGGCGGAGCCATCCAGACGGTCGACTCAGCCGGCACTGCCTCTGCCACCAACGGTGCGCTCCCGACCACCACCTGTCCGTCGCCGAGCGGGTACGGCTGGGTGCCGAAGTTGGTGATCACCTGCCACCCGTTGGGCCGGGTGAAGTGCAGCACGTCAGCCTGGCCGGTCTCGACCCAGGCCAGGTCCTCCGTGGTCTGCAAGTCGCGGCGTAGTCGTAGGGCGGTGCGGTACATCTGCAGGGTGGACTCGGTGTCGTCCTCCTGCGCGGTGACCGCGTGCCGGGCGAACCACGCTGGTTGCGGCAGGTGCACCTGCGCATCTGCGGCTCCGAACCCGAAGCCGGGTTCATCGTCACTCCACGGCAGCGGCACCCGGCATCCGTCCCGCCCGACATCGATTCCGGCGCTACGGAAGAAGGTCGGATCTTGGCGTTGCTCGTCGGTGATCTCAGCGACTTCGTGCAGGCCCAGCTCCTCCCCCTGGTAGAGGTAGGCCGACCCGGGCAGGGCGAGCATCAGCAGCGTGGCCGCTCGGGCGCGACGGATCCCGCCGACGCGGTCCAGGGCCGGATCAGGACCACCGTCGAGCAGCCACTCCCGGCCGTGCCGGTCCGCCGGTTGGCCATCGGGCAGCCGCCCCGGGGCGGGCAGCCC